>NZ_CP022387.1:314594-629188 GCF_002302635.1 Capnocytophaga stomatis
GCACGATAGTTTCCACAACTTGCGGACGTTGTTGTGTTTGTTCCATCGCCTGACGATGACGGCTCGCCATTTCGTCACTATTCAAAACTTCCTCTTTTGAAGTTTGATAATTTTCCGGTTCGTGAGAAACTCTCGCTTCTTCCACAGGTTGCGTTTGCTGAGGCAATTCTGCTTTAAATAGGAACGAAACAATTTCTTTATTTACCTTTTCAATCATCGTTTTGAAAAGCTCAAACGCCTCAAATTTGTAAATCAACAATGGGTCCTTTTGCTCGTGAACTGCTAACTGTACTGATTGTTTAAGCTCATCCATTCGGCGTAAATGTGTCTTCCATTCCTCATCAATAATCGCCAAAGTAATGTTCTTCTCAAAATCGTTAATTAGCTGTTTACCATTTGATTCGTAAGCTTCTTTTAAGTCCGTAACGATATTGAGTGCCTTCTGCCCGTCCGTAAAAGGAACTACGATACGCTCATAGGTATTTGACGGATTTTCGTACACATTTTTTATAACAGGGAAAGCCGTTTCAGCACTTTTCTCTGTTTTCTGTTGATAATGAGCTAAAACTTCTTTGTACAATTTGAAAACCAAATCATTAGCCGAAGTTTTCGCAAACTCAGATTCTGTGATTTGAGTTTTCAAAGCAAAATACTTAATTAGCTCATATTCAAAGTTTTTATAATTATTTCCGCCCTTGTTTCCTTCTACAATTACCTCACAAGTGTCGAAAATCATATTCGCCAAATCCACTTTAAGACGTTCTCCCTCCAAAGCGTGACGACGACGTTTGTAAATAACCTCACGTTGTGCATTCATCACATCATCGTACTCTAACAAACGCTTGCGAATTCCGAAGTTATTTTCCTCTACTTTTTTCTGTGCTGCTTCGATACGTTTGGTCATAATAGAATGCTGAATTACATCTCCTTCTTTGTGACCCAAACTATCCATAAGTTTTGCAATACGTTCAGAACCAAATAATCGCATCAAATTATCTTCCAACGATACGTAGAAAAGAGAGCTTCCTGGGTCTCCTTGACGTCCGGAACGACCTCTAAGCTGTCTATCAACTCGACGTGAATCGTGGCGTTCTGTACCGATAATCGCCAAACCTCCCGCATTTTTCACCTCAGGAGTAAGTTTGATATCCGTTCCACGACCAGCCATATTGGTTGCAATCGTTACCACACCAGGCTGTCCAGCTTCTGCCACAATGTCAGCTTCTTTTTTATGTAACTTAGCATTCAATACGTTATGTTTGATTTTTCGCATTGTAAGCATTCGGCTCAATAATTCGGAAACTTCTACCGAAGTAGTACCGATAAGCACAGGACGACCAGCTTCTGACAGACGTACAACTTCCTCAATTACAGCATTATACTTTTCACGTTTTGTTTTGTAAATCAGGTCATTTTGGTCTTTGCGAGCAATCGGGCGATTCGTTGGAATTTCCATCACATCCAATTTGTAAATTTCCCAGAACTCTCCCGCTTCTGTAATCGCTGTACCCGTCATTCCCGAAAGTTTATTATACATACGGAAATAATTTTGCAACGTAATAGTGGCGTAAGTCTGTGTTGCAGCCTCAATTTTCACATTCTCTTTGGCTTCAATGGCTTGGTGCAATCCGTCAGAATAACGACGACCATCCATTATACGTCCTGTTTGCTCATCAACAATCAAAACTTTGTTGTCAATTACCACATACTCAACATCTTTCTCAAATAAAGTATAAGCCTTCAATAATTGGTTAAGCGTGTGGATACGCTCACTTTTCACGCTAAATTCTTGGAAAAGTTTTTCTTTCAGAGCAGCTTCTTCCTCAATTGGAAGGTTTTGTTTTTCAATGTTTGTTATCTCGATGCTAACATCAGGAAGTACGAAGAAATTTTTATCTCCATCGAAAGAAATATCTGCGAAACCTTTGTCAGTCAGCTCAATCTGGTTATTTTTTTCATCAATCACGAAATAAAGTTCTTCATCAACTTTTGGCATCTCACGATTGTTATCTTGCATATAATAATTTTCAGTTTTTTGGAGAAGTTGCTTCACACCTTCCTCACTCAAAAACTTGATAAGTGCCTTATTTTTAGGCAATCCACGATGCACACGAAGTAACAAGAATCCGCCGTCTTTGGTATTTCCTTCGGCAATAAGTTTACGTGCATCAGCAAGAACTTTTGTTAAATACTGCCTTTGTTTTGAAACCAAATCGGAAACAATAGGCTTCAATTCATTAAATTCGTGATATTCCCCCTTAGGCGTTGGTCCTGAAATAATTAACGGGGTACGAGCATCGTCCACCAATACGGAATCCACCTCATCGACAATAGCATAATTATGAGCACGTTGCACTAAATCGGCAGAAGTATGTGCCATATTGTCACGCAAATAATCGAATCCAAATTCATTATTCGTTCCGTAAGTGATATCAGCGTCATAGGCTTTACGTCTTTCTTCCGAGTTAGGTCGATGATTATCAATACAATCCACACGCATTCCGTGAAACTCGAACAACGGAGCCATCCACGCACTATCCCTTCTTGCCAAATAGTCATTCACTGTTACCAAGTGAACTCCATTTCCTGTTAAGGCGTTCAAATACACGGGCAGTGTCGCCACAAGTGTCTTACCTTCACCGGTTTGCATTTCTGCAATCTTTCCTTGATGCAGGGCAATTCCTCCGATAAGTTGCACGTCATAAT
This sequence comes from Capnocytophaga stomatis, assembly GCF_002302635.1. Taxonomy (NCBI): domain Bacteria; kingdom Pseudomonadati; phylum Bacteroidota; class Flavobacteriia; order Flavobacteriales; family Flavobacteriaceae; genus Capnocytophaga; species Capnocytophaga stomatis. Next base: position 317,301 of record NZ_CP022387.1, read on the forward strand.
GCACCATATCCCACGTAACTTCCTTACCCGCAGCATCCCACGAATTTTTCCAGATAGCTTTATCTTCTTCAAGAGTTACATAACTTTTCGTTGCAGAAAGTTCTCTGTCATAAGGAGTTGCAGTAACAGTTAGCGTTTCATTATTAGCAAATCGTTTTGAAGTTTCTTTAACAACGGCAAAAGCCTCAGGAAGGATTTCATTCAGCGTTTTTTCAGAAATTTCATAAGCTTCTGTATTTAACTTATCTATTTCCGTGTACAAATCTTCCTTTTTGTCAATATCCTCAGTTTGGTTTACTTGTTGCTGTAAATCAAATATTTTAGCATCTATTTCAGCCCTTGCACCTTTTATTTTCTCTTTAAATTCGATGGTTTTTGCACGTAACTCATCGTTAGAAATATTTTCCAACTGATTGGCATAAGCTTTTATCTTCTCGACAATAGGCTGAATTGCCCTCAAGTCCTTTTTTGCCTTGTCTCCTACAAAAATTTTTATTAGTGAATTTACAACATTCATATATATTTAATTAAAAAACGAAATTATTAACAATCTGATAACATTTATTTTTCTCAGTCTCTGGCAAGATTGCCCAATAATTGTACCATTTTCAGAAAAACTGACAAAAATTCAGTTCTTTACCAAAAACAAAAAAAGTCTCTTATCTTTCAAGAGACTTTTTCTTCTATGTTCAAAACGCATTAATATTCATCTTCATTCCAAAAGTAATCCTCATCAGAAGGATAATCAGGCCAAATTTCCTCAATCGATTCATACATATCACCCTCATCCTCAAGAGATTGAAGGTTTTCAACAACTTCCATTGGAGCTCCAGTTCTGATTGCGTAATCAATTAATTCATCCTTTGTTGCAGGCCAAGGTGCATCACTTAAATATGACGCAAGTTCTAATGTCCAATACATAATTCTTCTGGTATTAATTTTTTGTTCTATCGATTTTTTTGCAAAAGTAATTTTATTTTTCAATTATACAAACATTTTAAGTTTTTATTTTCACTCACTAATGAAAATTAAAAATTAATATTTAATATTTCCATTTTCAGTAAAAATATTTCTTAAATAATTCTTCTGTATTGATAAATTTAATATTTTTGCATACGTAATTGATAAATATATGATTGTAAGCCAAATTCCGTTTGAACAAATTCACTTTTTTTCGTCTCTCATAAGTGATTATGTGCTTGAAAAAGAGGAATTACGCAGTTTTTATAATCACTTTCCGAATATTTCAAACTTCAAAAAACAAATTGAAGAAAAGCGAAATAGTTTCACAAATGAAGCGAGAATTCGTTTGGTTCAATCCTTAAAAGAACAATATTCTGAAATAAAAACATCTCCAAAAGTACTCGAAAATATTGAGCTTTTAGGCAACAAAAATACATTTACAATCACAACGGGACATCAGTTAAGCCTTTTCACGGGGCATCTTTACTTCATATACAAAATCGTTTCCACAATCAATACAGCAAGAATTCTTTCCGAGGAATATCCTGATTTTAAGTTTGTTCCGATATATTGGATGGCTACGGAAGACCACGATTTTGAAGAAATAAATCATTTTCATTTGCAAAACAAAAGTCTGCACTGGCACAGTTCCGAAAAGGGAATGACCGGAGCATTCAAAACCGACTCTCTTGACAAAGTTTTTGATATTTTTGAAAGTTCAATTGGTGTTGGAAAGAATGCCGATTTCTTAAAAAACTTGTTCAAGTCCAGCTATTTAGAACATAATAACCTTGCTTCGGCGACTCGTTTTTTGGTAAACGCTCTCTTTGAGCAATACGGCGTGGTAATTGTAGATGGAAATCACCGTGAACTTAAAAAATCTTTCATTCCTTACATCAAAAATGATTTATTAGAAAACATTGCTTATCAGGAAGTTACAAAAACTATTTCAGAAATTCAGAATACAAACAAAACGTACCCCATACAAGTAAATCCGCGTGAGATTAACCTTTTTTATCTTACCGATAATGGAAGAAATCGCATCGTTTCTTCCGAAAAAGGATTTGAAATTCACCAAACGGACATTTTTTTTAGCAAAAATGAAATTCTGGAAGAATTAGAGAATTATCCCGAGCGTTTTTCTCCGAACGTAATTATGCGCCCTCTGTATCAAGAAGTTACATTACCGAACTTGGCTTACATTGGCGGAGGCGGAGAAATTGCTTATTGGCTGGAACTCAAACGTTTTTTTGAAGCGGAGAAAGTTCCTTTCCCTATGCTAATGCTTCGGAATTCAGCTTTATTAATATCTGAAAATCAACATAATAAAATCAAAAAACTGAATATTTCCGTAACAGATTTGTTCTTAAAAACAGATGATTTAAAAAATAAAAGAGTTAAAGAACTTAGTGATTTTCCAATTGATTTCACCCAGCAGAAAAATGCTCTAAAAGAACAATTTTCGGATTTATACTTAATCGCTGAAAAAACAGATGCTTCTTTCAAAAATGCTGTCAAAGCCCAGGAAGTGAAGCAACTAAAAGGATTGGAAAACCTTGAAAAACGGTTGCTAAAAGCACAAAAACGGAAGTTTGCAGACGAACTACAACGCATCTTACTTTTAAAGAGTGAATTATTCCCAAATAATTCATTACAAGAACGTTACTGTAATTTCTCCGATTTTTACATACAACAAGGAACAGATTTTATCCCCAATTTGGTTGAAAATTTTAATCCTTTTGAATTTGAATTTTCAGTAATAAAATATTAATTATTTTGTACTTTTCCGAACGAAATGGAATATATTCTTGCTAAATATTTACCTGAAAATGCGGTTTCTCCTTGTTTTGAGCTTATCAAACTCCATAAAATATATCTAAAGATTGTAGATGAACGAAAAACAAGACACGGAGATTACAGGCAACTATCTAACGGACAACATCTTATAACCATAAATGCAAACAGTAATAAGTATCGTTTTTTAATCACTCTCATTCACGAAATTGCTCATTTACTGGCTTTTGAAAAATTCGGAAGACAAATTAAACCACACGGAAACGAATGGAAATACACTTTTCGTATGCTGATGTTGCCTTTCATTTCTCCCAGTATTTTCCCTTCTCAATTGTTAGGAATTGTTGCCAATCATTTTAAAAATCCGGCTGCAAGTAGTGACATTGACCCTGTTTTATCAATTGCCTTGAAAGACTTTGATAAAGAAGAAGTTACGAGCTTTGTTTTTGAATTACCTATCGGAGCTATATTCCGTACCAAAGACGGAAGAGTTTTTCAAAAAGGCAAAAGAAGAATTAAATGTTATGAATGTATCGAAATAAAAACAAGAAAAATTTACATTTTTCAACCTCACACAACGGTAGAGCCTCTAAAATCATAGTTTACAGCTACATCTATTCTGAAAAATAGAAATTATAACATACAGAACGATAATCATCGGGATAGCAATGAGTTGGAAAAATAATAGTCCCAATACACTAACTATCAGAAACATATATTTTATCTTGTTATTCTGAAAGGAATAATCCTTAAATTTTAATGCAAATAGCGGAATTTCGGCATTTAACATATAACTGCTCAAAAGAGTAATTCCCGCCAAAATCCACGTATTTTGCAAAACATTTTGAAACAAATCCGCAGAGTGATACTGTAAAATAACAGGCAAGGACAAGATAAACAATGCATTAGCAGGGGTTGGCAAGCCTATAAAACCCGTAGTCTGACGAGTGTCTATATTAAATTTCGCTAATCGATATGCTGAAGCTAAGGTGATTAGAAATCCGAAGTAAGGGAATATTTCTGAAAATAAACCACCATTTTGAGTTACAAAATCGCTTTTTGAAAGAAGCTGAAACATTCCCACGCCCGGAACCACTCCCGAAGTTACCATATCAGCAAGCGAATCCAGCTGCAATCCCAAATCGGACTTTACATTTAACAGACGTGCAAAAAATCCGTCAAAAAAATCAAAAAATATACCCAATGCCACAAAAAAGAAAGCCCAATCCAATCTGCCCTGAACAGCCAAAACAACAGCTATTGTTCCGCAAAACAAATTTAATAAAGTGATAATATTAGGAATTTGTTTTCTCATCTTAAAAAAGCAACACACAAGATGAAAACCAAATAAAGCTCTCATCTTATGTGTTTTACATATGTTTTATTATTCGCACTTATCTTTATCTAAATAATCAGGAACGCCATTTTTATTACAATCCGGCAAGGTAGTTACTCCATAATCATCACGTTTGATTTCTTTGATGGAAGGAATACCATCTCTGTCGTGGTCTGCGTTTTTGGTTTTTATCAAATGTATGATAAATATGAGCGGAGAATATGCAGGAATTCTTCCTGTCGCCGAGTTAAAATAAGCCACGCCTGATGGCATAAAGAACACCCCTACTCCACCATCGTTCGGGATAGTTAATGTTCCGTCTGCATTTGACATCACTCCTGATTTTGAATCTTTTAACAAAGAAACAGCCTCTCTGAAACCTAAAACAGAACCCAAGTTTCCTTCACTTTTAGCACCTAACAAATCCATCCAGTTGGAGCGTGTATATCCCACCGTTCTGTCAAATTCCTTGCCGTTTAGCAGTTGTCCTTTGTAAGCCACAAAAACAGAATCTGCAATAGTTGATTTTTCTCCAGTACCCTCCTGTACAGGCAAATAGTACATTTTATGACGTACTCTTTTATTATTTATATCGTGAACATCCAATTCCACAGTTTTAACTTTTTCAAACAAAGATGTTTCCGTTGCGTTTTTCCCTGCAATGGTATCTAACGTAACTTCATTATTTTCAAACTTATAGAAATGTGTTTTTAAATATGATACAATTGAAGACTCATTTTCATCTCGTACTTCTGTTACATCACGAGGAGGAGTTACTTTTTTATTATCGTCGTCATCTTTTTTACACGAAACCGCCACCAACGCCGATAACAAACTGATACTGAATATAGTTTTCTTTACCATACAAAAATTATATTTTTTTGAGGGTGCAAGATACGAAATTATATTATTTTTGCACCATACTTTATAAATATTTAATATCAAAGATTTTTATGAGAATTGATAAATTCCTATGGTGTGTGCGTTATTTCAAAACCCGAAATATCGCAACGGAAGCCTGCAAAAAAGGACACATACGCATTAACGGTGAGGCAGTTAAGCCATCGCGGGAAGTTTTCGTTGGCGATAAAATTATCGTTCGTAAAAATCAGATTAACTACGAATTAAAAGTTTTGGACGTTCCCCTTTCAAGAGTTGGAGCAAAATTGGTGGATTTATACCGACACGATTTAACTCCCCCAGAAGCCTTTGAGCAAGCTGAAATACAAAAACTTGCACAAGAATATTACCGACAAAAAGGAGAAGGACGCCCCACCAAAAAAGACCGCCGTGCCATTGACAATCTCCTCAACGAAATTGATGATGACGATGATTTTTTTGATGAGTAAGAGATGTTATTATTAAAGTTTAATAAGAAGGAGACAATTCTTAGTAATTTGTTAGGCTGCCTTGTATTCCTATATTTTAAATTAGTAACTTCAAAAATAGGGGACAACTATACAAAACAGTGTTAAGATGTCTTTTTTAATTCAAAGTTGTATAGTTATCCCCTCCTTAATAATTTATATTAAAATTTGTAGCCTACCCCTATTTGGAAAGTACGATTTTTAACTGTCGAGCCTTTTTCTTGTGCCAAATTTGTTACGCCAAAATTGAAATTAGCATCAAAAAACACTCCCATTGGTAAATTATATTCCAAACCAATACCTAACCCGAAATCAAAGTTATTATCATTAATCTTTTCTGATCTTTTTTCACCACCAATTTTTGAGCTTGCATTTACCAAGTAACCGATATTCAACCCTGCTTTAGGACGGAACCCTGCAATATCATATTTTAACCAAACGGGCAAGTTAATAAGCCCCAAGGTAATGTAAGAATCTTTATCAAAATCTTGTTTTATAGTCCGACTGCCAAAGGTTCCCGTCATTGATTTCAATGTAGCTCCTTGTTGTGAGTATGCCAGCCCTGCCTCTATAAAAAGTTGATCGGAAAGCCCTAATTCAGCAAAAGCTCCCACGTGAAAGCCCGTTTTAAAACCTGTTTCAACATCCACATTATATGAATGCCCTGCCTCTGTTTCTGAACCTTTAAATGATACTGTTGATATGTTAAGCCCTGTTCTTGCACCAAATTTAACCTCTTGTGCTTGTGTTGTAAAAATAGTTGCAATGGCAACCGTTACCGCAATTATAAAATTCTTCATTTTTGTAAAATTAAAACGTTAAAAAATATTTAAAAGACACCTTATTGTTTTTCCATTATAATAAAACCGTTCATAAAAACATTCATATCTACAGGCAATTCCAAATTGTGTTGTTGTAAAAATTGCTTTCCTCGTTCATAAGTTGAACGTGTCCCTCTTTTCATTTCTTCTGAATAGGAAAGTTTTAAAGTTCTGCCTGAAAGGCTTTCTATGTTAAAAAACTCTACCTCTCCAGAACTTCCATCATTACTCTTACCATATATAATGATTTTTTTTTCTCGTATTTTGTATTTCACACTACCTTCAGTTGCCGCCTCATCAAAATCAAATAAAGGGTAACACTCCGCATATGAGGAGAACCCATAATATTTTTCATTATTCTTTTTAGGATCCACTGATGATACATAATATACGCCTCTGATATCACCATTAGCTAAAAACTTAAATACAGAGCTATTGATGCAATGGTTTGCTTGTCTATCCGCTTCCGTCAAATTAGGTATTTGTGAGGTACGCTTCCCACCCACTTCACTGTCAACTATCCTCCAAGTTCCTACAATTTCAGGGTAGTCTCCCGTAGCAGAATTTTCATCCTTACCGCAACCGATAACACCTATTATCAAAGCTGCCATTACTAAAATTTTTCTCATTGTTATTAAAAATATTAAAATTACCCCTACTCTGTTACAGGCTTTTCGGGTTACGCCTTATTTTAATGAATAAATATTCAATGAACAAAGAATAATTATACAATGAACAAGTAACAGTTCTTATAAAGAAATATTGTTCATTATTAATTTTTCATTGTCTTTTTCTATTTTTTTAGGGTTTAACACTCCATTTTACCGGTTCCGAACCGCATTTAGACAGTTCTGAACTGTATTTACTCCCTCAAATAACCTCTAAATTACGGTTTAAAACTCCTTTTTTGCGGTTATGAACTCCAATTTATCAGTTCTGAAGTGCTTTTTACCAATCTGCAACCTAATTTTTATGGTTCTGAACCGCATTTTATAGGTCTAAAATTTTTAAAATAGAATTTTTATTGCTTGGTTGTGCGTTTTCCGGACTTAAAAAACTGACTTAAAGCCTCCCAAATGGATTTAATTCCCGGAATATTCTCCTTACTTAAAAATCGGATATGTCGGTAAAAACTAAGCGAATTGAAATAATTATCGTGGTCAAGCAATACTTTGGTGTCCGAAAGCTGTTCGGCAAGGTTTTCAAGTCGTTGCAAACGAGTTTCAATTTGTGTGCGAGCCAGAAAATCGCGGTCATATTCTTCCTTATCCAAAAAACTCGGCACATACTGGGGATACTGCTCCATTAGCTCCTTGCATTTGTTTACAAAAAGTTTGTTCTGCTCAGCGATACTGCCATACTGCCTACGCTCATCGGGAGTTAGGTTTACCGTTTTGCTTTTCAGTACGGTTTCAATAGTTTGAAGGGCTACGTCAATCTTGCTCAGCTCCTCATCGGTAAAAGATACCTGAATCAAATTTTCAAAAGCCATATCTATACATTTTAAATTGTTAACTTACAAGAAAATAAAAAAATCCGCTTGATGGAGAAAGTTCTCTCCATCAAGCGGATATATATTTTAAAAAATTATATTATCTCGGCTGTCTAAACGCTGTGCTGTGCTGTGCTGTGCTGTGCTGTGCTGTGCTGTGCTGTGCTGTGCTGTGCTGTGCTAAGGCACGTACAAATATACTGATTTTATGTGAATTACACAAGTTTTTCATAGTATTTTTATGCTTGGAGTTGAGTTAATGTATGTGGGGGCAAATGTATAAAAATTAACTATAATACAAAATATTTCAACGAAATTTAACAAAAAGATTTAGAAGATAAGAATGTCAAGAAATGAAAGTAGAAGATTTTTATCCTAAAAATCAGTATTATCTGTGAAATCTGTGAGAAATATCTTTGGCAAATATTAATTTTCTTTAAAAACCTTCGCCAAAATTTTCTTCCAACGGTAATTTCTAATCCATTTGCCCTGCTCAGGAGTCACTAAAAATTCTTGTTTCTCCTGTTTGGCTTTGAAATAACCTCGCAAATAATCTTTGAATAAATCAATTTTTTTCTTTTTAAAAGCCAATTTGCCCGAAGCCAAAACAGAAAGCAAAAGACCATAACGTAAACGATAGAAAACACTTCCTTGCAAAAAACGAGCATTCAGATTATATCCCGCTCCCGTTGGTCGTAAATGCTTAACTTTCAATGTATCATCTGTTTTTACTTCCCAACCATAGAAGCGAGCCAAAAGCTCATCGGCTGTATCCCAACCCATTGCAGTTTTCAGTCCTCCAATATCTGAAAAACAGGCTTTTCGGTAGGCTTTAACTGCACCTCGGAGGTGGTCTTTGTTTGTCAGATTTTCCAAAACCCAATTGCCGTTTTTTTCCACATAACAGAATCCCCCACACATACCAACTTTCTGATTTTCATAAAAATGATTCGCTAAAACTTCTAAATAATTAGGTGGGAAAATCAAATCTGCATCAAATTTGCAAATTACATCTATGTTTTCTTTCAAAAGAGGCAACCCCGCATTAAATGCCTGAACTACTTTACTTCCAGGCAAATGCGTAGCTCCCTCTTCTCTACGCAATACTGTCAGAGAAGGGTTTTCTTGCTTAATTTTTTCTAAAATTTGAGGAGTTGAATCGGTGGAGCAATCATCAACGACGATAACTTGCAGAGGCTTTTTCGTTTGTTTGAAAAGAGATTCTAACGTTTTTTCAATACAATCTGCTTCATTATGAGCAGGAATGATAATTCCAAAGTTCATATAACTTTAATTTTCAATCTATTGTATCGTATTCTATTATAAAAATTTCCTCGTTATCGTGCTTTAAGTAATATGCCTCTCTTCCCATTTTCTCTTTTCCCTCGTCGGTATTGAGGATTTTCAGACTTTTTCTGTCCTTCTCTATTTCCTTTTCTAAAAACTGTTTTTGCTTGTTCAGTTTTTTAATTTCCTTATTTAACTCCCTGTGTGTCAATAGAGAATTTGCGTCAAAGAAAGCCATCCAGACGAAGAAAAAAAGAAGTATAAAAGCATACAACCTATACCCTTTCAAAAGTGCAATGTATTGAAAAACAGACTTCATCAGGAAACAGTTTGATAAATTCGGTTATGAACAATGGTTCTTATAATATCAATAGCTACATTGTTTCTTTTGTTATTCGGGATGATGATATCGGCATACTCTTTCGTAGGTTCAATAAACTGCAAATGCATTGGTTTTAAGGTAGTTTGATAACGATTCAGAACTTCTTCCACGTCTCTGCCTCGTTCCGTGGTATCTCTTTTAATACGTCTAATCAATCGCTCATCCGAGTCGGCGTGAACATAAATTTTGATATCGAACAAATTACGGATATCAGCGTGCGAAAAAATCAAAATTCCCTCAACGATAATCACTTTCGTAGGATTTATCAGTACGGTTTCGCCCGTGCGATTATGTTCTACAAATGAATATACAGGGCTTTCTACCGATTTTCCTTCTTTAAGAGCAATCAAATGTTCTTTCAATAAATCAAAATCAATAGAACTCGGATGGTCAAAATTAACTTTAACCCTTTCAGAATAAGGCAAATGACTCATATCCCGATAATATGAATCCTGTGAAACTACCGTTACTTCCTTTCCTGACAATTCTTTAACTATCTGATTTACAACAGTTGTTTTTCCACATCCTGTTCCTCCCGTAATTCCTATGATTAGCATTTTTAATTATATATAAAGTATTTATTCTCTGTTAATTAACACGAATTATTTTCGCTCCCAAAGCTCTTAAACGCTCGTCAATGTTCTCGTAACCTCTGTCTATTTGTTCTATATTATAAATGGTAGAAGTTCCTTTGGCAGAAAGAGCCGCAATCAGCAAAGCAATCCCAGCCCTGATATCGGGTGAAGTCATCAAAGTAGCTTTTAGTGGCGATTTAAAATCGTTACCGATAACCGTAGCCCGATGCGGGTCGCACAAAATAATTTTAGCTCCCATATCTATCAGTTTATCAATGAAGAACAAACGACTTTCGAACATTTTTTGATGAATTAACACCTCACCGCGTGCCTGAGTTGCCATTACCAATATGATACTCAATAAATCGGGAGTGAAGCCTGGCCAAGGAGCATCGGAAACCGTTAAAATAGAGCCATCTATATAATTCTGAACTTGATATCCTTTCGTATGAGCCGGAATATAGATATCATCGCCTCTACGCTCAAGTGTAATTCCCAACTTCTGGAAGACATTGGGTATCAGACCTAAATGCTCCCAACCTACATTCTTTATAGTTATCTCGCTTTGGGTCATAGCCGCCAACCCAATCCAGCTACCAATTTCAATCATATCCGGCAGAAGTGTGTGCGTGCATCCCGAGAGCTTTTCAACTCCGTTAATGGTCAAAAAGTTAGAACCAATCCCCTGAATATCAGCTCCCATTGAATTAAGCATCCGGCATAATTGCTGTACATAAGGTTCACAAGCAGCGTTGTAAATAGTTGTTTTTCCTTCTGCCAAAACCGCAGCCATAATAATGTTTGAAGTCCCTGTCACAGAGGCTTCATCAAGCAACATATCTGCTCCTTTAAGGCGATTGCAAGTTACGCTATATGTTTGATGCTCTTTATCATAATTGAAATCGGCTCCCAATTTGATAAACCCTTCAAAGTGCGTATCTAAACGGCGACGACCGATTTTATCTCCGCCCGGACGAGGAATATAACCCACCCCGAAACGTGTTAGAAGCGGTCCCACAATCATAATTGAGCCTCGCAAACCTTGCCCTTCGGACTGGAAAGCTGTTGATTTCAAATATTGCAAATTAACCTCATCAGCCTGAAAACTATACGAACCTTTGCCTAACTTCTGTATTTTAACTCCTAAATTCTCAAGTAAGGAGATTAATTTATTAACATCCAATATATTAGGAATATTGTGAATGGTCACTTTTTCGTTTGTAAGCAATACTGCACACAAAACCTGAAGAGCCTCATTTTTAGCCCCTTGCGGAGTTATTTCACCCTTTAGTGTATGTCCTCCTTCAATTTTAAATACGCCCATAATCAAGTATTTTTAGTTCTCTTTGCTTTTTTAGTTTGCCCTGAAGCTCTTTTCGTTAAATTCTGCTTGGTTTTGATAAGTTCGTTACTGTTTGTCAGAAATTCTTTTGTTTTGGCAAGGTCAATTTTACCATCGCTAAGCTCGTACAAATGCTGAAAAACCACTTCATCTTCAACAGCTTCCTTATTCCAAGTTAAATAACTCTTCTTCATATGATTAGCTATTGCGTATTTTAGTGCTTCTTTCAGATGACCTTCTTCCCAGCCAACACAAACTTCAATCATTTTTTTAATGTTGTTGCCGTAAAATCTGTATTTTGGATGATTTTGCGGATATTGAAGAATATCAGGATGTTTGATTAACACATCAGAAGTCGGTTTCTCAAAAGGAGAATCCACATCAAGTTGAAACTTCGACATAATGAACAACTGGTCCCACAATTTATGCTGAAAATCAGGAACATCTCGCAAATGAGGAAACATATTTCCCATCACGGCTATGATGCTTTTCGCGGTATTATTCCGTTTTTCCCTATCCTCAATCGTTATGGCTTTTTCAATCATTTTTTGTATATGCCTTCCGTACTCGGGGATTATCAAAGGAGTTCTTTCCGTGTTATATTCCAAGCCCATATTTTCGGACATATTCTGTGTATTTTGATTCTCCATTTTTTTAAATTCTTTAGCTTTTAAAATTTAATTTTCTGCAATTTCCTATAACGAAACTATTCCCTCTATCTTGCCCGCTTCTCTGTAATAATGAATCACTTCGTCCGGATTTTGTAAAAGAACAGACACGGAAACGCCCGTATATTTCCCGTTTGAGGAAGGTCGAGTTTTTATCTCTACATTGGTTTGCTTGAAAATTGAATTAAGTGTTTCTAATCTTTGAGCATCGGTAGGTATGATAAACTTATACAGATACATCGTTGGGAAAGAAGTAGTTTCTTCCAATTCTTTTTTTAAACGCTCATAAAATTCAGTCAATTCTTGCTCTGATTTCATTCTAAAACTTTTTTTGCAAAGATAGCAGTTTTCGTCGGAAGAGAAAAAATATTTTCTGTTTTTGGATATTTCTGCACGGAAAAATATTGTGCTCTGGCAAAATTTTCGTACATTCGTCAAAATTTTTGAAAATGAAAAATATTACACAAAAACCATTCGGAACTCACAAAAATAAAAAGGTAGAACTCTTCACCTTAACCAACAAAAACGCTATGGAAGTATCGGTAACTAACTTCGGTGGCATCATCACTTCCATTAAATTTCCAAAAGACGGAAAAAACATCGAAACCGTACTTGGGTTCGATACCTTAGAAGAATATTTAAGCTCGGATTATCGCAAAGAATATCCGTATTTCGGGGCGATTATCGGGCGAAATGCCGGACGTATCAAAAACGGAAAAACCACCCTTAACGGCGAAACGTTGCAACTGACCGTAAATCACAACGGAGCACAACTACACGGTGGTTTTGAAGGATTTGACAGCAAAGTTTGGGAACTCGTTTCGGTGAAAGATGAGCCAATTCCGTCAGTGACTTTCCGATATGTTTCTGCCGATGGCGAAGAAGGCTTCCCTGGCGAAGTTACCGCACAAGTAACTTATTCACTTAACGATGACAACGAACTTCGGGTGGATTATCACGGAACAACCAACAAACCCACTATCCTGAACCTGACCCAACACGCTTATTTTAACCTCAATACTGATTCAAGCAACGTTTTAAATCACCATTTGCAAATTAACGGCGATAAAGTTTCTCCACTAAACCCCGATTATTCCCCAACGGGCGAATTACTCCTCGTGGAAGGCACTCATTGGGATTATCGCAAACCAACACCCGTTCATCCCGATATTGACAACGCTTTCCCACGTCAAGTTTCGGAAAATGAAACCGTTGGGTCACTAATTTGCAACGATAGCGGCATCCGTATGGACGTACGAACTAATCATCCTGTGCTTCACATTTATGGCGGATATTATGTGCCTGAATTGCATCCTAAAGGCAGAAAATCTACCGGACAAAATGCAGGTATTTGCTTTGAATGCCAAGGTTTTGCCGATGCACTGAACTATCCACAGTTTCAATCCACACAGCTGAACCCAGGGCAAGAATACAAACACTTTACCGTGTTTAAGTTCAGTGAAATAAAGTAAGTTTTTAGAGTCAAAACGAAAGAAGTAAATCATTTAATAAATGCCCGAAGCATCAAAACGCAAGATTTCTCGTTTCGGGCATTTATCAAAAGCTAAAAAACACGTGTTCCGAAGCTTTATACATTTATAAAAAGAACGAAAACACACGTTTTGAGCCTTCGGGGTTTTCCCGATTAAAGAAAACATCGGAAGGCACGCGTCGGGATGTTCCCGAAAGGTAAAAACACGCGTTCCGAACCTTCGGGGTTTTCCCGAAAAAGAAACCCAAAATAGATAAATTAAAAAAGTATCTCTAAATAATACAAAACAGACAAAAATATTTCAAAAAATGAAAACATACATACAAGAAGAATTTCAGAAAAACTACGGAAAACCTTGCGATAAGGTGTTTTTTGCACCGGCTCGCGTGAATTTGATTGGCGAACACATCGACTACAATGGCGGACTTGTAATGCCTTGTGCTCTTGAAAACGGAACTTACTTAGCAGTTCGGAAAACAAACGACAATACATTTACATTCAAGAGTTTAAACTTTCCGGAATCGGCACACCAAGTAACTATCAATCACGAAGGATATACCAAAAACGGAAGCCTTTGGATAAATTATCCGCTGGGTTGCATCGACTATTTTACGCGTCAGGGCGTGAAATTCAACGGAATGGAGTTTCTTTTCTACGGAAATATTCCAAACGGTGGCGGACTTTCCTCTTCGGCTTCGATTGAATTGGTGACTTCCTTCGCTTTGAATTCGCTTTTCGGATTGGGTAAAAATCAAATCGAGTTGGTGAAAATTTCACAAAACGTAGAAAACAAATTCGTGGGCGTGAATTGTGGTATTATGGACCAATTTGCCATCGGAATGGGAAAAAAAGACCACGCCATCATTTTGGATTGCCAAACGCTGGATTATACCTATACGCCTTTCGTTCTAAAAGAAGATACATTACTGATTATCAACACCAATAAAGAACGAAAACTGGCGGATTCCAAATATAATGAGCGTCGTGCTACTTGCGAGGCAGCGTTGGAAATCTTCAACAAAAACGCCAATTTCAAAGACCTTTGTTCTATTCCCGCCGAATATTTTGAAGCGCACAAAAACGAACTTACAGAAGAGATGCAAAAACGAGTTAAGCACGTGATTTATGAGAATTTACGTGTAAAAGAAAGCGAAAAAGCCTTAAAATCGGGCGATGTGAAGCGTTTTGGCGAGTTGATGTCTGCCTCACACAAATCCTTAATGGAAGATTACGAAGTTACAGGTAAGGAACTGGATACCATCTATTTGGAAAGTATTAATTTTGACGGAGTTACAGGCGTTCGTATGACGGGAGCGGGCTTTGGCGGTTGTGCCATTGCACTGGTTAAAAACAACCGAGTAGAAGCTTATAAAAAACACATTATCGAAAGCTATACGCAAAAAATCGGGTACGCCCCATCGGTGTATGACGTGAGCATCGGTGACGGCACTCGTGAATTATAATCATCAGAAAGCCAAGTGAAAACATTATTTCATTTGGCTTTTATTTTTTGGAAAATAAAAATAAATTAAACTAATGAAATTGTATAAAGCTAAAACTAATTTTAAATCGAATTTCATTATTCAGTTATCTGCGATGATGATATTTTCGGTTGCTATTATAATTATTCAGGATTTTCCTTGGTTTTTAATTTTGATAGTTCCTATCTTTATGGCTCCATTATTATGGGGACTTTCTCAAATTCATAAGAATGTAACTTACATTATTTCAGGTGAAAATTTATTTGTTTCAGCTGCATTTATCAACAGAATAATTGACGTAAAGACCATCCGAAAAATAGAAAAAAGTAATAACTTTATAGCTACGGGAACAGACCGAGCCACCGCTCCAAGTAGTAAAGCACTTGAAATTCTTTACAACAAATACGAGACTATTAAAGTTTCTCCTGAAAATGAATCAGATTTTATCAAAGATTTATTAGAAATCAACCCGAACATAAAGGTAATTATATAACAATCTTATTAAGATATAATCTACCTGATTAAGCTCATTAATCTTTAAAATGTTTAAATCTTTCGGGGGAAATACTAAATCATAAATAAAAATTTCTTAAATTAGCACCCGAAAAAATAAAAACATACTAAAATTTTAATATATGAATTCATTTACAACATTAGATTATGTAATTTTCGCATTGTATGCGGCAGTTATTCTCGGTGTGGGGCTTTTTGTGTCACGCAACAAAAAGGATTCGGGGAAAACTGCGGAAGATTATTTCTTGGCAAGTAAATCCCTTCCTTGGTGGGCGATTGGGGCATCGTTAATTGCTGCAAATATCTCCGCAGAACAGTTCATCGGGATGTCGGGCTCAGGGTTTGCATTGGGCTTAGCAATTGCTTCCTATGAATGGATGGCTGCTCTTACATTAATTATCGTAGGAAAATATTTCTTACCTATTTTCATTGAAAAAGGATTGTACACCATTCCCGAATTCATCGAAAAACGTTACAGCACCAACTTGAAATCTATTCTTGCTGTTTTCTGGGTTGCCTTATTCATCTTCGTGAACCTTACCAGCGTTTTGTTCTTAGGAGGAAAAGCCTTGCAAGTAGTTTTGGGCGTTGATCCTTTCTATGCGATGGTTGGTTTAGCTCTTTTTGCGGCGGCATACTCGCTATGGGGAGGGCTTTCGGCTGTTGCTTGGACGGACGTTATTCAAGTGGCGTTACTTGTTGTGGGGGGGCTTATCACTGCCTACATCGCATTGGATAATGTAACACCTCAAGGCGGAGTGATAACCGGTTTGCAACATATTTTTGACGTTGCACCTGACCACTTCAAAATGATTTTAGACGAATCGCATCCGGAATATATGAATTTGCCCGGAATCGCTGTTCTTGTTGGCGGACTTTGGGTAGCAAACTTGTACTACTGGGGATTCAATCAGTATATTATTCAACGTACTTTGGCTGCAAAATCTTTGAAAGAATCACAAAAAGGAATCGTTTTTGCGGCTTTCTTGAAAATGATTGTGCCTGTTTTGGTGGTAATTCCGGGGATTGTAGCTTACGTTATGTATCAAAACCAAGCAGGAACAGCTACTATTGATGGCGTGAAAGAAGCCTTCACGGGAGCAAACGGAGCTATAATGAATGATAACGCATACCCTTGGCTTATCAAAACCTTTATTCCAACGGGATTGAAAGGATTGGTTGTAGCGGCTTTGGCAGCGGCGATTGTTTCTTCATTGGCTTCGATGTTGAATTCAACGGCTACGATTTTCACAATGGATATTTACAAACAGAATCTTAACCCGAATGCTTCTCAAAAACAATTAGTTAGCGTAGGACGTATTTCGGCAGCTGTGGCTTTAATAATTGCTTTGGTTGTAGCTCCCGCATTAGGAGGAATTAACCAAATGTTCCAATATATTCAAGAATACACCGGACTTGTAAGCCCTGGAATTTTAGCCGTGTTTATGATGGGATTGTTCTATAAACGAGCTACGAACAAAGGAGCAATTTGGGGAATACTTCTTTCTACTTTAATTGCGTTCTATTTCAAAATAGGTCCTAATGGTTGGATGGCTGATTCTGCCTTAAGTGGCTTGTTCGTTACACTTCCGTGGATGCATCAAATGATGATTACTTGGATTGTTTCAATGCTGATTATTGCCGTTGTGAGTCATTTTGAAAATAAAGGTGCTATCAATGAAAAAGCCATTATCATTGATAAAAATACTTTCAAAACAGATTCAACTTTCAATATTGCTTCTTACGTAATTATCATACTTTTAGTAGCTTTATACGCTATTTTCTGGTAAAAATACAAAACGATATTTCAGAGGAAGTTGCCCGAAAAGGCAACTTCTTTCTTTTTATAAAAATCCAACTTCCAAAATAATTTATTACTTTTGCTCGTTACCGATTTTTTTATGGAAAAGCAAATTCTTACATTAGTTAATCAAACTCATCAAAATATTTTTTTAACGGGAAAAGCAGGAACCGGAAAAACTACCCTACTGCGTAAAATTATCGAAACGTGCCACAAAAATACTGTTGTGGTAGCACCAACGGGCATTGCTGCACTTAACGCGGGAGGCGTTACAATTCATTCGATGTTTCAGCTACCTTTTGCTTCATTTTTGCCAACTTCGTCCACACCTCCTGTTGTAAGCGAAAATGCACGATTTGAAAACAGAACTTCGCTGCGAAAGCACTTCAAAATGCATAAAAACAAACGTCAAATTATTGAAAGTATGGAACTTTTAATAATTGACGAAGTGAGTATGTTACGTGCCGATGTTTTGGACGCGATAGACTTTATGCTACAAACCATTCGCAAAAATAAATTCCCTTTCGGAGGAGTGCAAATCTTGTTTATCGGTGATTTACTGCAACTTCCGCCTGTGGTAAAAAACGATGAATGGGACATTTTGAAAATGTACTACGACGGAATGTTTTTCTTCCAATCAAAAGTAATTTCGCAAAATCCGTTACTTTACATTGAGCTGGAGAAAATATATCGTCAATCGGATGAACATTTCATTTCTATTCTTAACAATTTAAGAGACAATAATTTAACACAAAAAGACATACAATATTTACAACAATATGTAAAACCTAATTTCAAGCCTGAAAATGATTTCATAACATTAACAACACACAACGCCAAAGCAGACGCCATTAACAACAAGAAAATGAGCGAACTAACAACGAAAGAATTCACCTATGAAGCCATCGTTGTTGGTGATTTTCCTGAAAATATGTATCCTATTGAGAAAGAAATCCGTTTGAAAAAAGGTGCAAGAGTTATGTTTATCAAAAATGATTTATCTGGCGAAAAACTTTTTTTCAACGGAAAAATGGCAACAATAACTTCTCTTTCCGAAAATGAGATTGAAGTACAGTTAGATGGCGGAAAAACAATCAACGTGGAACGCTATGAATGGGAGAACATTCGCTACCGCATAAACGAAAATACGAAAGACATTGAAGAAGAACGATTAGGAACGTTTACCCAGTATCCGCTCAGATTGGCTTGGGCAATTACAGTGCATAAAAGTCAAGGACTTACCTTTGAAAAGGCGGCTTTGGATTTGGACAAGGTTTTTGCTTCAGGGCAGGCTTACGTAGCTTTTTCTCGCTTGCGTTCTTTGGATGGCTTGGTTTTACTTTCTTCCGTCAACGAACACGGAATCGATAACAATGAAAATGTAAGGCAATACGCTAAAAACAAAGCTTCTGAAAATGAAATACTTAACGCTTGCAAAACGGGCAAAAAGCAATTTTTGGAAAAATCTATTTTAGAATGCTTTCAATGGGATAACTTCCTATCACAGTGGAACTTACACAAATCGAGTTACATTGGTGACATCGGCAAAAAAAATACGTATAAAAATTGGGCAAATGAAAAATTATCACAAGTCATTGAATTAACGCAAATTACTGAAAAATTCACCTCACAGCTGAAAAACATTTTCGTTTCAAGCTATGAATTTGCGTTTATTTATGAACGTTTTGAGAAGGCATACTCCTATTTTATGCCACAATTGAAGGAAATTTGGTATGAAATTTTGCGTACGTATGCCGAAATAGGAGCTTTGAAAAAAGTTAAGCAATTCAAAGATGAATTATCTGATTTGGAAGACGTTACTTCAAAGATCATTCGAAATCTTTTAAAAACCAAACAATTAATTGAATTATCCAAAAAAGGAAAAGATTTTGAAAATGAGAATATTAATTCTGAAAAATTCAAAAATATGCGAACAGAATTAATATCAAAAGTAGAAAAATATTTAAAAGAAAAACAACTTTTTGTAGCAGAAGACATCAGTAAGGAAGAAACAAAATCTCAAAAAGAGAAAACCTCCACTTACGAGGTCACGCTACAACTTTGGGAGGCTACTCGCTCCATAAAATCTGTTGCCGAAAAAAGAATGCTTACCGAAGCCACCGTTTATCGTCATTTAATAAAACTCGTTGAGCAAGAAAAAGTTATGGTTTCGGATATTTTGCCGGAAGCGACAATACAGGAGCTCAATAATATTTTCAATGAAGAAGAGAATCATTCGCTCGGAAATATATTTGAAAAACTCAACGGAAAATACACTTGGGACGAACTTCGTCTGTTCAAAACTCACTGGGAAAGAAGCATTTAGAATCACAAAAAACGATTTAATTTCTCTGAGTAATTTCTGCATTTTTATCATCGCAAAAAATTCCTTTTAAAAATGCTGAAAATTGAAAACAAAATGTATATTTGCACAGTATTTTAACCATCAAAAGAAAGTTTTTCAGTTTAAGAAAATATGACAAATCAAAAAGATGAAATGTCTTTTTTAGACCATTTAGAAGAGCTTCGTTGGCATTTAATTCGTTCAACGATGGCTATTTTAATAGTCGCTGTCCTTGCTTTTATTTACAAAAATTACGTTTTTGCAATCATTTTTGGACCAAAAGAAGGAGATTTTTTCACATACCGAATGTTCTGTAAACTCGGGCAACTCTTTGATTATGAAAGTGTTTTTTGTGCTCAAGAACTGCCTTTTACATTACAAAACAGAACGATGGCAGGGCAGTTTTCAGCCCACATCTGGACTTCCATCTGGACTGGAGTCATCGTTGCCTTTCCTTATATTCTCTACGAACTTTGGAAATTTATAAGTCCCGGACTTTACGAAAACGAACGAAAATTAGCCAGTGGCTTCATAATTGTTGCTTCCGCATTGTTTTTCTCCGGAATTTTGTTCGGATATTACCTAATAGCTCCGCTTTCCGTTAATTTTTTGGGTTCGTATTCGGTGAGTAGCGAAGTTCAAAACCAAATTGATTTAAGTTCGTATATTTCCATAGTTCGCTCATCTGTAATTGCTTGCGGATTGGTTTTTGAGCTTCCGATAATCGTTTATTTTTTAACAAAATTAGGATTAGTAACGCCGTCCTTTATGCGGAAATATCGCAAGCACTCCATTGTAGTTATTTTAATTATCTCAGCCATCATCACTCCACCCGATGTAACCAGCCAAATTATTGTAACTATCCCAATATTAGTGCTATATGAATTGAGTATTTTCATTTCAAAATACGTAATAAAGAAAGATGAAAAAGCGAAAAAATCTGAGCTTAATGCATAACAAATTCAGATTTTCAAAAAATAAAATCAAAAATTTTAATTTATAATACAATAAGGTTCAATGGATTGTAAAACCTACCTACAACAACTACCCAACGTGAAAACGTTGAAACAGATTTGCAAAGGCAGAGCTGTAATTGACTGGATTATTTGTGGTTATGAATTTGAAACGTACCACACTTACTACAAAAGCAATCAAGAAGAATACGATGGAATTGAAGCTCAATGGGGACTCGGATTTGAAGAAGAAGATGGCACTTCACTCTCATTTTACTTTATTGATAAAGCTTGCTTAATCGTTCCGTCAACAAATTCGGAAGAAAGTGGAGAATCTGACAATCAGTCATTTGAAAAAAGAATTCCTAAAGTTTTTCTTCCTTACTATCGCAAAAATTTCTCGGATGCCGCCATTCCGTTTGTAATTTGGTCTTTGGACGGGGAGACTTGGAATTGTGAGGAAAATTTTGAAATTGACGAATTTATTCATAAATTTGACCAAATTACCACCAAACCAGAAGAATACAAAAATTGGGCAATTGACTTTTTCGGAGATGAAACTTTCTTAAGAGAGGATATGTCAGAACAAACAATTTCTGATATATATGAAGGAAAAGTGTTGACTGAGAAAATGGTTTACAGCTTGGTAACTGAAGTTCACGATTGGGTGGATTTGGAAACCGAATTGGACGAAATGCCCTACCGATTTGAATTTTAGTCAGAAATCTAAAAACTCTATTTACCAAAAAATTCCGGCAGAATCTTTTTTTGCACATAATTTTTTAGTTTTTTAATTATACGAAATGAAGCTAATTGCAAACGACATTATTAAAATCTATAAAGGAAGAAAAGTTGTTAAGGGTGTTTCCTTGGAAGTAAATCAAGGGGAAATCGTTGGGCTTTTAGGACCAAACGGAGCTGGAAAAACAACTTCCTTTTATATGATTGTTGGTTTAATCAAACCAGATGGAGGAACAATTTACCTTGACAGTGAGAATATTACAAATTTCCCGATGTACAAGCGTGCACAATACGGAATTGGGTATTTGGCACAAGAGGCTTCTGTTTTTAGAAAACTAAGCATTGAGGATAACATCAAAAGTGTGTTGCAACTTACCAAACTATCTAAAAAAGAGCAACAAAAAAGAGTTGATGAGCTTATTGAAGAATTCAGTTTGGGACACATCCGAAAAAATCGAGGAGATTTGCTTTCTGGAGGAGAGAGAAGACGTACCGAAATTGCTCGTGCCTTGGCTACAAACCCTAAGTTTATTCTGCTTGATGAACCTTTTGCAGGCGTTGACCCAATTGCTGTTGAAGATATCCAATCTATTGTATTTCAACTAAAAAGCAAAAATATTGGAATTTTAATTACCGACCACCGTGTTGAGGAAACTCTCTCAATTACAGACAGAACTTACCTGATGTTTGAAGGAGGTATTTTGAAAGCAGGAACTCCGGAAGAACTTGCTGAAGATGAAATAGTTAGAAAAGTTTACTTAGGTAAAAACTTTGAACTTCGCAAAAAGAAAATGGAGTAAAAAATCAAGGAAATGCATAATTACATAGAATACGATTTTACAATTGAGCCACTTGGCGTAGCTTCTGAAATTTTGGTTGCTGAATTGGCGGAATGTGGTTTTGAGAGTTTTGTGGACTCCGAAAGGGGAATATTGGCTTATATTCAGGAAAATTTGTGGAATGAAAATATTTTGAATGATGTTTATATTTTACAATCGCCTGAATTTAAAATTTCATACACTTTCAAAACCATAGAGCAAATCAATTGGAACGAGGAGTGGGAAAAAAATTTCAACCCAATTGTTATTGATGATATTTGCACAGTTCGGGCTCCTTTTCACGAACTTCCCAGCACCCTTTATGACATCATTATAGAACCAAAAATGAGCTTTGGCACGGGACATCACGAAACCACATATATGATGTTACAATTCCTGCTAAGCACTGATTTGAAAGGGAAAAAAGTATTAGATATGGGATGCGGAACAAGTGTTTTGGCTATTATGGCTGAAAAACGAGGTGCAAAATCCATAACCGCTATTGACATTGACAATTGGTGTGTTGAAAATTCCCTTGAAAATGCGGAGCGAAATAATTGTAAAAATATTACCGTAAAATTAGGTGATGCTTCACTACTTGACAATGAGAATTTTGATATTATTATAGCCAATATTAATAGAAATATTTTACTTTCGGACATTCCTCAGTATGCAAAAAGTCTATCCTCTGGAGGAATGCTTTTCTTAAGCGGATTTTATGAATCCGATGTGCCTGCAATAACAGATAAATGTAACGAAAACAATTTAGAATTTGCAGAGAAGCTGGAACGTAACCAATGGGTTGCTCTGAAATTTAGAAAAATTTAAAATCCCTAAAACTATGATTTTCAATCACCAAGAAAAAACACAGAATGAAACTTCCACGGAAGAACTCTTGGATGATGGATGCCATCTTATTTTGTACAATGACGATGTGAACACCTTTGACCACGTTATCGAAACCTTGGTCAGTGTTTGTAAGCACACTTATGACCAAGCCGAACAATGTACCATAATAGTTCATTTCAAAGGAAAATGTGATGTAAAATCAGGAAGTTATGAAAAATTAAGACCAATGTGCCTTGCCTTATTAGATGCCGGCTTGAATGCTGAAATTGAGTAAAAAGCAAAAAAAGGGAATAAATAAAAAATTTATTCCCTTTTTTAATCGATGTTTTCAATTAGTTGTTATTCAACATTATAGGCATAGCCAACATTAGCACTCTTTCTCCTGGGTCTAATCCATCAAGAGGTGTTAAAATCCCTGCTCTGTTTGGCATTGACATTTCAAGCATTACTTCATCTGAATCCAAATTATTGAGCATTTCAATCAAGAAACGAGAATTGAACCCGATTTCCATATCATCACCTTGATAATTACAAGCGAAACGCTCATCTGCTTTGTTACTGTGGTCAATATCCTCTGCTGAAACCTGTAAATCAGAACCTGCTATCTTCAAACGGATTTGATGCGTAGTTTTGTTCGAGAAGATTGAAACACGTCGTGCTGAGTTTAAGAACTGTACACGATTAACCGTCAACTTATTAGGATTTTCTTTCGGAATTACCGCATCATAATTCGGATATTTTCCATCAATCAAGCGGCAAATGAATTCCATTCCATCGAAAGAGAACTTAGCATTACTTTCGTTGTACTCAACAGTAACCTCTGTTTCACTTCCAGCCAAAATTCCTTTCAACAAATTCAAAGGCTTTTTAGGCATAATGAATTCTGAAGTTTCTGTCGCTTTGATGTCCGTACGCTGATATTTTACCAGTTTGTGAGCATCTGTCGCCACAAAAGTCAAACCTTCTTCATTGAATTCAAAGAAAATTCCGCTCATTGTAGGACGCAAATCATCGTTTCCGACAGCAAAAATCGTTTTTTGAATTGCAGTAGCCAGAACATCTCCAAGTAAAGTCACTTTATTGGCTTCGGACAAACTCACAGGTTTTGGAAACTCCTCTCCATCCAAGTATGCCAATGAGTATTTTCCGTGTGTTGAACTGATTTCTATTGTATTATTATCTTTTGCAATGAATGTAAGTGGTTGTTCAGCAAAAGTTTTCAATATTTCTATCAACAGCTTTGCGGGTACTGCAATGCTTCCTTCCGAATCTGATTCCACTTCTAAAGCTCCTTTAACCGTTGTCTCCAAATCTGATGCTGAAATAGTTAGCACATTAGGAGTCAATTCAAATAAAAAATTATCAAGGATTGGCATTGTGTTACTGCTATTAATAACACCTCCTATTACTTGCAATTTTTTTAATAAGTACGAACTTGATACAATAAATTTCATATTTTTTTATGTATGTTTTTATTTTTAAAATTTTCTTAAAAAAAGAAAGCATTTTTTACACTTCCGTAACATTAAGAAATAGATAGTGACAAATATAATCAAAAATCCAATATCACAAAACTATTTTGAAAAATAGTCCGTTATAAAATTATATATAAAACATTTACATTTTGATTATTAATAAATTACAAAAATCAAAAAAATGAAGTATTTCATATTTTTGAGGATTTTTTTAAGCAGAATTTCTGCATCATAAAATTAAGATTTACTGACTTGCAAAGTCGATTAACTCCTATTGATTGATACGGAAAGGCTGCCCGCTGTATGGTTTTGCATACTCTTCCTCCAAGCTCTTTTCAAGCATTCGCTTCTCTAAATCACAACGATAGACCTCACCTTTAATATATCTCTCTATCATCAGCGAAGCAATTGGTCCCGCTACTCTCGCCCCATAATATCCGTTTTCCACAAAAACGGCAATTGCTATTTTAGGGTCATCAATTGGTGCAAATGCTACGAAAATGGAGTGGTCGGTTAGTTGCATTCGCTTTCCGTTAATTCGGACAAAATTCTCAGCAGTTCCCGTTTTTGCCCCAATATCAATTCCTTCTATTCTTGTCCCTCGTGCAGTCCCCGAATTGTATGCAGTATTCATTCCCTGGATTATAGGCTCGAAATGTTCTTTATCAATAGTTGTCCGTTTGACTGTTGTAAACTCCTTAAATGGTGTAACCTCATCGTTTATTTTCTTTACGATATGAGGCGTGTAAAAATGCCCTCTGTTGGCTATAATAGCCATTACATTAGCAAGTTGTATCGGAGTTGTCAATATTTCTCCCTGCCCTATCGCATTTGAAATATTGTACGTTGCCGCCCAACGGCCCTGCCCATATTGCCTATCATACAAAGCTGTATTCGGAATTTTTCCGGGTCGCCCTGTGGGAAAATCGCTTCCTAAAAAGCCACCCAAACCAAAACTTTTCACGTGCTTGCTCCACGCATCCATTCCAACGGAAGGTTTGCCATATTTTTCAATACTACGCCTGTATGAATTAGCAAAATAAGCGTTGCAAGAATGTGCAATGCCGTGTAGCAAATCATTACTTGAACGTCCACAATGACAACGCATTATACGATTTCCGTAGCGATATCCTCCTCCACAACCAAAGGAAGTTGAAGGAGCTATCACGTTTTCCTGCAAGGCTATCAGTGCATTAATCACCTTAAAAGGAGAACCTGGTGGATATTCAGCAAGTAAAGCCCTATCATACAAAGGTTTAGCTATAGAATCCTGATAAAGAGCCGTATAGTTTTTCGAGCGTTGCCTCCCGACAAGCAAGTTAGGGTCAAAAGTAGGAGCGGAAATTAGTGCTAATATTTCTCCTGTTTTAGGTTCGATTGCTACGATACCACCTCGCTTATTCTGCATTAATTCTTCTCCATAAGCTTGTAAACCAATATCTAAAGTCAATTGTAGAGACTGCCCCATAACAGGAAGTGTATCCAACATCCCGTCTTTGTAGCTGCTTATCTGGCGATTATGTCTGTCTTTTTGAAAATAGCGAACTCCTTTTTCTCCTCGTAAAAAAGATTCATATTGTTTTTCAACTCCCTGACGTCCAACCAATTCCCCAGCGATATAGTACGAATTTTCTTTCAGTTCCCATTCGTTTACCTCACTTATATACCCCAAAACATTTCCCGCATTACGTGTTAAATAATGACGTAAAGAACGTCTTTGGATGTAAAAACCATCAAATTTGCGTAATTTTTCTTGCAAAACAGCATAATCAACCTTTGAAAGCTGATTTACCAAAACAGATGGTTTGCGATAAGAATATTTTTTTGCTTTTTGTAAACGTTCTTTAAAATCTTCTTTTGAAATTGCTAATAATCCGCATAACTCCAACGTATCCAATTGTTTAACATCATTAGGAATTACCATAACATCGTATGCCGGTTGGTTCGAAACCAGAAGTTGCCCATTTCTGTCGTAAATATAGCCTCTCTCCGGATAATCGTAAACAACCTCAACCGCAACATCTTCATCAGGACGTGAATTTTCATCAAATTCCACAACCTGAAGATACACCAAACGAATCACAAAAACGATTGATGTTAAGATAATTATGATAAACAGCAAGTACTTTCTCATTTCTTCTGGCTCCTAAATATGTACGTAATTAGCAAACACACAATAATTGTAAAAACAGAGGCAGTTCCTATTTTCACAAAAGTTGTAAACAGATGATTGAAGTTAAATATTTCGAGAAAATAAAACAACGTATGATGTAATACAACTATAATTGTTGTATAGGAAAATACTTTTGCAGGAGGATATTGTAAAAGTTTTATCTCCTGAAAATCAAAATTATTCCCAAATACAAACTTTAATATTCTCGCACGAACATACGCAACAAAAACCGTGCTGGCTGCGTGAATTCCTCCCGTGTTTGAGAAAATATCAATACACAAACCTATCAGAAAAGCCGCAAACAAAAATTGTATTTTGGATTCTCTATATGGATAAATAATTACAAAAAGTAGATATACCATCGGGTTTGCATATCCCAAGTAACCAATATTACTAAATACAAGTACTTGTAACAGTACCAGCACAATAAATAAAAAAGTATTTTTAATAAAAAGATTATTCATTAGGATTTTGGCTTTCTAAATTACTAATCTCTTCTTTGTCTTTATTTTCAATTATGTAAATGAAATCTACATTTGACATATCTGTAAACAACTTAATATCAATAACAAAGGAATTATCCATTTGGCTTCTGGTGATGTTCATAATACGCCCAACAGGAATTCCTTTAGGGAAAATGCTTGACATTCCTCCCGTAACAATAGTATCACCTTTTTGAATTGGAGCAATATTAGGGATATCCACCAATTGAACAATATTTAGTTCTTGCCCGTTCCATTTGAGTGAACCAAAATGCCCTGTTCTTTTTACCATTGCATTCAAAGAAGACTTTATATTCAAAACACTCTGAACAGTAGCAAACTGACCAGAAGTATTCTCAACAATTCCCACAATTCCTTTAGGAGAAATCACTCCCATATCTTGTTTTACTCCTTCTTCTTCTCCTTTATCGATTGTCAAATAATTTTTCTTCCGCAAGAAACTATTTTTGATAATATTAGCTGTGTAAACTTTATATTGATTTGCATCAAAAAAAGGCAGGCTATCGGCTAAAGTGCTTTGTTTGAGCTGATTCTCCAATGCAAATATTTTGCTTCGAAGTTGCTTATTTTCTTCACTAAGAAGAGTATTTTGACCTCTTAAATCAAAATACTGAGCCCAATAGCTTGAAAAATTATACAAACTCCCCGAGATAGCATTAGCGGAATTGATATATCTGCTTTGTGGATAATAATTATCTTTGATAATCAAAAAGATAGAAAAAGAAAAAAGCAACAAAAACACAAAAAAGTTTCTTTTACGAATAAAAAACAAAATGATTTGTTGCATAAGCTCTAAATTACATATTTTTAAAAGACAAATTGTAAGGTGCAAGCTTTCAACATCCTACACCTTACAATTTCAAAATCATAAACTATTACTTAAGAAGTATGCTTCTGAATTTATCTATATTTTTCAAAGTGATTCCCGTTCCACGAACTACTGCACGCAATGGGTCTTCTGCTACGTAAACCGGCAAATCGGTTTTTAAAGAAATTCGCTTGTCCAAACCTCGTAGCATAGCTCCACCACCAGCCATATAAATCCCTGTGTTATAGATATCTGCAGCTAATTCAGGCGGTGTTTGTGACAATGTTTCCATAATGGAATCTTCGATACGCAAAATGGATTTATCCAATGCTTTCACCATCTCACGATATGAAACTTGCACTTGTTTAGGTTTTCCTGTTAGCAAATCACGCCCTTGCACCATAATATCTTCTGGCGGAAGGTCTAAATCTTCTGTGGCTGCACCAATCGTTATTTTGATATTTTCAGCAGTACTTTCACCTACGTAAAGGTTATGTTGAGTACGCATATAATGAACAATATCAGAGTTAAAAATATCACCCGCAATTTTCACAGATTTATCACAAACGATTCCTCCTAAGGCAATTACGGCAATTTCTGTAGTTCCCCCTCCGATATCAATAATCATATTCCCTTTAGGTTGCATAATGTCCAATCCAATCCCAATAGCTGCCGCCATCGGTTCGTGAACAAGATAAATGTCTTTTCCGTTTACACGCTCGCACGACTCACGAACGGCACGCGTTTCCACTTCTGTAATTCCTGAAGGAATACAAACCACCATACGCAATGAGGGAGAGAAAAAACGCCTTTTCAATGCAGGTACACTTCTGATAAGCATACTAATCATTTGCTCCGAAGCATCAAAATCAGCAATTACTCCATCTTTTAATGGTCGAATTGTTTTAATGTTAGGGTGTGTTTTTCCTTGCATTAACCGAGCTTCCTTGCCTACTGCTATAATTTTGTGTGAAGTTCGGTCTTGAGCGACAATCGATGGGCTATCCACCACCACCTTGTCATTATGAATGATTAATGTATTTGCTGTTCCTAAATCTATTGCTATTTCTTCCGTTAAGAAGTCAAAAAAACCCATATTTGTGTAGTTGTATTAAATATAATTTGTTTAAAATCAATCATTTATAAAAAGAAAACTATTCTATTTATGCGACTGCAATTTTATGAAAAAAAAAATGTTTTTCCAAACAAATTTCAATTTTAATCCTTAAATTCACAAAATGCTATTTTAAATCATAAAAAAATGTTACTTTTGCTGTTAGAGTTAAATTTTTAGCTTAGAAAATATATGAAATCCCAAAAAATAACATTAAAAATAATTTTAGGATATCTTCTGTTAATATTAACATCTGCAACGGTTGCGGCTGTTACTTATAAAGAAATTCAAAAATTAACCTCATCAGAAAACATAAACCAATCCAATAGAGATAAAATGCTGAAAATCGGCAGAATACTAACTCTTATGAATGAAACGGAAAGTGCCGGAAAAATAGCAATCCGTACTGATGATGAGCAAGCTCTTAAATCTTTTTTGGAAAAAAATAAAATTCTGGAAGATAGTATTATCAAATTCAGAAAAAACATTACATCTGAAAAACACTTGCAAATGCTTGATACTGTGCAGATGTTAATTCAATTAAAAAGTAAAAACCTTCAAGAATTGAAAGCCATTCAGCGTAGTGATGTTTCATCAATTACCATTCGTAATGCCATCAAAAAACTTTCGAGCTTGGAGCCTTCACTTGGGCATTTTCTGCTGAATGACAACATTGTAACAAGTCAAGAAAGGATAGGCCCCAGAAGAGATTCAACAAGTACGGAAAGTGAAACACAACAAGATATTCCTTCCATCTTAAAACGATATAAGGACATAAAAATTCCTCCCACTCGGAATCAGTCAAAGTTTGATGAAACTGTTATGGAAACCTTAAAATTGTTAAATAAAGTTCATCGAGAAACTCAAAAATATAAATATAAGCAAAACGAAAAAATACAAACTCTTTGGCATAATGACAATCGTATGTCGGAGAAAATTGGCGATTTACTTTCTGATTTTGAAGAAGATATACTAAAAAGTTCACAAGAAATTAACAATGAACGACAAATTATTTTCAAAAAAAGTAAGTCTTTCCTGATTCTTTCTTATGTCTTTGCGATAATTGTCACCGTTTTACTTTCCTTTATTATAATAAGGGACTTTTGGAAAATTCAGGCTTACCGGCAAGAATTGGAAACAGCAAACCTGAAAACCAATCGTTTATTAAAAAGTAGAGAGCAACTCGTTTCTATGGTTAGCCACGATTTGCGAACACCTCTCAGCTCTATAATAGGATACTCCGAACTCCTTAGAAAACAAGACATTACGGAAAAAGGCAAAAATTATCTTTCACATATCAAATATTCTTCGGAGTATATTCAAAAGTTGGTTGATGAACTGCTGGATTATTCCAAGTTGGAGGCGGGAAAAATTACGATACAAAAGGTTCCTATAAATATTGCTGACACTATCAAGGAAGTATCTGATAATGTGAAGTCTATATACAAATCCAAACCTATCACCTTGTCAATGGAAATTTCCGATACAATTCGCAATAGTAAATTTACAAATGATTCGTATCGTATCAGACAGATTCTTTACAATCTGATTTCCAATGCTTTTAAATTCACTGAAAAAGGAGAAATTCGCATTAAAGCCGAAGCAAAACCTTTCACCGACAAGGCTTCCGAAATTATCATCTCGGTTTCAGACTCCGGAATCGGTATAAAAAAAGAACAACAGGCTCACATTTTTGACGAATTTACGCAAGCCAACACAGATGTTTCAAAACGCTACGGAGGTTCAGGATTAGGTTTGCATATTTCACAAAAATTGGCTCATTTGCTAAAAGGAAAAATAAGTCTTGAAAGTGAAGAAAATGTAGGAAGTACGTTTACTTTCCGTTTTGTATCTGAAAAAGTTACTGAAAATCAGAAAGTTGTTTCAAACAAATGGACTTCTGACAAAGCTCCTAACGAAATCGAAATTCTTGCAATTGATGACGATGCCACCATTTTAGGACTTATTCAGGAACTTTTACATCAGAAAAACATAAAAGTTACTCCTTTTAGCAACGGAAAAGAAGCTCTTTCCAAGATGAATTCACTCAATTTTGATATGGTTATCACGGATATTCAGATTCCTGAAATGAATGGTTTTCACTTTGTTACGTTATTCAATGAACAATATAAAGACAATCCTATTCCGGTGTTGGCTATTACGGGCAGAAAAGACGTTCCCGAGAGTTTCTATACACAAAGCGGTTTTTCAGGAATATTACCAAAACCTTTCACTCCTCAGCAATTTTATGAGAAGTTGAATTCATTTTTCCCGAAAATAGAAACCAATAATTTTGCAGCACCTCCTCCTTTAGTTGTTGATTCTGTGGAATATCGTCCTGAGGTTTTGGAACAATTTATGGGAGATGATAAAGATGCTATTATTGCTCTTTATGAAACTTTTATAAACGATTCTGTAAAAAACATTTCAAATTTGAAGCAATTTGCAAATATTAGAGAATATGAAAATATCCGAGCCATTGCCCATAAAATGCGAAGTATGTTCGGACAAATAAACGCTAAAAGAGAAGTAGAAATATTAAACTATTTGAACAATATTTCAGAAGAAAGTGATATTTTGGAACTTCGACTTAAAATCAACGACTTAGAAAAACTTTTCAATGAAGAATGTAAAATAGCTATTGAGAAATATTGTCATAACTAAATAGAAGCAAAAATCCGAATTTCGTTATGAAATTCGGATTTTTTACATATAAAAAGATAGTTAATCTTTCATTCTTTCCACGTATGTTCCCTTTTCAGTTTCAACCTTAATGCGGTCACCTTCATTGATAAATAACGGAACGTTCACGATTGCACCTGTTTCCACAGTAGCTGGTTTTGTGGCGTTGGTTGCCGTATTTCCTTTTACTCCCGGCTCAACGTGAGTTACTGTAAGTATCACACTGGCAGGCATTTCTACAGAAAGAGGAGATTCATCTTCTGCATTAAAAATAATCATTACTATTTCTCCTTCCTTAAGTAGTTCAGGATTATCAAGCATATCTTTACGGATATTTACTTGATTGTAATCCTCTGTATTCATAAATACAAAATCATCTCCTTCTTCATACAAATATTGGAAAGAGCGTGTTTCTACACGTACATCGTCAATTTTATGTCCCGCCGAAAATGTATTATCAAGAGTTTTTCCCGTAGTAACGCTTTTCAATTTTGTACGAACGAAAGCGGGTCCTTTTCCAGGTTTAACGTGCAAAAATTCGATTATTTTGTAAATGTCGTGATTAAAACGGATACATAATCCTTTTCTAATATCTGCTGTTGTTGCCATCTATTATAATTAATTGTTATTAAATTTTTTACTTTTTCATAAATGATATCGAAACTTCTTCATAAAACACAGAAGCACAATATGTTCTACATACTTCCTCCCGTGTAACCCTTCATTACACCTCGTGAGGAATTACGGATGAAGTCTAAAATTTCGTCTCTTTCAGGAGTAGCTTCCATTTCTGCTTCCACTATGGAAAGTGCCTGTGTGGTATTGAAATCTTTTTGGAAAATAATCCTATAAATATTTTGTATCTCTCTGATTTTCTCTGGAGTAAAACCTCTTCTTCGCAAGCCAACGGAATTGATTCCCACGTAAGAAAGCGGTTCACGGGCTGCTTTCACGTAAGGTGGCACATCTTTACGAACCAAAGACCCTCCCGTTACAAATGCGTGATTTCCAATAGTGGTAAATTGCTGAACCGCAACCATCCCCGCCAGAACCACGTAATCACCCACTATAGTATGACCTGCTAAAGTAGTGTTATTTGAAAATATACAATGATTTCCTACGATGCAATCGTGAGCGATGTGACTGTAAGCCATTATCCAGCAATTCTCCCCTACCACAGTTTTCATCTTGTCAACCGTTCCTCTGTTGATTGTTACACACTCTCGGATAGTTGTTCCGTCTCCAATAATAGTGACAGTTTCTTCATTTTGAAATTTTTTATCCTGAGGAATCGCAGAAATCACAGCCCCAGGAAAGATAGAGCAATTCTTCCCAATTCTCGCCCCTTCCATAATCGTTACGTTAGGTCCTATCCAAGTGCCTTCACCAATTTCAACATTATTATGAATGGTTGAAAAAGGTTCAATTACCACATTCTGAGCTATTTTTGCTCCGGGATGCACATACGCCAAAGGTTGATTCATAGCCTTTTAATTATTTAATTTTCACAATTTGAGCCATCAACTCTGCCTCGGTTGCTAATTTTCCGTTTACATAAGCATACCCTTGCATATGGCAAATACCTCTTCTGATAGGCGTTAAAAGCTCCAATTTAAAAATGAGCGTATCGCCTGGCATTACCTGAACTTTAAATTTAACATTATCTATCTTCATAAAATATGTCAAATAATTTTCAGGGTCAGGTACTGTACTCAAAATCAATACACCACCTGCTTGTGCCATTGCCTCAATTTGTAAAACTCCTGGCATTACAGGAGCTCCTGGGAAATGTCCCACAAAAAAAGGCTCGTTCATTGTTACATTCTTCAACCCGATAACGTGCTTATCCGAAAGTTCAAAAATCTTATCAACCAACAAAAACGGTGGGCGATGCGGTAATAATTTTGTTATATCATTGATATTCATCAACGGAGGCTGATTTATATCAATTGAAGGAACATTATTTCTACGTTCGTTTTTAATAATTTTCGATAATTTTTTAGCAAACTGTGTATTGGTAAAATGCCCTGGTTTTGTGGCAATTACCTTCCCTCGTATACGTGTACCAACCAAAGCTAAATCTCCAATCACGTCAAGGAGTTTATGCCGAGCAGCTTCGTTGGAATAATGCAATTTCAGATTATCCAAAATTCCGTTTGGCTGAACAGAAATATCCTCTTTATTGAAGATTTTTTTCAGCTTTTGCATCGTTTCTTCCGAAATTTCTTTATCTACATAAACGATAGCGTTGTTCAAGTCTCCTCCTTTGATAAGCCCGTGGTCAAGAAGCATTTCCAACTCGTGTAAAAAACTGAATGTGCGTGAGTTAGCAATATCATCTTTAAACTCAGAAAGTTTATTCAAATAGGCATTTTGCGTACCCAAGATTTTCGTTCCGAAATCAACCATTGTAGCTACCTGATATTCATCAGAAGGTATCACAGTAATCTCACTTCCTGTTTCTTCGTTTACATACGAAATCACTTCCTTAACAACGTATTCCTCTCGTGGTGCATCTTGCTCTTGAATTCCCGCTTCTGCTATGGCTTCTACAAAATATCTTGCCGAACCATCCATAATCGGTGGTTCTGAAGCATTTAGCTCGATGATAACATTATCCAAATCCATTCCCACGAGAGCCGCCAAAACGTGTTCGCAAGTCTGAATTCTGACACCTTTTTTTTCTAAAACGGTACCTCTTTCGGTATTTGTTACGTAATTGACATCTGCCTCAATTACAGGAGAACCCTCTAAATCAACACGAACAAAAGTATATCCGTGATTTACCGGAGCCGGTTTCAATGTCATTTTCACATTTTGCCCTGTGTGCAGACCTACTCCCTCTAAACTAATCTCTCTTGCTAAAGTATTTTGCTTTACCATAAGACTTTATTTATTTTCCAAATATTTTTTTTCGATATCTAAAAATCGCTTCATCAAAGATGGTAACTTCTTGAAAATCACATATGATTTATTATAATCAGAATATCCTATTGCCGGCGCACCCTGCAATACTTCATCGTCTTCTACATTTCTGATAACACCTGATTGTGCTTGAATCTTCACCCGATTTCCAATATTCAAATGCCCGACAATCCCTACCTGACCGCCAATCATACAGCTTTCTCCTATTTTGGTAGAACCCGCCACACCAGTTTGTGCAGCAATTACTGTATTCTTGCCAATTTCCACATTATGAGCTATCTGTATTTGATTGTCTAATTTTACACCTTTACGGATAATTGTCGAACCCAAAGTAGCTCGGTCAATGGTACTTCCAGCTCCTATATCAACGTAATCTTCAATAATCACATTTCCAATTTGCGGAACTTTATTGTAAAAACCTTCCTCAACGGGAGCAAACCCAAAGCCGTCAGCACCTAATATGACTCCTGCGTGTAGCGTACAATGCTTACCTATAACCGTTTCGGAATATATCTTACAGCCGGCAAATAACGTGGTATTATCGCCAATGGTCACATTATCACCTATATAAGTGTTAGGATAAATTTTTACATTATTGCCTATAACCACATTTTCTCCGATGTAGGAAAAAGCCCCTACGTACACATCCTC
This sequence comes from Capnocytophaga stomatis, assembly GCF_002302635.1. Lineage (NCBI taxonomy): Bacteria > Pseudomonadati > Bacteroidota > Flavobacteriia > Flavobacteriales > Flavobacteriaceae > Capnocytophaga > Capnocytophaga stomatis. The sequence continues at coordinate 352,651 of NZ_CP022387.1, forward strand.
TCCTATTCGTGCTGATTTTGAGATGAAAACAGGCTCTTCAATGCCTTTTTTGTTTAGCTTTATCTGGTTATAATACTCCAACAATTTTGAAAAAGCCGAGTAAGCATCATCCACCTTAACCAAAGTAACCGAAAGCTCACTTTCCGTCTCAAAAGTTTTATTAACTATTGCTACAGAGGCTTTTGTAGTATATATATAATTTTTATACTTCGGATTTGCCAAAAAAGTAATACTTCCCTCCTCTCCTTCCTCTATTTTCGAAAGTTTGTATATCTCTACATCAGGATTTCCTTCTACTTCTCCGTGCAATATATTTGCTATTTGTAAAGCTGTAAATTTCACTTTTGTACTTTTAAATTCCTAAAAACCAATACTGTAAAAAACAAAAAACTATTTTTTTCGTTTGTAGTAAAAACAATATTTCGTTTTTTCCGCAACAAAAATAGAAAAATAATTTAAAAGAGCATTAAATATTATTTTTTTTAGGTTTTATATATTCCGATTATAAACATTTTAGCAATTATAGCCTATCTTCAAAAATTCATTAAAAAGGATAGTTAATACCTATGTTATAAACCAAATTTTTTAAGGATACATCCGTAAACCAACGACTTCCCAACGGATTTGCCGGATTGTATATTCTGTTTGCGACATCCAATCGGAAAACAAAAAATCCAAAATCATACCGAAGTCCTAAACCCGAACTCACTCCCACATCCTTCAATGACGAAAGATTTTTGAATTTGTACGAATCAAATGAAACATCATCAAGAACATTCCAAATATTACCCGCATCGGTAAAAATCGCTCCTTTAAAGCTTCCTGCTATCGGGAAACGATATTCCAAATTCAGTGTAAGTTTCATATTTGCCTCATTGTAATCCAAGATAGACTCACTGCTTCCTGGTCCCAAACTATAAGCTCTCCATCCGCGGTTATCACTTGAGCCTCCTGCAAAGTAACTTTGTGAAAACGGAATATTTTTTGAGTTCCCGTACGGAATAGCAACTCCTAAAAAGCCACGAAACGCTAAAGAGCTCTGCTCCCCTATTGGCCAATGCTTAATGTAATCAAGTTCTGTTTTTACAAATTGAGCGTATTCAACTCCCAAAAATTTTCTTGGATTGCTCTCCTCTTTTACAACACCATACAAACTTGAAAATAAGTTCAACAAGCTACCCGCACTTTCCAACTTCACACGGAATTGCGAGAAATCTCTCTGGAAAAACTGCGAATTATTATTGAATACATAAGTAAAACTTGTTGAAAGAATGAAATCATTACGCGTAAGCCTTTCTTGTCTTTGTCCTATACTCAAAATTGGCGTTATATCTTCCTCTTTAAGAGTTACTCTCTGATTAATAATATCCTTGAAAAATCCTGATGTGCCTTTTTCTACAATCAAATCTCCTTGATCATCTAAATACGAGGGGTCAAGTGCGTATTTTTTAGCAATTGTATTCAATCGATCGTAAGTAGATCTATAAATGTTGAAAAAATTCCCCGGATTTAAGTTATGTACGTACTGAACATTCAGTAAATCAAACACGGCTTTATCATTTCGTGGATTCCAAGAATATCGCAATACTCCTGTTACATTTTGCTTATCTAAACCGATGTTGGTTTGGTAACTCGTACCCACTTGCAACATCGTTTGCGGAGTCATCGAATATGGGATTATTTTAGTTGTATTTAAAAAGAACAATATCTCAGGAAAAACCAAACGAATATCCCCGCTGATTTCTGACATATTGAAAAATCTTTTCTCACTTGAATTTCTTTGTGAAGCGAAAGTCCCCTGCAAATTCAATTCCAATATTTCACTTCTTCTGAAGGCATTTCTCGTTGCAAATGAAGTCCCTAATGTTATACCAATTCGTTCAATTTCAGAGCGTTTTATTTCATTTGTAAGCCGAAGCGAAAATTTATCCAACGGAGCTAAATATATATTGGCATCTAAACTTTTCTGAAGTGTATCATTTTCAGCATATTTAAACTCAATATTCGGATATTTAAAAATACGTAAATTATTGATTTGCTTATAGGTAAGTCCTCTATTTTCATCTGAATAAGTTGCTCCTTTTTCCAAAGCTGAAGCCATTTTCAAAATACGAGGTTTGTATTTCAATTTATCTTTATAAAATATTGTTATATCCTTATAAGTAATTGAATCCAAAGTTTTTGGATCCATAGTGTAATCATAATCGGTAAAAATTCGAATGTTGTTAAGGTAATGAACTTTATAAACTTTTTTAGTGATAATATCCCCATCACGCTCAATCAAATCATCAATAACGGTTGTTACGTCAAGTTTTTGGTCTTTATTTTCCTGAATCGTGTCACGCTCAATCTCAAAATTTATTGAACTTGGCTGAAATGTATAAAAACCATTATTCCGAAATAAAGTTGTAAGGCGGCTGCGTTCGCTGTTAAAATCACTTAATTGATACGGATTTCCCGACTTCAAAAAACTGTTATATAAATGTGTATCATACACAGAATCAATCTCCGAAGAAGCTATCGAAGTTTTTAAAGTATCCAAATAATAACGCTCTCCGGTCTGAATATGATAAGAAACAATTGCTCGTTTTTTCTTATTTTTAGGATTATAGGTAACACTATCTTTCACAGTAGAATTAAAATATCCGATACTGTTATGATATGATTTTAAGTAATTTACGCTTGATTTTATTTTCGAGCTATCTAAAATAACAGGAGCTTCACCAATGTTTTTCAGCTGCTTATGTATCCCTGAAACAAGGAAGGATTGTTTTAATCTTCTTACTTGTTTTTGTGACAATATCCTTTCCAAAGTGCTATTCCACTTCGGGTGTTCGTCAAGCCAATCTTGAAAATCTTCCTCAGGATTTGGTTTCGCGGCATTGTATATGAACAACCCCAAAGGCAACCCAAACAAAGACGCATTTGGTTTTTGTAAAATAAAATTATTTATCTTTGCGTCTTCTGTTTTTTTATCATTTACGTAAACGGTATTTTCTTTGAGCAAATACGAGTTTTCAGGAACCCTTTTTACAGCGTTACAGGCTGATAACAAAACAGATACCAACGCAAAGAGTAATATTTTAGGAATAAATAATCTCACAAACTTTTGTTTTTAGGGCTCAAAAATACATATTTTTTATGGTTAGCAAAAATCAAATTAAACTTATTCAGAAGTTACAACAAAAAAAATATCGTTTTCAGCATCAAATGTTTATAGTAGAAGGCAAAAAATCAATTCTTGAGTTTCTACAACCAAACTTTGATGTCGAGCAAATTTTTGTTACGGAATACTTCTCCAAAAAATTACCGAAAAACAAAACAACTATCACCACAAAAGAAGAATTAAAGAAAATCAGTTCGCTCAAAAATCCTGATGAAGGCTTTGCTATTTTCAAAATCCCTACCGAACAACCCATTAAAAATAAAGGACTTATCGTTGCCTTGGACGACATTCGCGACCCTGGAAATCTGGGAACTATCATTCGGATTTGTGATTGGTTTGGCGTGCATCAATTGGTTTGCAGCCAAGAAACGGTAGATTGCTATAATCCAAAAGTAGTGCAAGCCTCAATGGGTTCGCTAACTCGGGTAAACGTACATTACACTGACTTACAGCACTTTCTAAACAATACCAAATTACCCGTATATACTACGGCGATGAGCGGAGAAAGTGTGTATCGAACTCCTTTTCCTGAGAATCTTATCTTAGTAATGGGCAACGAAGCCAACGGAATTTCCGAAGAAATCTTTAAATTTGCCACAAAAAAAATCACAATTCCTCGTTTTGGACAATTACAACAAACTGAAAGCCTGAATGTTGCAACCGCAACCGCTATTTTACTGAGCGAAGCCAGAAGAACTTTTTAAGTAATAATAAATATGTATTAAAAAATGTCAAAACATCAACAACGCATACAACAAGCCTTACAAAACATTGAAAATAACGATATTTCATTAGGCTTTCGCAAATTGCTTGATTGTGCTACCGATACCCAAAGTATGGAAATCTACAACCAAGCCATTGCACTAACCGATTGGAAAGAAAACAATCCTACAAACACAACTGAATTTGTAGAACGAGCCAAAACATTGCTTGCCAATATAGAGAAACACAGCGTCAATGAAGTAGACACCCAACAAGCCGTTTTGGTGGCAAAAGACATTCAAAAACAATACGGCTTGGGTAGCTTTGTATTAGGTCCGATTTCAGTAGAAATAAAAAAAGGACAAGTTTACGGACTCGTAGGAGAAAATGGTAATGGAAAAACTACCCTGCTGCGTATTTTAGCCAACGATTTGTCGTTTAACATCGGTACACTTGAATATAATTTCAGGGAAAATTCAAAAAACGAGTATGACCTGAAAACCAAGCTCGTTTACATCCCGCAACGTACTGCAAAATGGTATGGAAGCCTCAAAGAAAATCTGAAGTTTGTGTTGGCAAATTACGGCATTCCCCCCAAGGAAAACGAAACAAGAACCTTAATGATGATAGCACGTTTAGGACTTTGGAAATACAAAGACCTCAAATGGAGCGAGCTTTCATCAGGGTATAAAATGCGGTTTGAACTTGCTCGTACATTGCTTCGTAAACCTGAATTATTACTGCTTGATGAACCATTAGGAAATTTGGATGTAATGGCACAACAGATCATCTTGGAAGACCTGAAAATGATTGCCAATTCTGTTAATAATCCTATCGCTTTGATTTTAAGTTCACAGCAATTGTACGAAGTTGAAAAAATTTCAGACAAAGTTATTTTCCTGAAAAACGGAAAATATACTGATAACTCATCACAAAGCAAACAGGAAAGTATTGACAACCCGCTGATTGTTGAAATTGACACCACCAATTCTCGCGAGGAACTCATCAGTGCCTTTGCCTCACTTCCTCTTGAAAAACTTAATTACAACGGAGGAATTTATATTGCTTATTTTCAAACCAATACCGATTTATCAGAAGTACTAAGCAATTTAGGAAAATCAAAAATCAGTATCACATATTTGCGTAACATTTCAAGTTCAACCCGACGTTTTTTCGTCAATTAATCAATTGAATATATGTACAATAAGATAGAAAAATTTTTGCTGGAACGATTTCCTTCTCTTTGGAATACCAAATTATGTTGGATTTTAATCATAAGCTTGCCTATACACGCATTCTTTTTTATGCTTGGCTGGCTATTGCTTGATGAAGAAAAACTAATAAGGTATTATTACAGTCCCCATATAGATGAATACTTCGTGACACCATTTTTATTGCATTTAATAATTTCCATCTTACTGATTGTAGGATGGTTGGTAATGCTATTTAAACATAATGCATTTAAGAACTTTTACCCGAGTAGTCCATTGAAACTCTTCGGGCAGTTTGTGCAGTATTTCATTATTTTATCTTGTTCAACACTGTTTTCAATTTCCTTCAGCTTGGGAGTAAAAACCAGAGTAAACATATACTACACAGATGATTATATCAAAAAATTAAGTGATAAATTCCCTTTCCAGCAACAAAACAAAATTAGCCCCCAAGTGTTGGATGGTCTCTCAACAGATTTTGAAGAACCCGCCAAAGTATTGTCTCATCAAAAACTAGATACTTTAAAATCAGTCACTTCAATTGATGATAATAACAGTGAGACTACAGAAACAACCGCTACAGTTGACCATTCTGGCTACGACGAGCACCAATACTACGATAGTAAAACAGATAATTTGACAGAAAATCTCAGAATGATTGAGAATTTTTCTATGACTGAAAATATTCTAGCTTACATCCCTTTAATATTTATACTATCTACTTTGATTTTCTGTTTTCGTGTAACTAATTTACGAACTTTACTCTTTACCATTATATTCTCGGGGATATTGGTACTCGTGTTAGGTATTTTTTCACTAATTATGGCCTTGGGTGGAGGTCACTCATCTATTCTTTGGTTGTACATCATTACGGCATATGGCATTATCGTAATTTCTTTTGGTCTTGTAACACAAGTAAGAAAGTTGTATTCTGGCATTCTTTTAAATTTTTCACTGCTTTTCTTTGTACCAGCAACCTTTGGTTTTGTGGTATTAATAACTAATTCTGATTTTTTTGAACATAATTTTATACCAGTGTCCTACTTTATTTTTGGATTAGGATTTTTATTTGTATTACTTTACACCCACATATTGCACAAATGGCGTGCTTTACCAGAATAAAAATTTATGCAACATAAAAATATAACTGTCTTATATGAAAAAAAATATTTCAACATTAATGCTTTCTTCCTTAATTTTTCTTTTTTTTGCAGCCGCTTGTAAAAATAAAGAAGAAAAAACTAATAAGCAGATGAAAGAAAGCAACAAAAAAGTAGTTTATCAAGTATTTACACGCCTTTTCGGCAACACCAACAACACGAACAAGCCTTGGGGAACAAAACACGAAAACGGAGTGGGTAAATTCTCTGATTTTACGGATAAAGCACTGCAAGAAATCAAAGATTTAGGAGCTACACATATCTGGTTTACAGGCGTTCCGCATCACGCTTTGGTGGGCGATTATACTGCAATTGGCGTATCAAACGACTCTCCGGAAGTGGTAAAAGGGCGTGCAGGTTCGCCTTACGCCGTGAAGGACTACTACAACGTGAATCCTGATTTGGCGGACAACCCTGAAAACCGATTGGAAGAATTCAAAGCCCTAATCGAACGCACTCATAAAAACGGACTTAAAGTAATCATCGATATTGTGCCAAATCACGTGGCTCGAAAGTACGAAAGCATTTCTAAACCTCAAGGAATCAAAGGATTTGGAGAAGATGACGATACTTCCGTTCAGTACGATGTAAACAATAATTTTTACTACAATCCTGGCGAAGCATTTCAAGTGCCTGATTATATGGAAGGATATTTGCCCTTGGGAGGTGAACCTATCGCCAACGACCACAAATTTCAAGAATTTCCTGCTAAATGGACAGGCAATGGCTCACGAAAATCCAAACCTGATTTCAACGATTGGTATGAAACAGTGAAGCTCAATTTCGGAGTGCGACCCGATGGCACAAAAGATTTTCCTGAACTTTCCGACGACTTCAATGACAAAGACTATAAAGCACATTTCCAATTTTGGGAAACAAAAACCGTTCCGAATACGTGGGTGAAATTTAGAGATATTGCCTTATTTTGGCTTGGTTTGGGTGTGGACGGATTCCGTTTTGATATGGCAGAGATGGTTCCCGTGGAATTTTGGAGCTATCTGAATTCCAACATTAAAATGAAAAATCCTGATGCGTTTTTGCTGGCGGAAATCTATAATCCGAAAGCCTATCGCGACTATATCCGAAAAGGAAAAATGGATTATCTGTACGATAAAGTACAATTGTATGATACATTGCGAGGCATCATTTCACACGGACGTTCAACAGATGCTATTGCTCCTATTCAGAAGGAGTTAGCTGATATTTCCGAAAATATGCTTCACTTTTTGGAGAATCACGACGAACAACGTATTGCATCACCTGAATTTGCAGGATATGCCGAAAAAGCAAAGCCTGCGATGACAGTTTCTGCACTTATTAGCGATGCTCCCGTAATGATTTATTTCGGACAAGAAGTGGGCGAAAAAGGAGCAGAACGAGGCGGTTTCGGAAGTCCGTCACGCACTTCAATTTTCGACTATGTAGGCGTTCCTGCACACCAACGTTGGATGAACAACAAGCAATTTGACGGAGGTCAACTTTCTGAAAATGAGAAACAATTACGTGATTTTTACAAACGTTTGCTGAACTTGGACGTAAACGGATTTTACGCTGATATTCACGAACATAACCGAAAAAATACGGAATTCTACAACGACAAAGTATATGCCTTTGTACGCGGCGATGAAGAAAATCAGTGGATTATCGTAGTGAATTTCAGTGATACTGATGGTTTTGGGTTCGATTTACAAATTCCGCAATTTGTAGTTGGAAGTTGGTTTTTGAACGATGGAGCATACACCGCAAACGATGCACTTTATCAAAAGCAGCAAACCACACTCAACATTCAAAACGGACAAGGTAAAATGCGTGTGGATATTGCTCCATTACAATCACTTGTGTTTAAAATTTCAAAAAAGTAATAAAAAATAAAGTTTGATTGTTGAAATCCCACAGCTGACATAAATTATCATAGATGCAAATAAATTCCTATGGCTAATCTGTGTTAGTTGTGGTTTTTTCTTTTTCAGAATTAAAAAAATGTTTGTCAAAGCTCTGAAACTTATTGGAATATAATATTATTTCTGTCCTTGCTAAAAATTACATTCTTTTGAAGCGATTATGTGTCCAAAGATAATATTCGGGTTGCTTATAGATTTGCTGATTCAATCGTTCAAAAAACATATCAGTTATTTGATAATCGGGAACTTGCGTAGGATTATCTGACAAAATTTCAAAAGTAGTTTGGTAATATCCACGCTTAATTTTCTGGATGTTTGCAAACAAAATCACTGCATTAAGCTGTTTTCCCATTCGTTCGGCACCCGTAAACACAGGAACTCGAAGCCCCAAAAACGGTCGGCGATAACTTTTGGAATTGTTCGGCACTTGGTCGGCAGCGAAGCCATAACAGCAGATAAGTCCCTGATCTTTATGTCGTTTCATTTCCACAGAAGCTCTGTATCGCGAAAGTAAAAAACTTTTGTGTTTCATTCGTACTTTTTGAACAAGTCGGTCGAAATACTTGTTACTCAGTGGTGTATAAAGTGCGTAAGGTTTATGCTCTAAATTGTAAGCCAGCGAAAGCAACCATTCGTAACTTGCATAATGCCCGCACATTAGGATTGCACTTCGGTTTTCAATACTTTTCTCTTTGAATATTTCCAAATTGGTATAAGTCATCCGCTGTTTCATTTCTTTCTCGCTCATTCCGTAGGATTTTATCATTTCCAGAAATATGTCGCAGAAATGTTTGTAGAATTTTTTTTCGATGTTCAGTAACTCCGTTTGCGTTTTAAAAGGAAAGGCAATATTCAAATTCTTACGAACAACTTTCGCCCTGAATTTCAATAGTTTATATACCACAAAATACACAAAATCCGATACTACATACAGCAATCGGAAAGGAAGTTTTGACAATATCCAAATAATGGGATATGCCAAAATATATACCAACAAATCCATTTATATCAAAAATTTCTGCAAATATAATTATATTTGTCCGAAAAAATTCAATACAATGGGAGATTTAAGTTTAGCTACCCTTGCCATAATTATTGCCAATGTGCTTTTTTCTATGCAAGGTTTTAAGGATTATTCATTTTTTAACAAATATAAGTTTGGCGTTCGTGAAGTTCAGCGTGGCGAATACATCAGGATGCTAACCAGTGGCTTTCTTCACGCCGATTGGCAACATCTTATTTTCAATATGATAACGCTGTTTTTCTTTGCCGATGTTGTCATTGCATACGCAGGAATCACGCATTTTGTGCTCATTTATATCTTCTCTCTGATTTTAGGAAGTTTGTTTGCGTTATTCCTTCACCGAAACGAACCTTACTACACTGCAGTTGGGGCAAGCGGAGCTGTTACAGGGATTTTGTATGCTTCTATTTTGTTCAATCCCAATATGATGATTATAGTTTTTGTAATCCCGATGCCGGCATATATTTTCGGAATCGGTTACTTGCTCTATTCAATTTACGGAATGAAATCACGCACGGATAACATCGGACATTCGGCTCATTTTGGAGGAGCTGTGGGCGGACTTATTTATGCTCTTGCCTACCAACCATCGCTAATTAGCAGAGAACCTTTATTGGTTGGAGGAATGCTGATTCCCATAGCGTTACTATTTATTTTTCGTAAAAAATTGGAAAGATAAACCATATTGGCACACAAATTGACTAAAAAACAAAAAATTCAAAATAATTAGATTATGAAACCTTATTTATTATTATTTTCATTGGTATCTACTATGATTTCAGCACAATCTATTCCAACAGTAAGCGTTACGGGAGAAGGAATCGTTTACGCCAAGCCTGATATTGTAAATATTTCATTAAGCATTGAAAATGAAGGAAATGATATAAAACATCTTAAACAGAAAAATGGCGAAACCGTTGCTAAAGTAATCCAAATTCTTACCAATGAATTACCTTTGGAGAATTTCCAAACCAGCCACGTTTCATTAACAAAACACTACGACTATAATACCAAAACGTACAAATATTATATATCGCAAGGCATTAAAATCAAGTTAGAGGACATCAGCAAATATGAATCTCTGATGGAGGCCATTTTTGAAGCAGGTGTAAATCAAATAGATAACATTTCTTTTGATGTAAAAAATAAAGAAAATTTTTTGCGTGAAGCTCGCTTGGCAGCCGTAGAAGATGCTCGACAAAAAGCACTTTTTTATGCTGTAAGTTTAGATCAAAATATCGGTAAAGCACTATCAGTTAGCGAATTATCATCAGGTTTAACTATGCCGCGTAGTGGTGAATTTATTGCTTTGGCAGAAAATACCAGTTCCTCAAAAGAAACTTTAGCTGTCGGAAACATCGCCATCAGTGCCAAAATTAACGTGAGTTTTGAGCTGCTAAAACAATAATTTTAATTTTACAATATTGTCAGAAATCGGGAAGCTAAGTTTTTCCGATTTTTTTATTTTTGAAAAATCGTACAGATATTCTTCAATTATCAAATTATTTTTCTATTTTTACGACGGAATTAAAAACCAATCTATTATGAATCAACATCTTTCAGATTTTCGTTTTTTCCTTGAAAAGTACGGTTTTGCTGTTTCTTCTCGCCTATCCGAAAAATTAGGAATGCGTGCCAAAGATGTTCGTATCTTCTTTATTTACAGTGCGTTTGCTACTCTTGGAGCTTGGTTTGGAATATATCTTTTGTTGGCTTTTTTACTCCGTATTAAGGATTTGTTTTACACTAAAAGAAGTTCTGTTTTTGATTTATAAATTTTACATTCATTTTTAAACATATCTACACAATTCTTTTGGTATATTTTTTAAGGCAAATTGTAGCTTGCATTTATATATCGTATTATAATCTTAGAAGTGAAATACATTTCACATAATTGTTTTCATTCTCTTCATTTTCCATAAATAAAGTTATAATTTTTTCAAAAAAACAAAATAAATAACTTTTTTATTTGAATTTTTTCTTAATTTTGCCCTTAGTTTGATAAAAGCAAATGTAGTTTTCTTTATCTATTTTTTGTAAAAATACTTATTTTTAGCATATTATACTTTATTTTTAAACACAATGCGAATATTCTTTAAGTTATTTTTCCTTTTCGTTAGCTCTATGATTTGGGGTCAAGGAAATCCTCCGGCGACACGACCAACGCCTTCTGGCGATTGCAATGCGTATTATGACGGGTTAATTAAACAGACTAAGGCAAGTGTGTTTTCACCCATTGAGGCAGGAACAAATGCTGTTATCTATTTGGATAACTCACGTATGGCTACTAACGTAACTTATTTTGCAGTGAACAAAACCACAGGGTATTGGTTTTCGGGGAATTATGACCCTGAAATGTCTATCGTTACGATTCCTGTGGGCAACCTTGCTGAGAATACCACTTTTGAAATACACGCCATTGCGGGTGGTTGTAGCTTCAAGGTAGCAAATGACGTTACCTTTGAGGTAAAACCAACTACTGAAGTGCATCTACAAACCCGTGTACGTGATGAGTATTGCGATAACTCGGGTGGAATTTACTACCAAATTATAGGAGGCAACAATAATGACTATAATTTTTATCACAAACTTTCCACGCAATCTACTTTTCAGACAGCTACTGCAGACAGAAATGATTTACAAACCATACAAGGTAGCAAGACCTACGTTATTCGTGCCGAGTTAAAAACTAATCCTGCTACATTTTATGAAAAAATGGTAACTGTAAAGGATGCAAAAGTGCCTAACCCACCAGGTATTGAATACACCATTACTGGACAACCGCCAATTTGTGCAGTCAATACAGGGCGAGCTATCGTAAATATTACTAAAGGGGTATCCTACCCGTTTACTTTTCAAATTACCTCCGGACCTGTAACCCGACCCGAACAAAGAAACAATGTGTTTGAAAACTTGCCTGCTGGAAATTATGCAATGTACGTGAAAGATGCCTGTGGGCAAGGGCGTACCATAAGTTTTAAAATAGAAGGTCAACTTTTTTCAATAGGACCTATTGGGGGGGCTTCTTACATAAATCCTACCGATGAGTGTGGACGAGGGCTTGTTAGGTTACAACGCGGAATAAAAATGTCAAGGGAGCATTGGTATACCGATGCCATTCCCTACCCGATGACGGTGTCCTATACGCTTACTTCCCCCAACGGGGCATCGTATGCGATGACACGTACTTTCAATAACCGAACTGAATTAGCCACCTATGCGTGGTATGATCATAACCAAGCAAGTATCTATTTTGGACATAATTTACCAGGTAGGCAAAATTTCTTTGGTGACGGAGTGCAAATCCCGTATGAAAGTGGTAGTTGGGTGCATAATATCCAAGTTACTACCGCTTGTGGGGTGAATAATTTAGCTCCTCTTACCGAGAATGTAAAAACAAAAGAGGATGATTTTAACCAGTGGGCAAGTCTTAACCGGCACTATGACGCTTGCGGAAAAACCTATATTTATGCCTCCATACAATGGTTTTATAAACCTGCATACATAGTATTGGACGAAGCACCCGCAGGGTTTGACCCCGTGGCGGCAGGTTTCACAAAAAACCATCGTTTTGGCGGGAGATATTACAAATATGGTCAGTTAGACCATAGACCTTTTGTTTTGGTAAGCCATCCGCATCTGTTGTTAGGAAACTATAAGTTTACCTATGTACACGCGGGTTGTGGCTTTGAAGTTCAACGCCAAATTACCATAACCGATTTACAAAATCCGGCGGGAGTATCTAATACAAGTTATTTTTATAGCACCTATTATTGTGAAAATCAAAGCTATGGCATTGGTTTTCTTGAAACTGGCAACTCCGGAACTCCGAAGAAAATCCGTATCACGAGTTTTACGCCTGCACCGGGCACTTCGGGAACATTTGCCGTACCCCAAGAGTATGACTACGACCAATGGACGGTTGTAACCAATGGAAGACGCGTACTTCACGGTTTACCTTTCGGTACATATACCCTATCGGCATTAGGCTTTGAATGTCAGAAAGATGTAGTTAATAAAGTAGTAACGGTACGTCCGCCAACCCCCGACCCTAAGGTTCGTTTTTCAGTCGTAACGGGTTGTAAAGTTCAAATACAGCTTTATGATGCCATTGAAGACAACTACAATCGCAAGTATGTGTTACAAGGCTATGACGAGATACAAGCCCGTTGGGTAAATATGATAAACCCTAATGCAGATCCTTACAGTGATATTTTGTCAGACAGAAAACGAAATACTACTAAGGAATTATTACATAGCAATTATAGACTCTATACCCGTTATCGAGTGATAGAATTGACCGCTACTACAGGACTTCTTGCTATGTGCTCAAAAGTGATAGGCGAGTACCGAGCACTTTCAGCTCTACCAACTCTTGTGGATATAGTGGGTGCTACTTGTGGGTTAAATCAGTACGACATTATGGTAGTTGCAAATGGAGGAACGCCTCCGTTTACCTATAAAATATTGAGCAGAAGCGTAGGAGGATCCTTGGATACTTCTTTTATGCCTATTACGAATACAACAGGGAAGTTCACTATCACGGAGACCGATCCTTCGGCTTCGTACAAATTTGCGGTGGAAGATGTGTGCAGCCAGGAAACCAAAGATGTGGAAATACGAAATTTTACACCTTTTGTCATTACTACCGACCGCACCGAGTACTGCCAAGGCACTTCGACTACCCTTTCCGTACCCGATTTGTCGTTGGCTTATACTTATGAATGGTTCCGTGAAGACGACCCAAGCACCATTTTATCCCATTCACCTACTTTGCAGGTGAGCAATCTACAAGCTACAGATTTTGTTCATAAGTACAAATTAAGAGTAGCTCCGAAAGATGCGTCTTTCACTTTGTGTATCCCTGCCGAATATGAAGTACAGCTAACGGGAAGTACCGCATCAGCCCCTGTACTAACGGCAAACGCTACCGATGTGATGTTGTGTGCTTCGGAATTAAACGGTAAAACTTCTTATGATGTGCGTACTAATTTGTTTGCCACGGTGCATAACAATGCGACAGCTTCGGGCTATACCAACGGCGTTATCCGAGAAGTTTCGGGGATGTATCCAGTTTCAAAAAACGGGCATATAGCGTTGCACAGCAATATGACACCTATATTAGAAGGGCGAACGTTTACCTTTACCTATACGGTTTCAAACGCCTGTGGTTTGGAAGCTACTAAAACAGCCACTTTAACGGTTAAACGAAATATTTCGCCCAAAGACCTTTCTGCAGCTCACAATACTTTTAACGTTTGTGATGCGAATTTGACTAACTTTGTAACCTTTGGAGCGACACATTTTAACGATTTGACAACGTTTGTAAAAACTCACAATGCGGCACGAACTACTGATGTCATTGAGTTTTTTAGCGACCAACAAGGTAATACGCCCATTCACCAGTTTGACCTTGTTGGAGGCAGTAAAGATATTTTTTACAAAATAAACAGAACCAATTACTGTTCCAGCATAGCCAGAGTAAGAATTGTAAAAAAATCAACTTACAAAAATCCAGATGGCACCGATGACCCTCGTTTAGTGGATTTGAGCTATGACACTTGTGCTAACGGAGTAACAATACAAGATGTAAGAGCAAGGCTACGGCAAATTTTTGGACGTACTTCAAACCCAAAAGTTTATCTGATTCGTGTGATAGGCGGTGTGGAAACTTCAGCAGAATTGCCCGATAATTATGCTCTTACCACTTCCGAAGTGTATCGATACCGTATGGAAGAAGGCAGTTGCCCTTCATCGTGGAGGAATATTACCTTGAATTTCAATCAAACCAGTATTGTTACACAACCCGTGTCGCATACCGTTTGTTCGGGAGTGCAGGTGGTACTAACGGCTTCGGGCGACTCAACATCACCGCCAACCGCAGGTAAAATGATTTACAAATGGTTTGAAAACACCTACAACGGAACGGTAGGAGCTACCCTGGTACACACTCAAACGCTTGATAGAGGGGAGGTTTCAACCTATACGTCTACCACAGCAAACGTAGGAGCGAAATACTACTTCGTGGAGGTAACCGTTGATAAGGTTTGTAACGTACCTACATATACCGATATTGTAAAAGTAGAAGTTACGGGTATAGTTGCCACCTTGCCAACGGTAACCATCCCTTCATCGGTGGAATGTGGTGAGGACGTGAAATTCACTTTCGTAGGAGTACCCAATGAAGAAGTACATTATACGGTAAATGGAGTGCCTTCAACCATCACTTTACCCGCAAGTGGGGTTTATACCCATACGGTAAGTGGGGCAACCGCCACCCAAATATTGCAAGTGGTTTCAGTAAAAAGTGTTTCGGGCTGTGTAACTACACCAACTACGGGGAATATTTATACCGTTACTGTAAATGATTTGGCAGCACCAACAACACAAGTGGCTGATGCTCAATGCGGAATAAATGGAACAACGGCTACTATCACTAATTATAACGGCGGTTATACTTATACCTTAACGCCTAATACTGCTACCCTAAGCGGAAATACCATTACAGGTATGATACTCGGAACAAGTTATACGTTAGAAGTGAGAAATGGAACTTGTACAGTAGCCTCTACGCCTTTCCAAGCTAAGGTAGCACTTCCTGTTCCGACCCCTCCTGCGGTTACCAATCAGGTATTTTGTACTTCCGCGGATACAGTAAACTTTGTGGCAACGCCAACGGCAGGACATACCTTACGTTGGTATGATACGGCTACATCACCTACTCACCTAACAGCCACACCAACGATTTCACGAAATGTAACAACTAAAACCGTGGTTACCAAATACGTAAGCCAAATAAATGCAGAGGGATGTGAAAGTGATAAAGTGCCTGTAAGTATTATCATTGATGACACCATCGCACCGACCATTGGTAATTTAGCAGATTTAACGATTAGTTGTCAAGCTACTGATATTGATAATCAGGTAAATAATTGGTTGTCAACAACTACCGTTACAGATACTTGTGGAGCGATAGCTAATACCACGAACAACTACGCTGTGGTTAAGCCTACAGATTGGTGTAATGTATCGGGCAATACGGTAATGGTAACTATCACAGCAACAGATACTTTTGGTAATACGGTCACTAAAACGGCGTTTATTAAATTGATAACCATTGATGCTGTTGATGATGATTTCGGGGTAGTGCAAGCAAATACAACCACAACGGGAAGCATTTTGGATAACGACACCTTGGGAACAGCTTCGGCAACCACTACCAATGTAACGATTAGCAATGTGATTAGTTCGCACAGTGGAATAACCATTGCGGCAGATGGTAAAGTAAATATTGGTAATGACGTACCAATGGGAGTACATACGCTTACTTACACCATTTGCGATAAAGTAAATGCTTCGCCTTGCGATACGGCAACGGTAACATTAACGGTTAAAAACATCAATGCTGATAATGATAATTTTACGGTAACCGCAGGAGGCAATACGGGTAGTGTATTGAATAATGACAAATACAATGGAGAATATTTGTCTTCGACTAATAGTGTAACCATTACCACTATTGGAACTCCGCCATCGGGCATAACATTAAACCCAATAACGGGAATCGTTAATATGCCTTCGGGTACGCCAAGTGGTAATTACAGCTTCAATTACCAGATTTGTTCGAAAGTAGTACCTTCTTTATGCGATACGGCAACGGTAACGATAAAAGTAGAGAACGTGATAGATGCTGTTGATGATGATTTTGGCGTACAAGTCCCTGGAACTACTACACAAACTGTCTTTGGGGGAGACACGCTAAGTGGTATAGGAGTAACTACCTCGACAGTAACATTATCTGCTGTGGGGGCTTTACCAATGGGGATTACACTCAATCCGAATGGAACATTAACTATTAGCAATACGGCAGTATCTGGCACGTATACGTTTACGTATCAGATTTGCGAAAACGGAGCTACTCCTACCAATTGTGATACGGCTACGGTAACTATTACCATTGAGAATATAGACGCGGGTGATGATAACTTTGGCGTACAAGGGGTAGGAACTACTACTAGGACGGTGTTTGAAAACGACCAACTCAATGGCAACATTCCAACGGAGGCTATGGTTAGTGTAACGGCTACGGGCTTACCGAGTGGCGTAACATTAAACCCTAATGGAACGTTAACCATTGGCAACACGGCGGTATCGGGTACACATACCTTTACGTATGAGATTTGCGAAAAAGTAAATGGTACTCCTTGCGATACAGCTACGGTAACCATTACCATTGAGAATATAGACGCGGTTGATGATAACTTTGGCGTACAAGGGGTAGGAACTACTAGCAGGACGGTGTTTGAAAACGACCAGCTCAATGGCAACATTCCAACGGAGGCTACGGTTAGTGTAACTGCTACGGGCTTACCGATTGGCGTAACATTAAATCCTAATGGAACATTAACCATTGGCAACACGGCGGTATCGGGTACACATACCTTTACGTATGAGATTTGTGAAAAAGGAGCTATTCCTGCCAATTGTGATACGGCTATGGTAACAGTAGTAGTTACGGAGGTGACAATACCAACAGTAGTAACTGCGAATGACGATTCAGTAACAGTAACGACTACCCAAAGTGCAACGATAATAAATGTGTTGCATAATGACCGAATTGGTACGAATACACCAACAACGTCTGATGTAACGATAACGGTAAGTTCAACGCCAACAGGAACGACAGTACCGGTGTTAGATCCCTCGACAGGAGATGTGACTGTACCTTCAGGAACACCAACGGGAACTTATGTTATTGTATATGAAATTTGTACAAAATCAGGAACAATTACTTGCGATACGGCAACGGCAACGATAGAAGTTACGGCAGTGACGACACCTACGACTCCTATTGTGGCGAAGGATGATGTTGAAGAAACAGTAGCTAATTCACCTGTCACGATACCTGTTGTTGCTAATGATGAGAATGTGCCAACGGTAGGAACATTGAATATTGTGACACAACCTAAGAACGGAACAGTTGTTATCAAGAATAGCGGAACGCCTGATGATCCATCGTATGACGAGGTTGTCTATACACCTAACCGAGATTATGCAGGAGTAGATACCTTCGAGTATGAGCTTTGTGATGTAATGGGCAACTGTTCGATAGCAAAAGTAACAATTACAGTGTTGAATGAAGTTATACCTTATAATGCTATTTCTGTGAATGAAGATGGATTGAACGATTATTTCCATATTCAAGGGATAGAGAAATTTCCTAATAATACTGTCCGAATTTATAATCGTTGGGGAGTTAAAGTATTCGATGCGAAAGGGTATGACAATGTAAATAATGTATTCAGAGCGATTTCAAATGGACGAGTAACGGTTAAAGCACCTGAGAAATTGCCACAAGGTACATATTTCTATATCATCGAATACACTGATGACAACAACAAGAAACACACCAAAGCAAGTTGGTTATATATCAATAAGTAACAACCAATTATTTTTATAAAGAGAGATTACTCAGTTTTAGGGTAATCTCTTTTCTATTTATGGAATTAAAAATTAATGTATTTTTGATAAAAAAATTTGGTTTATAAAATAAACTTATTTACATTTGCACCATCAAAGAGAAAGAAATATTTTTTTGAAAACTTAGTTTACAAAATAAACCAAATTTAAAAGTAGAATCATCAACCTAAAAAAATTAAAAAAATGGAACAATTACAACCTAACGACAGCCTGAAAATCATTCAGGAAATCATCAATCAGCGGAAACAAAAGTACGAACAAAACGGATTTTTCTTCATCTTTTGGGGCGTACTTATTATGTTGGCGGGAACTATACATTTCCTGATGTATCAATTTGATTTTCATTTTGATAAATCAGGATTGGTGTGGGCAATTTTGATGCCTTTGGGATTTATTTTTACCTTTGTCGCTAAAATGCGAGAAGGCATAAAAGCCGAAAAACAAGGCAAAAGCATCGACTGGATGGGCTGGCTTTGGCTCGTGGCGGGAATCGGTGCAATGGTAGGCGGATTTACGCAATCTTCCAAGTGGATTATTATACTGATATACCTCCCCTTTGCAATGGCTTCTTTGGCAACGGCATTACAGCTGAAAAATCGACTTTGGGTAAGCACTTCGCTGATTTCCTTTGCTTTGGTTTACAGTTCGTTGTTTGTTAATTATGGATATTACATCATTTTGATGACCGTAGTTTTGGCTGCCTTGTTGTTTTTAATTCCAGGGATTCAATTGCATTCCGATTATAAAAAAAGAAAAAATGTTTAAAGATTTAGACCCCCTTTTGCATTCGCAGTTGCGGTTGGCAATAATGTCGCTTTTGGTTTCGGAGGAAAAGGCAGACTTCAACCGAGTGAAAGAAGTCACCCAAGCTACTTCGGGCAATATTAGTGTGCAGATAGGCAAACTCGAAAAAGCGGGATACATTACTGTAACCAAATCATTTAAAGATAATTATCCCAACACTGAACTCGCTCTTACTGCCAAGGGATTACAAGCCTTTGAAGAATATGTAGAGGCGTTAAAAGGTTATTTAAAATAATTTTAAAATTGAATATGATGAACACAACAGAACAAAACGCTTACAGAAAAGCACAAAAGCGAGTGAAGAAACTCAAAAAATTCTACAATCATTTGGCGGTTTACATTGTGGTAAACACCTTTCTTGTTGGGCTGAATCTCTATCAAAATCCCAATCATTTATGGTGTTTGTGGGTGATTTTCGGCTGGGGTATTGGGCTGGTTTCGCACGCTTTTAAAGTATTTGCCCCTAATATTTTCTTTGGAAAAAATTGGGAAGAACGCAAAATCAAAGAGTTGATGGAGAAAGAGGAAAAATAATATTTTTTTACAATTTTACTTTACAAAATAAACTAATTTATAAACAATAAATACAATGAACAGAAATTTTAAAAACATCGTTTTTGCTGTGGTTTGCTCATTTCTTGCAATCAATACACAAGCTCAAAGTACACAACAATCTGAAATTCAGACAATAGAAAATCAGTCTTCGCTCAATGGCATTCAACAACAAATAGAAACCGCTTTAGGCGAGGCTTTTACGACCAAAAATGGACTTCCGTTAGAAAATTTGGAAAAACAGCTTTCTGAAAATAAGGAAAATAGCCAATGGAATTTGTATTGGAAATCTTATTTGAATTTTTATCAAACCATTTTCTATTTGAAAACAGATAATAAAGAAAAAGCGAGTGAATACAATCAAAAAAGCATTGATATTCTGCAAGATAAGAAAAATAAAAACGCCGAAGATTACGCCCTGTTAGCCAATAATTTAAGTCTGTCATTTGTCTTTATGAAAAACCAAATGGAAGCGATGCAAATTGATGCCGAAATTCGTCAAAACCTGCAAAAAGGTTTTCGTTTGCAAAAGGAAAATCCGCGTTTGTACTATGTGGAAGGCAATTACGACACGCACACGCCCAAGCAGTACGGCGGTGGCAAAAAGGCGGAAACCTCGCTACTGAAAGCCATTTCCCTCGCCGAGCCGAACCAAAATCCCGACCACCTGCCCACTTGGGGCAAAAAGGAAGCCTACCAAAGTCTTTTAAAATGGTATTCTTCTGAAAATCAGAAAGAAAAAGCCAACGAATTACAGAAAAAATTTCACGCAGAATTTTCCGAAAAATAGAAAAAATACAATGCGGTAGGGCAGAGATACATCTCTGCCGTTCATATCAACCAAACGAATGTATTCCCCCACAGAACAGATTACCCAAATGGAATGGATATATCCATTCCCTACATACTTTGAATCTTATGAAAATATTATTTATTACACTTAATTTGTTAATATTCAGTTTTGTACAAGCTCAACAAGATAGCTTACAAACCCACCAATTGGAAGAGGTTATCATCGTGAAAAAAGACCCTATTTCCGAAAAATTTGCAGTAAAAAAACTCAATTCGTTGGATATTTATTTCAATCCTGCCGCCAATGCCGACCCGCTCAAAGCCATAACCACGCTTCCTGCTTCCACCAATACGGACGAAAGTGCTAACCCTTCGCTTCGAGGCGGAAGTCCCGACAGGTCAAGGGTTTATCTCAATGGGTCGCCTGTGCTGAATCCTGTGCGATTCAGCCGAAATGATGGCTTGGGAAATTTTTCGCTTTTCAATACGGAACTCATTGATAAACAATATGTTTATTCGAGTAATCCGCCTTTGAATTTTGGCAATTCGAGTGCAGGATTGGTGGAAATTGAAACCAAAACCCAACCTATTAACGAATTTACCCAAATCGCTTTGGCACTTTCCAATGTTGGTTTGATGCGGAATCAATCACTTGGCAATGAGAGTTTTACACAAATTTATGCCAATTATCAATGTAGCGATGCCATCATCGGACTGAACAAAAAAAGTTTAGACCAACTGCATCATTTTTCCACTTTTGATTTGGGTGCGAATACCCATCTGAAAATCAATGAAAATCTGTCTTTCAATACATTTAATTATTTTATTGATGAAAAATATTCGGTTTTGAATCGTTCTTTAAATTTTTCAGGTGATGTTGAAGCCTCCAAAAAACGCTTTTTTTCGGTGAATAATTTGGATTATTTTACGCAAAAAACCAAAATTCGTTGGGCTTCAATGGTGGATTTTTCCGACTCGGGTTTTCGCTACGGAAATATGAATTCCAAAATTGATAATTTTCAGATTTTCAATGGATTAAGTTTCAAAACGCGTTTTTCACGAAATTTCACCCTGCAATACGGAGTCGATACTTCGGTGTTTCGTTACCGATATGATGCTGTTTTTCCGCAGTTTTATTTCAGTTTGAAACCTGATAGTCCGATAGTTACCAATCAAAAAACAACTGACTTTTTTTATGTAGAGCCGTATTTGTACGCCCATTATTCGCCTGATAATCAGTGGAATTTTTCATCGGCTTTACGGAAAAATATTTTTCTTCACAAGGATAGCAAAAATTTTGTAAGTTACCAATTTTCAGCCAATTACACACCAAACAATCAACATCGTTTGCTTTTCAGTACAGGGAAATACCACAGCTACACCACGCCGAATTATGTCATTCAGAATTTTAATGTGCTGATTAGCAGTCAATTTGCTTTGGACTATTCCTTTGAAAATGAGCGTTTTATCTTGTCTTCGGCAGTGTATTACAAAGTGGATAAGGGCGATATTGTAACCAATCATTACGAGCAATTTGATAAAACACAAACCTTTGGAAGTGAGGCTTCTGTGGATTTTAAATTGAATCATCAATTTTCTTTTTCAATATCGAATACTTTTCTAAATCAGAAGTATGCTATTGGAAATCAAAAATATAACACCCCTTTAAACTTAAAATATTTTATCAAGTCGCAACTAATTTACAAAAATCCGAAATGGTTTACGGCTTCGTTGGTTTTTGCCACGCGTCCGGGAAATCGTTTTACTCCTGTGCAGTCGGCAGTTTTTAATCCACAAGCCAATGATTTTCAACCGATTTTCGGCGATTGGTATTCCGCTGAAATGCCTCATTATAAACGCTTGGATTTTTCAGCAAACCGACTTTTCTTCATTGGAAAAACTGCTGTGATTGGTTTTGTTTCAGTTAATAACTTACTGAATTTCAATAATTCTGCTTCGGTGTATTACAATTCGAATTACACAAATTTACATTACAACCACCTCCAAAAACGGATTTTCTATTTTGGAACGATGGTGCGGTTTTGAGATTGAAACCACAAAAAAGGAACGAAAAATTTTTCGTTCCTGATTTATCATTGATTTCCGAGGGCTAAAACATCTTGGAGCGTCATTGCCAGTGTGTTATAAATTTTATCTGCTTTACTTTGGAAATAATTTTGTAACAAATTCAGTGTTTCGCCTGTGGGGAAAATAATCGGAAATATTTGCTGTACAACTTCCTCATTTCCAAATATTTTACGAAAAACGATAGGAGGCAAATTTTTTATTTCCTCAAAAACTTCATTGGCTTTGTGGTCAAAATTAATTTCCGGCATATCGGGCAAAGTGTTTTTCCAAATTTCCAGATATTGCAATACTTCTTGCCAAATCGAAAAGTCAAAAGTCGTAATTCCACCCTTTTCACCAAAAATTTCTTCCCCATAAAAAAGATAATTTTCACAATCGTAATCATTTGCCATTTTTTCCAACTCGGAAAGATAATATTTTCTGTTTTTACGGAGCGAATCATCTATAAACCACATTATTGGAACAATTTTATGCGTGGGATAAAGTTGCGTTAATTCAAAATATTTACTTTCAAAATTATTGAATTGCCCCACTTTTTTGGTGCTGTCGTGGTCGTCTCGCACTTTTTGTTCAATCATAAAAATGGTGTTTCCATCGCTAAAAAGTTGGTCAATATTGTATTCCTTGTCCTGACTATTGCGAAAGCGTTTGGGCAAAAGCGTAAAGCCAACGGTTTGAAAATATTTCTCAAACAAATATTCTAACGCATCGCCAAAACGGATTTCGTGCGACTGTGTAATGTTCTGAATGAGTTTGGTTTTCGGCTTTGTTGGGCGAAATATACCGATGTATCTATCAGGATTTTCGGCTATTTTTCGTAGCAAATCACTGTAACTGTCTTCAAACAATTTTTGATTGAGAAGATTCTTAAAATATTCGTATTCTAAAATCATACATCTTATTGTTTATCAGCTAAATACCTTAATGAATCTATACTTACAAAATCTCCGTTGTGATTTGTCCAAAAATAATCCCAGCCGTTGTTATTGGTTCGTCCTAATAATTTGGCAGACATTTTATGAATGGAAAGCGTTTCCTCATCATCGGAAACATTTCCGTTTTGTTGGAGCGTTACCGAAAAGCGTTTATCTTTGCTAAACAACTGTTGCCCAGCGGTTAAAAATCCTTTTACGATGAGTTCTTTGGTTGAAATTCGAGGCGGTTTTACTTCCAATTCCAATTTGGAAACCATATCAATTTCAGTAGCCACATTTCGGATTCTTTTTTCAGCGTGTTTTATGTAAAAATCCTCTCGCTCAATGCCGATGAAACGCCGTCCGAGTTTTTTTGCAATCGCCCCAGTTGTTCCTGTTCCGAAGAAAGGGTCTAAAACCACATCATTTGGCTCGGTAGATGAAAGAATGATATTATAAAGCAGTTTTTCAGGCTTTTGAGTGGAATGAATTTTTTGTCCGTTTTCATCTTTCAGTCGTTCATTTCCGATACAAATTCCGATGTCCCAAACGCTTTTCATCTGTTTGTCTCCGTTGAGACTTTTCATTGTTTTGTAGTTAAATTGATATTTGGATTTTTTGGATTTGGCACACCAAATAAGCGTTTCGTGTGAGTTTTGAAAACGAGTACCTGCGAAATTAGGCACAGCATTGGGCTTTGACCATACAACATCATTCAAAATCCAAAAACCTAAATCTTGCATAATGTATCCTAATCTGTAAATATTTTGAAATGAACCAATTACCCAAATAGAACCGTCATTTTTGAGTACTCTTTTGCATTCGGTAAGCCAAAGTTTGCAAAAATGGTCGTAATCGGTTATGCTGTCAAATTTGTCCCACGCATCGGTTACTCCACTGAAAGCAGAGCCGTCGGTTCGTAGCAGTTCGCCCTCCGTTTGCATATTGTAGGGAGGGTCGGCAAATATTAAATCAATAGAATTGGGAGGGAGCGTTTTGAGAATGTCAATGCAATCCCCTTGTATGATGCTATCATACGGAAGTTTAATGTGTTCAGTCATTTTGGCGAAATTTCTGTTACTTAAAAATGTTAATAAAAGCAGCGTGAGCCACTTATCCGTAACAGGGGCATCGCCAAACGCCCACACAGAAAAACAAGTAAGCCCACGCTAAACGCAGGTTACCCTTTAAACTTTTCTGTGCTTTTCCTAATTTGAATTTTTGGCGAAATTTCTGTTACTAAGAATAAAAGCTAACGCAAAATATTTTATATTTATAATTCTGTTTTTTTTATATCATACGCATAAATTTATGGGACAAAAATACTCTTTTTTCTTGAAAAAGAATTTATATTTAACAAATTGCAGTACAACCACCTCCAAAAACGGATTTTTTATTTCGGAAAGATGATGCGGTTTTGATAAAAAAATTCTTTTTTCAGGAAGAAAAATCAGCTTCACTTTCTAGCTATTTTTCTTTCTTTTGTTGGACATATCTTCGTGTTTTTCAGCAATTTCCGAAGGCTGTTTGGCATAATCCACCTCTCTTTCCTCTATGATAACACGAACGGAATAACTACTTGGTTCTATGGGAATTCCGTACATTTCCGAATAGTTTTTGGTAAACACTGCTCCGAAATAAAGTATGATTGCCGAATAATAAACCCATACCAACAAAACCAAAACAGAACCTGCCGCTCCGTAAACATCTAATTTAGCAGTGTTTACCAAATAATTCCCGATTACAAATTTACCCAACATAAACAAAATAGAAGTAAATCCTGCCCCAATGAGCGTATCCTTCCATTTTAACTTCCCGTCAGGTAAGGTCTTGAAAATGAAGCTAAATATAATCGTAACTATCGAAAAAACAATTGCAATATTGAAAATCTGGGCAAGATAAACTGAATTCTCCGAAAACATTCGTGATAATTGTTTGAACAAAATATCAATAAATGTGTTTATTAACAAACTGACTAACAGTACAAAACCCAAAGCTCCAATCATCGCAAAGGAAAGCAATCGGTTGATGATAATGCGTAAAATTCCCTTTTGAGGTTTGGCTTTCAGTTCCCAAATATAGTTTATAGAACTCTGAATTTCAGCGAATACCGCCGAAGCTGTGAAAATAAGTGTCGCAATACTTATCCATTGGGCTATCCTTCCCGAGTCGTCAATTTGAATGTTATCAATAACCGATTGAATTTGCAAAGCCGATTTTTCTCCCACTAAATCAGCAAGTTGATGGAAAAATTCGGACGAGACCTCATTGGCATCATAAAACAATCCCACTGACGAAATAATCAAAATAGCCAAAGAAGGCAAAGCGAAAATCGTGGAGTAGGACAACGAAGCACTTAATTTCAGGCAGTTATCGTCCAAAAATTCTAATGAAGTGATTTTAAAAAGTTTAAATATTTTGTGATTTGTAATTTTTTTTATCATACCGATTTTTTCCGTATTTTTTGTTTTGATTAATATTCAATGAGTTATCTCCGGCGGGCAAAGATAGGAATTTTAGGGAAATTAAAAAGTATCCGTCTCCTTTCCATTTAAAATATTTGATACATAATAACTTGCAGAAATATCCAGTTTAAATGAATAAATCTGTTTTATTGGCAAATAAATAAAAACAAAAAATACAGCTAAAGTGCTGTATTTCTTTGCTTTTTAAGGGGAAATTAAAATTCTATTTTATAACTAATATTCGGAATAACCATATTGGCTTTGTCAAACTGTATCTTCTTGGTAATAAAGTTGTAGTTATGTCCCAAATAAATTGGAGCTCCAAAAATATTTTTCATCTGAAAAGAAAAAACACTGGAACTTTTACGATGATTTATTCTGTAATTCAATGTAAAATCGGCATACAAAATGGCTGGAAAACGCTCCTCAAAAGCACGAGTTTCATCAGTGATAATTCGTTCATTTGCAATGGAATGATTCTCTAAAATGGGAGAATACCTTTCACCTCCCGTCAATGTTACTCTCGCATTGATATCCAACACTTTACGATTATCTTTAAAGAAAAATTCTTTTCCGAACAAAGCATTAAACACATAATTTTTGTTGTAACGTGTATTTCGCCAAATATTATCTCCTCCCTTATATTGAGCATCAAATAATGAGGCTGTTAGGAGATAATAATAGTGTTTATTCAAAAATCTTTCTAGGGTGATATCTATTCCATAATTTCTTCCTAAAGTATTGTTTTCCAACTTCTTGTTAAGTCCATAATCTTGTTTAAAATTAAGAAGCGAATACGAACTTCCCTCCTCGCCCAATGCATCATAAATATGCTGGTAATATGCCTCTGCTTTTAAACGGAGATTTTGACCAATTTTCCAGTCATATCCCAACACAAAATGGTGAGCCTTAGGAAGTTTTAGTTCCTTATTAGGTCTTTCATTATTGATTTTCAGAAAATATACATTTAATGATTCAGGACGACTGTGCTTCCCATATCCTAAACTCAAACTATGTTTCGGGTGGAAAGCCCATTGTGCACCAAAACGAGGTTCCAAAACGAATTCCTTACCCAACCCAAAATAAGTTGCGTGCAAACCTACATTAAACAAAAAGGTAGAAGAAAGATTATATTTCAGTTGAGTAAAAAGTTCAGGAGCATCTGTATATCCATCATCATCAATAAGTTGTGCGTAAGTTAGCGGTAAGTTATGGTCTTGTGTGCTACTCAAATCGAAGTTATAAAATAACCTTTTATATGTAAATCCAGCCTTTAGCATCGACTTGGAGGAAAATCTTTGGTTGAATGTAGAGGCAAGTGTGAAAGTTTTTGTAATATTTTTCAAATCCATATCAGGAGTAAAATTCTGTAAATCATCGCCTAATCGTTCTGTTTTGATAAAAGCACTTACTCCGGAAAAAGCCAAATTAGATTGTAAAAACGAATTTCCTCCCGTACTAATTCGGTGCGTGATCCCAGTTGCTCCCAGATGTGTATCCCAATTGTTCTCAATGCGGTCAAAATCAACTTTCCATTTGGAAGGATTCTTTTCAACACTTTTATGTGTGTGGTCAATACCTCCAATTCCCCAAAAAGAAAACGTTCCGGAACGCTTAGTAGGAAAATTAAATTTAAAAGAAAGGTCTTGATATTTAAGTTTTTGTTCTGACGGAATAAGATTCAAATCTCCCAATAAACCAAAAGTTGAATAGCGATAATTAAAAATATAAGATGCACCGCTTTTTTTAGAAATAGGTCCTTCTGAAAAAAAATCAAGTCCTAAAATACCGATTTGTGCCGTATGTTCGTGTTTTGAAGCATTTCCTGTTCGTAATTTCATATCGAAAACTGCCGCCAACGCATCACCATACTCGGCGGGGAAAGCTCCCGTGAAAAAATCGGAATTGCCCAACACCTGATTGCTAAAAAGTGTAACAATACCACCTCCGGCAACATTCGCACCGGCAAAATGATGTGGCGTAGGAATCTCAACACCTTCCAATCGCCAAGCAACACCCTGCGGAGCATTTCCGCGAACAATAATAGAATTATCCTGTAAATTACCAGTTGTAACTCCAGCATAAGCAGAAACCAAACGTGCCGGGTCATTCATTCCGCCTGCATACCGAGTGGTTTCTTCTACCGAAAACGACCGTGCACTAACGGTTGCCATCGCGTTAAGCGGACGTTCCTTTTGAAGAGATGCCTGTACCACAACTTCTTCCATTTGGGTAATGTTTTCCTTTAAGGCAATTTCAAGCACAACTTCCTTTGATGAGGTAATCATCAACTCTGAAATAATTGAACTTTCATATCCAATAAACGAAACCTTTATTGTTTGTCGCCCAATCGGTACTTTGTCAATGAAAAAATTTCCTTCAACATCGGTAGTTGTTCCCAATACAGGATCGGAATTTTCAATAACTACTGTGGCTCCCATAAGTGGTTCGCGAGTGTTCGCGTCAAATACTTTTCCTTTCAAATTTTGAAAAATGGGTGCTTGTCCATATGTTATGAAACCTCCCAAATTCAAAAAAACAATCAGCATAAAATAAATAAATCGTTTCATCGTTAATCTTTTTTCGGCAAAATTGCCAGAAAAATAAAAAACAATCGTCCAGACCTATATATGCAGACAAAAAATACGTCCAATCGGGCAGGATTGGACGTGTTTTCTTTGAACGAGATAATATTAAATATTGTTTTTCAAATAATTAGAAGGAGTGTCTCCCGTATGCTTTTTAAATACTTGATTGAATGAAGATTTGGAATTAAACCCCGAATCAAGTGCAATCCCGAGCAGATTTAATCCTCTGTTTTTATCATTCGTGGCTCGTTTTATGAATTCATCAACTCGGTAACTATTCACAAAATCATAAAAATTTTTACCTTCACATTGATTAATAACCTGACTCAAATTATTGGAAGAAATCGCTAATTGTTCTGCCAATTGGCTCAACGTTAATTTAGGTTCAAGATATGGTTTCTTTTCTTTCATTAACGATAACATCTCTTGATGCAATTGTGTAACTTCATCGGACTTCAAACCTGACTTTCTGTACTCCGAAACTGTTTTTACTTCAACGATGCTATGTTCCTTTATGGCTTTTTCCGTAAAAATTCCCTGATAACGAATGCCCGAAAAACCAATCAGAAACACCAATAACACAATTAGCACAAAAATAATTAAATCCGAATTGAATCCAAAATCAATTTGGAATACCTCACGCATCAAAATGATGATAGTTCCCACTAAAAAAATGATTCCCAGCCCCATAATGAATACCTTGAGCCACCGCAAACTTATCCCTTCTTCATAAGCGAAATTTTCATTGATAAGTTGCTGATAATTCGTGATTTTACGGTATGATAAAACAGGGTACGTAATACCTGAAATAACAAAAGATACCAACGAAATAATAAAAAACCATTGATATTCGCTGTTTATATCTTGGCTATCCATAAGCAATTTCTGCTGAGCCGTGTAACCAAAAATAAACGGAAACATTCCTAAGTAGTCAATCACGAAAGGCAGGAAATGTAACATATCCTTCCAGCGAAATTTCTGGTCTGAACGCAATGAAAATACAACATACAGATACAAAAACGGTCCGTGAAGCAACGGAAACGGGTGTGTAAGCCCCACCAAATGCGGATATACTTTCCAATACCCCAAATAATACAAATTGTAGCTCAGTAGATGTATCGAAATAAATAACATCCATATTGATAAAACGGTATCGGACAAGGTTTTATTCCGCTTAGTAAATAGCAAAAAAGCCAAAAACAGCGAAAGAAAAATTCCTATCGTAAAAATAGTATTCATAATGATATTTATAATACTTATTATCAGGTTATACTGGCAACTCTGGCAAAAATAAATGTTTATTTTACATTTTCCAAAAAAGCTTTCTGCAAAAAAGAGGCTTTATTTTTTCGGTAAAATGGTTACCTTTGTCCAATTTCAATGAAAATGGCTAAAAAGAAATTTTACGTTGTTTGGGAGGGACATAAAACAGGCGTTTTCTCCTCGTGGGAGCAGTGCAAAAA
The DNA here is from genome assembly GCF_002302635.1 of Capnocytophaga stomatis. NCBI lineage: Bacteria > Pseudomonadati > Bacteroidota > Flavobacteriia > Flavobacteriales > Flavobacteriaceae > Capnocytophaga > Capnocytophaga stomatis. The sequence goes on from NZ_CP022387.1 coordinate 382,961, forward strand.
GGCTGTGGAAGGTTTCCCGAATGCTAAATATAAAGCTTTTCCCTCTTCGGAACTTGCTCGGAAGGCTTTTTCCGAAAGTTTTGATAATTACAAAGGTAAAACATTTTTTAAATCGGAACTCTCTGATAATGAATTAAAATTAATCGGAAAACCAAAAGTACCCTCCATTGCGGTAGATGCCGCTTGTAGCGGTAATCCGGGTGTAATGGAATATCGGGGAGTTGATACGCAGACCCAAAAAGAGCTTTTCAGAATTCCGCCAATGCAAGGAGGAACAAACAATATTGGCGAATTTCTGGCAATTGTCCACGCACTGGCACTGCTTAAAAAACACAACCAAACAATGCCTGTTTATTCTGATAGCCGGATTGCCATTAATTGGGTCAGACAAAAAAAATGCAAAACCAACGTTAAGGAAAACGATAAAAATCAAAAAATATTTGAACTTATTGACCGTGCCGAAATTTGGTTGCACGAAAACACCTTCCCGAACCATATTTTGAAATGGGAAACCAAAGCGTGGGGCGAAATTCCTGCCGATTTTGGACGAAAAAACAATTAAAAAATTCTTCATAAATCATTGTTTATCCGTTTTGTAAATCCATTTTACAGAACGGATTTTTTAATATCTTTCCCTCACTTTATTTTCTTTCTTTCGTCTCATTACAAAAATATTAAATATGACCTTTGAAGTGGTTCGGATGACCTCGGAGGTGGTTCGAATAACCTCGGAAGTGGTTCAGATAACCTCGGAAGCGATTCGGATGACCTCGGAGATGGTTTGGATAACCTCGGAGATACTAATTATGACCTCCAAAGTACTAATTATGACCTCCGAGGTACTAATTATAACCTCCAAAGTACTAATTATGACCTCCGAGGTATTAATTATAATCTCCGAGGTATTAATTATCATTAAAAAGGTTATCCGAAATACCTCATAGGTCATATGATATATCTAAAATATCATCTGGAATATTTCTAAAATAAATATTATTATTGTAAATATACTCTGAAATAATTTAAAAATTATATTGATTATCAGAAAAATATTCTACAATATTTTTGAAACTAAATATTAAACAAAAAAGATATTTACAAATATTTATTTTATACTCTTTATCATTAAACTTATTCTTCTGATAATTAAAAAGATATTCCAAAGTATAAAAAGGTATAAACCATTACTTACAAATGAAGACTTACTTCCATTATTTCATTTTTTTTATAACTTTGTACAATATTTATTTATAACAAATCATTAACTATAGCTAATCAATCGTAAAATACTATGAAACAGATATATTACATCAAAGGAATGAGTTGCTACGGATGTGTTGGGACAGTGCAAACAGCCCTTGCAGGTATTACAAATATTCATTCTGTAAAAATAGACTTGGATTCACAACAAGCTGAAATAGAGTCCGATGAAGCAATTCCTTTCAACCAACTCGAAAAGGCATTGGAAGGCACAAATTATAGCATTCATACCGATTTGAAAGAAGCACAAACCTACACATACTTCGTAAAGGGAATGAGTTGTTCGGGTTGCGAAAACACGGTTCGTGAAGCATTGCAGGAGATAAATGGCGTTCAGGAAATTTCAGTCAATGTAAAGGAAAAAAAGGTTGTTGTTCGTCTGTCAAAACCTGTTTCGTTTGCCAAATTAAGCCGAAGTTTGGAAGGTACTCACTATACTTTATGCAAAACCTTTGAACAGGCAATCGAGACCACCTCAAAAGCAACCGAAAATATTAAAAAAGGCAATGTAACTTTCTATTGCCCAATGCAATGCGAAGGCGACAAGACTTATGACAAGATGGGCGATTGTCCTATCTGCGGAATGGACTTGGTGGAGGAAGTTTCAGCCTTTACTTCCAATGGAAACTCCGCTGAAGCCAAAAAATTAAAAGAACTTCGATTCAAATTCTGGGGTTCGGTGGCTTTTACCATTCCTATTTTCATTATTGCAATGAGCGAAATGATTCCAAACAACATTCTTTACCAGTTAATGGAACAAAAATATTGGAATTGGGTGCAATTTGTACTTTCTGTGCCTGTTGTGTTCTACTTCTGTAATATATTTTTTGTCAGAGCGTGGAAAAGTTTGAAGTCGTTTAACTTCAATATGTTTACCCTTATCGGAATTGGAGCAGGAATTGCGTGGGTTTTCAGTGTGGTAGGAATGCTTTTCCCCAATTGGTTTCCCTCTCAGTTCAAAACACATCACGGAGCGGTTCACGTTTATTTTGAGGCTACAACCGTTATCCTCACTTTAGTAATGCTCGGGCAACTGTTGGAGGCTTCGGCACACGGAAAAACACAAGATGCCATCAAAACATTATTAGGATTAGCTCCTGATACTGCTATCAAAATTGTGAATGGTGAGGAAATAGAAGTTTCTATCAATGAAGTAGTTAAAGATGATTTTTTAAGAGTAAAACCGGGTGACAAAATTCCCGTTGACGGAAAAATTACGCAAGGTACGGCAACCATTGATGAAAGTATGATTACAGGCGAGCCTATTCCCGTTGAAAAACAAGTGGGAGACCAAGTTTCGGCAGGAACAATCAACGGCACAACCAGTTTTATAATGCAAGCCAAAAAGGTAGGAGCAGAAACATTACTTTCCCAAATTGTAGATATGGTTCAGAAAGCAAGCCGAAGCCAAGCCCCAATTCAAAAACTCGCCGATAGAATTTCATCGTACTTCGTTCCCATCGTTGTTATCATCTCGATGATTACATTCATCCTCTGGATGGTCTTCGGAGGGGAAAACGCCTATACATACGCCTTAGTGAATGCCATCGCAGTGCTGATTATTGCTTGTCCGTGTGCTTTGGGATTGGCTACACCGATGTCAGTGATGGTCGGTATCGGAAAAGGAGCTCAAAACGGGATTCTTATCAAAAATGCGGAGGCTTTGGAACGTATGAACTCTGTCGATACGCTCATTATTGACAAAACAGGCACTATAACCGAAGGAAAGCCGAGTTTGGAGAAGATAATTTCCTTTTCTGACTACACTGAAAACCAGTTACTAAGCATCGTTTATTCTCTGAACAAAAATAGCGAGCATCCACTTGCCAAAGCTACTAATGATTACGCCAAGCAGAATAATGTAATCTCTTTTGAGATAGAACATTTCAAAGCCATTTCAGGCAAAGGTGTTTCGGGAACTTTTGGGCAGAAGAAATATTACTTTGGAAATGACAAACTCATCGCCGATGTAGGTATTTTGATTCCCATTTCGATAAACAAACAAGTAAAACAAGAACAACAAAAAGGGAAAACAGTCTCTTTTTTGGTTGAAAATAAGGAAATTATTGCAGCTGTGGTTATTTCCGACCCAATTAAAACAACAACGAAAGAGGCTTTGAGAAATCTGCAATCACTCGGGATAGAAATTGTGATGCTAACGGGCGATAATCCGTTCACGGCAAAGGCCGTAGCTGATGAAATCGGGCTAAAAAACTACAAAGCCGGAATGTTGCCTCAAGATAAGCAAAATGAGGTGGAAAAACTGCAACAACAAGGAAAAATCGTAGCGATGGCGGGTGACGGTATCAACGATGCTCCCGCCCTTGCACAATCCGATGTGGGTATCGCAATGGGAACAGGCACCGACATAGCCATACAAAGTGCTGAAATTACGCTGGTAAAAGGCAACCTAAGCGGAATTGTAAAGGTCAAAAAACTAAGTCATTCCGTGGTGAAGAATATTAAACAAAATTTATTCTTTGCAATGATTTACAACACCATTGGGGTTCCTGTCGCAGCGGGAATTTTGTTTCCCTTTTTCGGAATTTTGCTGTCACCAATGTTAGGAGCTTTGGCAATGAGTTTCAGTTCGGTAAGTGTGATAGCCAATGCTTTGCGTTTGAGAACTGTGAAGTTATGATTTTTGCAATTTGTTAATCATTAAATAAAATACTACTTTTGGCTCTGAAACATTACAGAAAAATGAATCCGAAATATTTTATTTTTGATATGGACGGAGTGCTGGTGGATAGTGAGCCGATGCATTGTCAAATCATTCACGAAGTTTTTCAACAACTTGAAATTCCGTTCCCTAAAAGCTACATCGAAGAAACTCTGACAGGAATGTCCGCAATCCCTATGTGGGAAAAAATAAAGCACGATGCCAATCGTTCCGAACAGGCTGAAGAATTATTGCAATTTCACCGAAGTTATTTTTACAATCGATTTGAAGAAATAGAAGTCATTGAAGTACAAGGAGTTAAAAACGTCATACAAAAACTAAAAAACCGTGGATTTTCACTGGCTTTGGCTTCTTCTTCCTCACGAAAATTAATTGATTATTTCACCGAAAAGATAAATATCAGTCATTTTTTTGATGTAATTATCAGTGGTGACGATGTGAAATTCAGCAAACCTTTTCCAGAAATTTTTCTTAAAGTAGCTCAGTGGTATCAGGCTGAACCTGAAAACTTTTGGGTACTTGAAGATAGCAAAAACGGAGTGCAAGCCGCCAAAAGTGCGGGAATGAATTGTATCGGATTCAAAAACCCAAATTCGGGAAATCAAGACCTTTCAAAATCCGATTTGCTAATCCATTCTATGAATGATATTACAGATGATTTCATTGAAAATTTAATCCGAAATAATGGAAAATTCTAAAAAAAATAGTGTAAAAATAATTGAATGCCCACGTGATGCAATGCAGGGATTCAAAAATTTTATTCCTACAGAAAAGAAGATAGATTATATACAATCGCTTCTGAATGTGGGATTTGACACTATTGATTTTGGAAGTTTCGTGTCGCCCAAAGCAATTCCGCAAATGGCAGACACATCGCAAGTTCTTGAGAAGTTAGACCTTAGCAAAACCAAGAGCAAACTCCTCGCAATTGTTGCCAATCAACGAGGTGCTGATGAGGCTTTATCCTTCCAACAAATTGATTATCTGGGCTATCCGTTTTCCATTTCGGAAAATTTCCAGATGCGTAACACACACAAAACCATAGCCGAAAGCCTCATAACTTTGGATTATATTAAAAATCAAACCGAAAAACACGGAAAAGAATTGGTTGTTTATCTTTCAATGGGCTTTGGAAATCCTTATGGTGACCCTTGGAATGAAGAAATTGTAGAACAATGGGTTGAAAAACTTACCCAAAAAGGCGTTCAAATTATCTCGCTTTCCGATACTGTAGGAAGTGCCACTGGCGAAGTGATTACCAACTTATTTTCATACCTGATTCCTAAATATCCAAATGTGGAATTTGGAGCTCATTTTCACACATCCGTTAATAATTGGTTTGAAAAAGTAGATAATGCCTATAAATCAGGATGTTTGCGTTTCGATGGAGCTATTCGTGGTTACGGAGGTTGCCCAATGGCAAAAGATGAACTTGTTGGGAATATGCCTACCGAAAAATTAATTTCCTACTTTCAGAAGGAGAAAATTTCAACTCAATTAAATCTTTTGGCTTTTGAGAGTAGCTATAACGAGGCTATGAAAATTTTTGATAATTAATCGTTTACAAGAAAAATATTTTCAGAGTATTCTACTTTTTTCAAAAAAAGACCGCAAGCAGGCACGGAAGCCCCCGCCCTACAACGATTTTTACTCTCTATAATCTTCTGGAAATCAAGAAGGGATATTTTTCCAAGCCCTACATCAATCAACGTACCCACGATGGCTCGCACCATATTTCGCAAAAAACGATCAGCTGAAATCGTAAAAATTAAAAGCGATTCTTCTTGTTTCCAAAAAGCCTCATAAATCTTGCAGTTATAAGTCTTCACATCCGTATTTGACTTTGAAAAACACTGAAAATCAACATATTTAAAAAGAAGTTTTGCCGCCTCTTCCATTTTTTGCACATCTAACGGAAGATTCACATACATACTTGATTCATAACGAAATGCATCTTTCTTTGTGCAAATGTGATATTCATAGGTTCTTTTTATCGCATCAAATCGGGCGTGTGCATCGTCCTTCACGCGATGAATTTTGTAAATGGCAATATCCTTAGGCAAAAAAGCATTCAATTTGTAAACCAACTGATTATCAATAGGATTTTCAACATCAAAATGGGCAAACATTTGCAAAGCGTGCACTCCGCTATCGGTTCGTCCAGCTCCAACGATTTCTATTTGAGTTCGTAAAAGTGTACTCAAACTTTTCTCCATAACTTCCTGAACACTAACCGAATGTGGTTGGTTCTGCCATCCGTGATAATTTTTCCCGTTGTATGAAAATTCTATGAAATATCGCATTTTTAGTTTTTCTTCATTATTTCTTTTACAAAATCCAAACTAAAAAAAGCTGGGAATTTTTTATCGAAAAAAGCAATCCATTCTTTTCCTTTCTCGAAAGCAATTTTCAAATAACGCTCTGATTCCAAGAAGTTTCCAATACCAGCAAAAGCAATTGACAAGCGATAAAAAGTAGTCACATCATCAGGGAAAATGCGCATCGTATCTGAGGCAACGGACAAGGCTTTGGCATAATTTTCATTTAATAATAACAAATCCGTCCAATTAATCAACGTATTTAACGAATAATCACCAAACTCAACTGCCTGACTAAAAGCATATTCTGCTCGTTCATAATCCTGCAAACAGAAATTAATTTCGGCACAACGACGCCAATAATACGGATTGTTGTCCTCAAGAAGCAACACTTTGTTTATATACTTCAAAGCCTTGGAATGATTCCCCCTAAGGTAGTAAAACTCAGCCAACGTGAGCCAAGATTTACTCAATTGAGGGTCCTCGTGAACCGCTTTAAAATAATACTGTTCAGCAGTGGCATCGTCGTTCATTTTCTCAAAACAACGCCCGATATGCAAATACACCAAAGGAGAAGCATCGTCTAATGTGAGTGTAATCTTGTAATTTTCAATAGCTTTCTGATAATTTTCAAGCCTTTCCAACACTTTAGCTTTTTCAAAATAAGCTCCCGTGAAAGTATCGTCGCTTATTATGGCAAAGTCAAAACATCTCAACGCTTCATTTAGCTCCTCTTTTGCCAAATGCTGTTTTCCCAAATAATGCCAAGCCACTTCGCAATACGGATTTTTATCCAAATACGAATTCAAAAAGGCAATTGCTTCATCATTTTCTTCCAAAATATCATAGCAGAAAAGCAATTGTTGTAACGACATATAGTCCTCAATATCTTCTGATAAGCACTTTTTGAAGTATTTTTTCGCTTCTTGATAATTTTCTATAAAAAGATATTCCATTGCGATGAGCGAATAAACATCTACCAAATCATCAGCCAAAGGAAGTGCGAATTTTAGCAAATCAATTGCTTTTTCGTGTTGATTAAGTTTGGAATACAGATTTGCCTTCTGCACGTAAACCTCTGAATTTGAAGGCTCAAGCAACTCCAATTCGTTAAGAATAAGCGATGCTTGTTGCAATTCATCTTCAAAAATCATTACCTCTACCTGCAAGAGTTTCAATGATATAGCCGAAGGATGTTGATTCAAACCAATTTGCAACGCGTGCTTGGCTTTACTCATTTTTCCTAATTCCAAATAATATTCAATGATTTCTTCAAATTCATCAACATCAAAAAACAAAATATGATTTTGTTGCAACATTGACTCGAATTTTGAAACAGAATAATTTTCTTCTTCTGAAAAAAATTGCATAATTGATTTTATCTTTATTTTATAAACAGAAGCAAAATAATTAATTATTTATCAATATCTTAGCTTCCAATTTAATTTTATCTTACCTTGATTATCTTCTATCCCAACGGTTCTGGTCAAATGATTTTTTTCTCCAGTACCACATCATCAAAAAGCCCATTAAAGCTCCTCCCACGTGGGCAAAATGTGCGATATTTCCTCCGAAAACAGAAAATCCCGTAACACCTGAAAATAAGTCCAAACCAACTATAATCGGGATAAAATATTTTGCTTTTATAGGATAAGGAATGAAGAAAAGCATCAATTTGGCATCAGGGAACATCATTGCAAATGCTGCTAAAATACCGTAAATCGCCCCCGAAGCCCCAACAGCTGGCGTGAAATACGCTGACATCATATCATCAAAAGTGCTTTTTGAAATGATTTGCTCCCAAGCTGTGTTGTATTTACCTTCGGCTAAAACACTTTTTACCATTTCGGCAGAAAATCCAGTCTCTTCCAAAGCCTGAAGACCTTGTTGGAAATAATAATAATTTACGCCAGAATGTATCAGTGCAGCTCCAATTCCGCAGGAAAGATAGAAAAACAAAAACTTATTTCTTCCCCAAATATGTTCCAGCGGACTTCCGAAAGCCCAAAGTGCGTACATATTGAAGAATAAATGAGCCCAATCTCCGTGCATAAACATATGAGAAATAACTTGCCACCAATTAAATTGCGGATTTTCAAAGAAATAGATAGGAGTTATTTCCTTTAGATTTAAGCTTGGAATAAGGTTATATTGTACAACGACAAATAAAATAGCATTTATTATTATCAAGTGCTTGACTGTCTGCGTTATGCGTTCCATAATTTTTTAAAATTAAAAATATTTATCAATATCAGTTAGTGAAAATGTGCTGTAAATCCGTTTTCCAGAGGGCGAAGTTAAACTTTCTTCACAAGCAAACAAATTATTCAGTAAAGTTTCTTGCTCTTCCTCCGTTAGAGTTTGCCCTGTTTTTACAGCCAAATTTTTAGAAATGCTTTTTGCAAATGCCTCTTTTTGAGAGTTTTCTCCTCCATATACATTTTCAATGTGTTGTTGTACTATTTCCGAAAAAACTTCCGGTATTTGGCTATCCGAAATATGAAGCGGAATTCCGGTCAAAATAACTTTATCTGCTTCAATATCAATTATGAATCCAATATCCTCAAAAAATTGTTTCAATTTTAAAATACTTTCAATTTCGGGTTTTGAAAAAGAAAGTTCAATAGGAAACATCAACTGTTGGCTTGCCGTACTGCTTGATTGTAAGGTTTTTATAAATTCCTCATACAGAACACGTTGATGTGCCCGATGAATATTAACCACAATTAATTCTCCTCCCAATGTCGTTACGAGGTACTTCCTCCCAAAGGAAATGATTTTTTTTCCTGTTTGCAAAATTGGAGTTTCAGTATCAAACAGCTTACTTTCAATCACTTGAGACTCAAAATTATTCAGCCCAGAATCTATTTCCGAATATAGGCTTTCCCAAGCAGGTTGCTTTTTTGATTGATGTGAATAACTACTTGAATATGATGATTTTGGCTTTATTTCTTCCTTAAACGGATTAAAATCGGGGTCTATTTCTATTTTCGGAAAAACAGGCTCTTTATCCTTGTAATTGTACGGAATATCAAAAGAAGCATCTCTGTTAAAATCAAGTGTCGGAGCTATGTTAAATTGCCCTAAACTGTGTTTCACCGCCGATTTTAAAAGAGCATAAATACTGTGTTCGTCCTCAAATTTAACCTCAGTTTTTGTAGGATGAATGTTAATATCAATGGAAGAAGGGTCAACCTCAAGCTGAATGAAATAATCGGGTTGTTGCTGACTGTTAATCAAGCCTTCATAAGCCGTTGTAATTGCGTGATTTAAGTATCTGCTTTTCACAAAACGATGATTAACCATCAAAAATTGTAATGATTTGCTTTTTGTGATATATTCGGGTTTTACAATAAATCCGCTGATTTTCAGTATAGGAGTTTCTTCCTCAACAGGAACTAATTTCTCATTTGTTTTAGCACCGAATATGTGAACTATCCGTTGTCTGAAATTTGCAACGGGCAAGTTAAACAGCTCACTTCCATTATTATAAAAATAGAAATGGATATTCGGATGAGCCAATGCAACTCTGTGAAATTCGTCTAGCACGTGCCGAAGTTCCACAGAATCAGATTTTAAGAAATTCCGACGAGCCGGAATGTTAAAAAACAGATTTTTCATCGCAATGGAAGTTCCGTTGGCAGTTACGCAAGGTTCCTGATAAGTAACTTTGCTTCCCTCAATGCGAAGTTCCGTTCCCAATTCATCAGATGGGCGTTTTGTAATTAGCTCTACGTGAGCAATTGCGGCAATTGAAGCCAAAGCCTCACCTCTAAATCCTTTTGTTTGTAAATGAAACAAATCCTCCGCTTTTTGAATCTTTGAAGTTGCGTGACGTTCAAAAGCCAAGCGAGCATCTGTAACGCTCATACCAATCCCATTATCAATAACTTGCACTAAAGTTTTTCCCGCATCTTTAATAATAAGTTTAATTTCTGTAGCTTTGGCATCAATGGCATTTTCAAGCAATTCTTTCACAGCCGAGGCGGGACGCTGAATCACTTCTCCTGCTGCAATCTGGTTAGCTACGTGGTCTGGTAATAAGCGAATTATATCTGTCATAAATTGAAGTCAAAAAAGTTTAAAAACATTGCGTATTTGTTTTCAAAACTTTTAAATAAAAGACTCTTTTTCTGTTACTTTTTAAATATTGATATATCAAAATCAAGAAAATAGAGGGCTAAAAAAATCAGTATAGCCAAAACTACCAAAAAAGTTTTGTTGATTTCTCTGTTTTTGCGGTTACGGCTTTCCTTTCGGATATCTTGCCATTCCACAGTGAAATGATTGGTTTGCGTTTCACGGTCTTTTCGTATGCGTGAATCAAACTCATACGGATTTCCCAAATCCTTGCCTTCATAATATCGAGGTGTGTAATTGTATTTTTTATTTTTCCTCAGATAGAAAATCCTAACTTTCATAGTTTTACTTCTTTATTCTTTTATCTTTTTTTATTGAGAAACCCCATTCATCAGGTTTTGCAAAAGTACGAAAAATTAATTTAAAACAAAAAGGCTACCCAAAAAGCAGGATAGCCTAACGTAGATAATAAATTGTTTTTTATTTATTCAACAATAAATTTACCTTTCATAATTGCATAATGCCCAGGGAATGAACACATAAAGTCATAAGTTCCTTTTTCTGGAGCATCAAATGTGATTGTTGTTGACTCGCCACCACCAATCATCTTAGTATGAGCAATAACTTCATCGCTTCCGGCAGGTACATAATCTGTATCTTTTGCATTCATTGCCTTTCCGGCGAAAGCAGCAAGGTCAGTTCCTTGTTTCAACAACACGAAATTGTGTCCCATAACTTCCACTTTCATTTTACCAACGTGTTTCAAAGTCAAGGTTACTTTCTCACCTGCTTTTACTCTGATTTCGTTTGTACTAAAAGTCATTTGGTCGGTACTTTCCAACACAATTGCACCATCTTCAACTTTTTGTTCTGTTGCTGCCGGTTTTTGTTCTTGCATTGAATGGTCGTGATTGTGAGTTGCTTCCATTGAAGAACTTGCCTCGTTTTTCTTAGTTTCCGTATTACCACACGATACAATAAACGCCCCCATAAGAGCCACTAAAAATACTTTTTTCATATGAATATTAATTTTAATTTCGTACAAAGGTACAATATTTTTTTTATTTAAAATAATTCTGAATTACTTTTAACATTCATTTTTTTCAAAAAAATAATCCGCTTTCGTAATAAAACAATTATTACGCATTAATTCGTACTCAATACCAAGCAACACAAAAAACCTGTCTGCTTATTATTATAAGTAAAATAAAAAATGTATTTTTGCAGTTTGAAGTTCCTTCATTGGAAGGAAAAACTAATAATTATACAATTTTAACTAACTTAATAAAACAAGAGATAAATCATATTTTTTATTATTCTCTTGCAAAAAAACATAGAATTAAAAGGATGAGTTGCAATAATTGCACAACAAAAAATAAAAAAGGTGGCTGTGGAACAGGTAGTTGCGGAACAGGCGGCTGTGGAAGCGGAAAATTAGCCGTTTTTGATTGGCTTTCTAACACGCAAATACCAGGTGGGCAAAAACAATTTGACTGCGTAGAAGTTCGATTTAAAAACAGCCGCAAAGAATATTTCAGAAATAGCGATAATATCCCTCTGCAAATAGGTGATGTCGTTGCTACCGAAGCCAATTCCGGACACGATGTAGGCATTATCACACTAACGGGCGAACTAGTTCGTTTACAAATGAAAAAGCATCGAATTGATTGGAAAAGTGATGGCGTTCCGAAAATATATCGTAAAGCAAATCAAAAAGATATTGATATTTGGCAAGAAGCTCGAAACAAAGAAGAAGCCGTTCAAAAGCAATCACGTGAGTTGGCTATTGCTTTAGGTTTGGAAATGAAAATATCAGATGTTGAGTTTCAAGGAGATGGCTCAAAAGCTACCTTTTATTATACGGCGGAAGGACGCGTTGATTTTCGTCAGTTGATAAAAGATATGGCTCGGGTTTTTTCTGTCCGAATAGAAATGCGACAAATTGGATTTCGCCAAGAAGCAGCTCGCTTGGGCGGGATTGGCTCATGCGGACGGGAACTTTGTTGTTCCACTTGGCTAACTGATTTCAGAACGGTAACTACGGCAGCGGCTCGTTATCAGCAACTTTCATTAAATCCTCAAAAATTAGCCGGACAATGCGGAAAACTAAAGTGTTGCATTAATTTTGAATTAGATACGTATCTTGATGCTTTACAGGATTTTCCAAAAACAGAAGTCAAACTCGTAACCGAAAAAGGAAGAGCAAGTTGCCAAAAAATAGATATTTTCAAACGATTTATGTGGTTCACCTATGATGACGACCCGATAAATTGGTACAAAATTTCCGTTGATAGCGTGAAAGAAATCATTACTATGAACGAAAAAGAGCAAAAAGTGGTTTCTTTGGATAGTTATGCCATTGTAAGTGACGGAGTTGGGATGTCGGCTACTTTGGGCAACGACGGAGGTAAAGAAATGATTGAGGAGGATATCACCCGATTTGACAAAGCCAATAAACGAAAAAAAGGTAAAAAAAGCCCGAAAAATCAAAAACAGGCGAAAAATCCAAATCAACAGAAAGGAGAAAGTCAGAATAATCTCCCGAAAAATGTGAAAGAACAAAAACAGCCAAATCCTCATAAAGAAAATACTCAAAAAAATTTAAAAAACACAAACGAATCAAAGAAACCAAATACCAAAAAGAGACCAAACAACAGAAATAATACAAATAAAGAAAAATAATACTATTCTTTTTGGAGTTTCTTAAAACTGTTAAAAACCTAAAAATGAGATTCTTAAAAACGTTATTTATACTTATTTTTCTAACCGGTTGCAACGATAATGTTGAGTATAGCCAGTATGTTTCTCTCTCCAACGGTTGGGAAAAGGGGAAACCTGTTCTGTTTCAACTTGAGCAAACGGACACAATTGCTAAGAAAAATCTGTTCATAATGTTACGTAATGATGAAAAGTACGAATTTAGTAACTTATTCATAATCACAAAATTAGAACAACCTGACAACAAAGTAATTGTAGATACTTTACAATACGAAATGGCAACCCCTGAAGGAGAATGGCTTGGCTATGGTTTTTCTGCCGTTAAGGAAAGTAAACTCTGGTACAAAGAAAATTTCAACTTTCCCTCCAAAGGAAAATACACCATAAAAATAGAGCAAGCAATGCGAAAAATAGGTGAAAATGAAGGAATTGAACTTCTGGAAGGAATTACAGAGGTAGGTTTGCGAATAGAAGCAGCCAATTAAATTTATAAAATCAAAAATTTGATATCCAAACATTTATGGCAAAAAATACAAATAATACAAAAAAAAATAAAAGCTTTTTTGTAAAATGGTTCTGGCGGATATTTGCCGGAGGGATAATATTCGTGGTGCTTTTATTTATGTTTGCTTCTTGGGGATTCTTAGGAGAAATGCCTGATTTTAAAAGACTTGAAAACCCTGAAACCAATTTAGCTACGGAAATAGTTAGTTCGGATGGAAAAACGTTGGGTAAATTTTACTTGGACGACAACCGTACTCCTGTGAAATACAAGGATTTACCAAAGCATTTAGTTGATGCATTAGTTGCCACTGAAGATGAGCGTTTCTATGAACATTCAGGAATTGATGCTCGAGGAACATTGCGTGCCATTGCTTTTCTGGGAAGCAAAGGAGGGGCTTCAACAATAACGCAACAGCTTGCAAAACAGCTATTTCACGGAACAAAAGCTCGCGGACTGGAACGTTACACTCAAAAAATTAAAGAATGGGTGATTTCCACACGTTTGGAAACTCAATACACTAAAGAAGAAATTCTGACGATGTACTTCAACATATATGATTTTGGTTATCAAGCTGATGGAATCCGTTCCGCATCACGTATCTTTTTTGATAAAGAACCACAAGATTTATTGATTGAAGAGAGTGCTGTGTTGGTAGGAATGTTTAAAAACTCTTCCCTTTACAATCCTGTGCGAAATCCAAAAGGAGTTACAAACAGGCGAAATGTAGTTCTTTCACAAATGGCTAAAAATAAATACATTAGCAATAAAATGAGAGACTCTCTGCAACAAATTCCTCTGAAAATTAACTTTACTCCCGAAAGCCACAATGAAGGAATTGCTACCTATTTTCGTGAATATTTACGTTCATATATGCGAGATTGGATTGAAAAAAATCCTAAACCAGACGGCTCAAAACACAATCTGTATTTGGACGGAATGAAAGTTTATACAACCATTGACTCCAAAATGCAAACTTATGCGGAAATGGCTGTAAAAGAGCATATGATGCGACTTCAAAAGGCTTTTGATGCAGAAAATAATCCTACTAAAAATAAAACTTATCCGTTTTTAGATATTTCCAAAGATGAGTTCAACACCTTGATAACAAGGGCAATGAAAAACTCCGAACGATGGAGAAAAATGAAATCTTTAGGATATTCCGAAGATGAAATCAAAGAATCTTTTACGAAGAAAGCGGAAATGAGAATCTTTTCGTGGGCAGGCGAAAAAGACACGATTATGACTCCAAAGGATTCTATTCTTTACTATAAGGCTTTCTTACGTACGGGAATGATGTCAATGGAGCCACAAACGGGACACATAAAAGCTTGGGTGGGAGGCATTAACTACAAGCATTTCCAATATGACCAAGTGATTCAAGGTGCCAGACAAACCGGTTCTACATTCAAGCCCTTTGTTTATGCAACTGCAATCGATCAATTACATTATTCTCCTTGCTACGAATTACCTGATATTCAAACTTGTATCGAAGAAGGAAAATATCAAAACGTAACTGCTTGGTGTCCTAAAAATTCCAACGGGAAGTTCTCAGGTAAAATGATGACACTAAAGTATGCTCTGGCAAATTCAGTCAATTCCATTACAGTTAATCTGATGGATAAAGTGGGTCCTGTTCCTGTAATTAATATGGTTAGAAATTTAGGAATTACCTCTGAAATTCCGGAAATGCCTTCAATTGCTTTGGGTACTTCTGATGCTACGGTTTACGAAATGGTAGGAGCTTATGGCACATTTGCCAACGAAGGCGTATATGTCAAACCTATTTTGGTAACCCGTATTGAAGATAAAAACGGAACCGTTCTGTTTGAAAACACTCCTGAAACTCACGATGTTGTAAGTGCTGATGTGGCTCGTGCTGTTGTAAATTTAATGGAAGGAGTTACGCAATATGGTTCGGGAGCAAGACTCAGAACCAAAGGAGCTGATTCTTATAACAGTTTGTACAAAAATGTGATGACAGGCTATCCGTATGCCTTTACGAATCCAATTGCAGGAAAAACAGGAACAACTCAAAACAACAGTGATGGTTGGTTTATGGGAATGGTTCCGAATTTGGTTACCGGAGTTTGGGTAGGTGGCGAAGACCGAGCCGTACACTTTAAAGGCACTACCTATGGGCAAGGAGCAACAATGGCACTACCCATTTGGGGATATTATATGAAAAAATGCTATGAAGACAAAGAATTAAGTGTGTCAAAAGCTGCTTTTCCTTCTCCTCAAAATATGGAAATCCCCGTTGATTGTAAAAAAGACGAACAATCAAGTGACGGAGACGATTTCGGACAGATTGATTTTTAAATCTTTTGAAGTTCCAAATTATCTATATTTGGTGCAAATTGTTGTAAAACAGATAAATCCCCATCACTAAACCAAATGTGATGGGGTTTGTTTTTAGTATCGTTCAACAGATTGCTTTGTGAAAGTATGTTTTTTGTCTGTTTTGCAACGGCATATCCCGAATCTATCACCTTTATATTTTCTGGGATAATCTTTTGGATTTGAGGCAATAAATACGGATAATGAGTACAACCAAGTACAAGATAATCTATATTTTCTTCCACCATAGGGAGCAAATACTTCTTTAATAATTCAAACATTTCAGGACTTTCTATCTGTCCCTTTTCAATAAGATTGACTAACCCCTCCCCTATTTTTTCAACGATTTGAATTCCTTCTCGTTTAATCAAATCATTGCTCGTTTTCATAAATAATTCACTTGAAAGTGTACCTTTAGTTGCCAAAACACCAACTTTTTTAGTAATACTTTGTAATCCGGCAGGCTTAATAGCCGGCTCTATGCCAATGAAAGAAATATCTTTGTATTTGGCACGCAAATGTGATATCGCATTTGTTGTTCCTGTGTTACAAGCAACTACAATGATTTTAACTTCCTTTTCCAGCAGAAATTCCGTATTTTTTTCACATAGAACGATAATTTCTTCTTTCGTTTTTCCTCCATACGGAGCGTTTTTATTATCTGCAAGAAACAATGTATTTTCATAAGGCATAAGTTTTACTATTTCCTTCCAAATAGTGGTTCCTCCTACCCCTGAATCAAATAATCCTATTGGCTTTTCTTTATTAATCATAATACAAAAATAAAAAAGTGCCCGCAAAACACGAACACTTTTAACTAAAATTATTTGTATATTATGGACAATTAAAATCCTAATTCTTTTTTTACTGCACTGTATAAATCAGTTCCTTTAGCTACAATCACTCCTGAACCATTGCTTGAATCCAAAACGTATTGAATTCCTTGTGCAGCAGCAACTTTTTCAACAGCAGCTCTTACTTTTTTCAAAATTGGCTCAATCAATTCTTGTTGTTTTTTCTGAATTGTCATAGAAGCTGTTTGCTGTGCCTGACGCAGATTGTTCTCCATTGTTTGAAGTTCTTCTGATTTTTTAAGGAATTCTGACTCTCTCGCTTTTAATTGAGCTTCTGTTAAAGCAGACACCTCATTCTGATACGCTTGAGCTTTGGTTTGAAGTTCCTTAATTGACGCTTGAAAATCAGCCTCATAAGTTTGTTGTAATTTTTTCAATTGAGCTTCAGCCGATTTTCTTTCAGGCATTTCTTCCAAAAGCTTTTGTGTATCAATGTGGGCTATTTTGTTTTGTGCAGTAGCCATTGATGTTGCTCCTAATACAAGAGCCAATGCAATCATAATTGTTTTAAAGTTTTTCATCATCTTACTTGTGTTTATAAATTATTAATGTTAGTACTCTATTTATTCTTTTTTTGTTTTGCTTCTTGTTGTTTTTGTAAGCGTTCAGCTTTTTCTTTTTCTTTCTGTGCTTGTTCTTCCGCTCGTTTGCGTCGTGTTTCTTCTATGCGTTTTTGCTTTTCCTTTTCGTACTCAGCTCTTTTTCTTTCCTTTTCTTGCTCTAATTCTTTACGTTTTTTTGTTCGTTCATCAACAAACTCAAAATCATAACTTTCCTTTAAAAGCTCCCCTATTTCTTTATTTCTGTCCTCCGCATTGTCTTTTCTTCTCAAAATCCGAAGCACAACATTGGTTAAATTATGCTGATTGTTTGAATAAAGCATCGAAACTTCACTTTTTTCAAAAATCATATCATATTTTCTGAGCTTTCCTATTTCTTGAACAATATTAAACACTTGGTCTTGAATTGGCTTGGCTAACATAAATTTTTGAGTGACATACTCTCCATTTTCGGCTCCAAACTTTTGCTCTTTATAAGCATTCAAATTATGTTCAAGCAGGCTTATTTCTTGTTGCTTATCCTTGATGAGTTCAGCCGTTAACAATGATTTTTCAGCCTCCAGCTTATCTTTTTCATCTTGAATTTGCTTCTGGCGTTTTTCTATCTCAAGTTGCCAGCCATTCACTTGCAAGGCAAATTGTTCATTAGCTACTTTATATTCCTCCAAATTTGACAAAATAAAATCCATATCCACATACCCAATCTTAACTCCTTTTTGAGCGGATATAAAACTTGCCGTTAAGAACAAGCCCGAAAGCAAGATATGTTTTAGTTTTATCATAGCTAAAAAACTTTTATACGTTCTTCTATTTATTGCATAGAAAATATCGTGCCAAATTTTTAGAATTGCTGTCCGAAAATGAAATGTGTTTGCCAACCGCCATTGGTATTTGAGTTTAACGGCTTATCAAATCCGTAACCGAAATCAATTCCTAACATACCAAATTGAGGCATAAACAATCTCAAGCCCAATCCTGCTGAACGCTTGATTTGGAAAGGATTAAAATTTGAAAATCCTGAATAAGTCCCTCCTCCTTCAGCAAAGGCTAACCCATAAATTGACGCCATCGGTTTCAACGTAATTGGGTAACGCAACTCCAAAGAAAATTTGTTATAAATATTTTCTCCGTCAGGCGATGAAAGTGAATAATTCGTATATCCACGCATTTGAATGTTATCCCGTCCGTCCATTGAATAATACCCTAAACCATCACCTCCCATAAAGAATCTTTCAAAAGGTACAATTCCTCTATCTTTATTATATGCACCTAAGTACCCGAAATCAGCTCCGAACTTCAATACTAATTTGTCATAAATATTTGTGTACCAAGTTCCGTTAAGTTTTATTTTGTAGAATTCCAACCAATGGAAACGTTTTTGGTCAATTTCTGCCATTTTTGCAGTATCTCTGTTGGCTTCTGCCTGTGAACTTTCAGCAGATAACGACTTGTAATCCACGTTATTAAATAGTGAATATGGAGGTGTTACCTTCGCACTGATTGAAAAACTACTACCCGACATCG
This sequence comes from Capnocytophaga stomatis, assembly GCF_002302635.1. NCBI lineage: Bacteria > Pseudomonadati > Bacteroidota > Flavobacteriia > Flavobacteriales > Flavobacteriaceae > Capnocytophaga > Capnocytophaga stomatis. Next base: position 401,800 of record NZ_CP022387.1, read on the forward strand.
GGAAAATAGGGTTCGGACCGCTTGAATTTCTCGATAAAGCAACCGTGTAAGCCAAAGAGTTAGACTCTCCCTCATTGAATGTAAACAATCCTAACGAATAGTTTCTCAAATCATAATGTTGATAACTCAATGCGTGCGAAATTTGGAAATAATCGTCTGGCACTCTGAGGCGTTTTGCAAGTCCTACACTTGCTCCCGTTATGAAAACTCTTTTGCTTCTATCCACATCATACGTGTAGTAATTATACCCGAATTGCTCCGTACGATTGAATGAAATTGAAAATTGTACAGGTTGTTTCCCTCCGAACCAAGGTTCCGTAAATGAGAATCCGTACGTTCTGTAATATCTACTGGCTTGTATGTTAAGAGATAAATTCTGTCCGTCACCCATCGGAATCGGCATTCTATCATAAGCCTTCTTGTTAAAAATATTTCTGATAGAAAAGTTGTTGAAAACCAATGCTAATGTACCGATGAAAGAACCTCCACCGTAACCACCTTGTAACTGTATTTGGCTGGAACCTGTTTCTGTTAGGTTATACTCAACATCCACTGTACCTGCAACATCATCGGCATTTTTCAAATCAGGAACAATATTCTGAGCATCAAAAAGTTGCAACTGACCTAATTCACGAATTGTACGTACTACAGCATCTTTGTTATATAAATACCCCGGACGTGTGCGCAACTCACGGAAAATCACGTGGTCATTAGTGCGTTGGTTTCCTACTACTGTAACTTTATTAAAATACGCAGGCTTTCCTTCGGAAATTCGCACTTCAAAATTAATTGTGTCATTTACCACAGAAGTTTCTACAGGAATAACCCGTGCGAATAAATATCCGCTATTTTGATATAAGTTATAAACATCCTCCGCATCAGGTTTAGTTTGGTCCTGAAGGCGTTTTTTAAGATGAACACCATTATATACATCTCCTTTTTTGATACCTAAAATTTGATGTAAAATTCGGTCATTATACACCGAGTTTCCTAAAAAGCGAATATCTCCAAAGTAATATCTGTGTCCTTCCTCCAAAGCAATGTTCAGATTTACATTACCTTCAGCATCATATGTTAGTGTATCACTTACAACTCGGGCATCTCGATATCCATTTTCTTTGTAAAAATCGACCAATGACACCAAATCCTCATCGTAATCCTTAGCTACATACTTTGAACGTTTCCAAAAACGACCAAAAGTGCGTTGCTTTGTGTTTTTGAGCTTTCTGCGAAGTTTTTCATCAGAAAATTTTTCATTACCTGCAAAAGTGATTTTGTCCACTTTCACTTTGTTTCCTTTATCAATATGAACCAACATATTTACTCCGTTGGCATCTGTGGTATCTACCTTAGTATCAATGGTTACTTTTGTATTGAGATATCCTTCTTTTCGATATTTATTAATAATGTAGTTTTTGGTATCTGCAATGAAACTCTCGTTTACCTTCGTTCCTTTTTTTAAGTTGGCATTTTTTATGATTTCCTCAGCCTTTTTCTCACGAATTCCCGTTACTTTTGCATCGATAAGTGACGGAATTTCCTTAATGGCGAGTTCCAAAAACGCCTTATCTCCTTCTATTCGTTGGATATAAATATTTACGTCACTGAACAACTTATAGCCCCATAATTTGTGAATTATAGCACTGAATTTTTCACCGGGAATAATAATTTCATCACCCACTCTCAGCCCCGAAGTAGTCAAGATAGTTTGTGCATTGTAACGTTTTGAACCTGTTACCTCAATTCCTCCAATGATATATTTTTTCCCATTCTCTATTGATAATCTCTCTTCCTCTTGAGCATTTACAAGTCCTACGATTGCAGACAATGCTATAAATAAATATTTCTTCAATGACATACGTTTACTTAAGTTGTTCGCTTGTTTTTCCAAATCTTCTCTCTCTTTTTTGATAATTTAATATCGCCTCATTTAAGTGATTTTTGTTAAAATCAGGCCAAAGCACATCTGTAAAATACAATTCGGCGTAGGCAATTTGCCATAACAAAAAGTTACTAATGCGATACTCACCACTTGTTCTGATAAGCAAATCCACATCTGGCAAATCGTGAGTGTAAAGGTACGAATTAATTACAGATTCGTTTATATTTTCTGCAGAAATAACTCCGTTTTTCACATCCGTAGCAATGTTTTTTATAGCCGTAGAAAGCTCCTCCCGAGCTCCGTAGCCCAAAGCCAAAGTGAGTATTAATCCTGTGTTATTCTTCAGTTTATCAATTGTTTCTAATAATGTTTCTTTCGCTTTTTTAGGAAAATGGTCTAATCTTCCTATTGTTTTTAAACGAATGTTATTCTCATTCAACGATTTCGATTCCTTTTTTAAGAATTTAACCAAAAGCTCCATCAAGGCATTTACCTCAATAGCAGGACGATTCCAATTTTCTGTTGAAAAGGCATATAAAGTAAGGTATCCAATATTGTTTTCCACACAATATTCTACGGTTTGCCTTACTGCTTTCATTGCACTTTCGTGACCAAAAATTCGCATCATTCCCTGCTTTTTTGCCCAACGACCATTACCGTCCATAATAATGGCAAGATGCTTAGGATAATTTGTTATCTCTTCCATATTCTTTTTAATCCTAATTGCAATAACACGGTTTTCTTCCGAATGTGTAAGTTAAGGTAACGCCTGAAAAAGTATAGTAATCCTTAGTTGCAACATTTCCAAACGACGCACCATATTTAGGAGTACTTCCGTCCAAGTTGTTTGTGAAAGTAAAACGTGTTCCTACCTCAACTGCCACTACAAAATATATTCCCATTTTTGCTTTTACGCCAAGCACAACAGGGAGAGCCCAAGTGCTGTATATTTTTGATGTTTTTCTCGCTTCCTGTTGCCTTATCAATAAACTTTCGAAGTACAAATCATCGTGTTCAATGTAGGAAATTCCCGTAAATAGATAAGGTGTTATGGGTCTGTCAAGAGGTTTATGCATATTGAATTTGAAGAAGTTATACTCTGCTCCCAAACTCGCTTCAACAATCTTGTTGGAAAAAGAAAAACCTCGATTCACTTTCCCCACCACATCAGATTGTTTGTCTTTTCCTGTCAAATTAGTTGTGCTTACTTGCAAACGCAAAGCCATTTTGTCGTGAAAATTCCACTTATATAAACCTCCAAAAGCCAACTTGTTAGGAAGCACATAATGCGTTCTTCCAACGTCACTAATAGGATTACTACCACCCAAAAAAACACCTATTTCGTGCGTTTGGGCTGTCACTGCCTGCATCCCTAAAAGAATTGCTATGTAATATAAATACCTATGCATACAATAACGACAAAGTGCAAATATATAAGTTTTATGGAAAATCACATTTATTTTTTCAACAATATTTTTTATTTAACTATTTTATTTTAGTTCACGTGTTAAAATTTAAGCAATATGAGATATTCAAAAAACTTGATTTTCAAATAAATAAAGATATAATATCAAAATTCAAAATCAGATTATTTTTTAACAAATAACTTTCTGGAATTTAATTATTTTTTGCTTGATTTCACTTTCTTAAAAACATAAAAAAATAAGGACAGAGAATGAACTCTATCCTTAAAATTTATTCGGTAAAATAATTTCTTATTTTAGTACTTCTTTAACTTTGTCAGCTGCTTCTTGGAATAAAATTGCCGAATGCACCGCCAAGCCCGAATTGTCAATAATCTCTTTGGCTATTTCGGCATTGGTTCCTTGTAAACGCACTATGATTGGCACGTTAATGTCTCCTCCCATATTTTTATACGCATCTACGATACCTTGTGCCACACGGTCGCAACGTACAATTCCACCGAAAATATTAACCAAAATCGCTTTTACATTTGGGTCTTTCAAAATAATACGGAAAGCCGTTTCCACACGTTTGGCATCAGCAGTTCCTCCAACATCCAAGAAATTCGCCGGAGAACCACCTGCTTGCTTAATCAAATCCATTGTTGCCATCGCAAGTCCGGCTCCGTTTACCATACATCCTACGTTTCCATCTAAAGCTACATAGTTAAGTCCCACAGCTTTAGCCTCCACTTCAATCGGATTTTCTTCACGCAAATCACGTAACTCAGCATAATCTTTATGACGATAAAGCGAATTATCATCAAGAGTTACTTTAGCATCTACAGCCAAAATTTTATTGTCAGAAGTTTTTAAAACGGGATTAATTTCAAAAAGACTTGAATCGGAAGAAACATACGCATTGTACAACGCTGTTACAAATTTCACCATTTCTTTCTGTGCATCACCCGAAAGCCCTAAGTTGAAAGCAATTTGACGAGCTTGGAAAGGCAACAACCCCACAGCCGGGTCAATTTCTTCAGTAAATATCAAATGAGGAGTTTCTTCAGCAACTGTTTCAATATCCATTCCTCCTTCGGTTGAATACATAATCATATTTTTTCCTTTGGAACGGTCAAGCAAAACAGACATATAAAACTCTTCAGGTTTGCTTTCTCCCGGATAATACACATCTTCAGCGATAAGCACCTGATGTACTTTTTTACCTTCTGGTGGCGTTTGTGGTGTAACTAAGTTCATACCAATAATTTGCTGTGCAAGCGGTTCAACTTCTTGCAATCCCTTGGCTAACTTTACCCCGCCTCCTTTTCCGCGTCCGCCCGCGTGAATTTGAGCTTTAACTACATACCATTGCGTTCCCGTTTCGGCTGTTAGCTGTTTTGCTGCTTCTACCGCTTCTTTTGGGCTTTGTGCTACGATTCCGCGTTGTACACGTACGCCAAAACTTGAAAGTATCTCTTTTCCTTGATATTCGTGTAAATTCATTTGTAATTAATTTATAATCCTGATTGACAAATGTAAAAAAACTATTTTGATTTTTTCAATTTATTCATAACAAAAATGCAATATTTTTATAAAAAACTGATTATCAACATAAAACAAAGACAATAAATAACCTAATTTTACCTTTTGACTATCTTCAAAATTAAATACTTACAAAAAATTATTGAAAAAAATAAAATTATTTTATCTACGCAAAAAGATTGCGTACCATATTATTTATTTTGCATCGTCAAACCAACAGAAGAAGAAATTTCACTTCTTTAACTTAAATATCAAGGAAATGATTATACAAATTCAATCAGAAAACCCGAAATTACTGGACGTCCTTAACAAAAACCCAAACACCGATTTCGGGATTTATGCCAAATCACTGCGTAACGGACAAATCATAGGAAATGCCTTAAATTCAAATCGTTACGATGTTATTTTTCAGGATACGCGATACAGCTATTTGCCAGAGGAAAACAACCAGATTGATTTTCAAAGCTATTGCTCTCCGCTTGTAATTCTGCACATTTGTAACGAACTTTTTAAAGATTTATTGCAAGACAAAGAAACGTATTTCAATCAATCCGTCAAATGGTTGAACAAAACCAAGCAAGAAGTTGATACAGAACAATGTAACATCGAGGTAAAAAATATGTACATCAATTCTTCTTGGTACAAACACGGACATTTTTTGATGGAAAAATATTTCAAAAACGTGAAAATCACTCCTTTAATTGGGAACAACGTCAGTCTTTCCATACAAGGAAGAAACGTTTTTGAGGCTTTCAATTTACTGAGTTTCATCGCTGTAATTGTCCATATTACCAATGAATACGGGGAATTTACGTACATTGATGATTCTTTTGCTCAAAAATATGCTCGTATTTTAACAAATATTGATAACGTTCCTTATTTCGTGTTTTACTTATTCATTAAAAAAGCGGTGAAAAGTGAACGCCAACTAAATGAAATCAAACCGATGTTTGAGGCGTATTTCCGCAAGCAAAACATTGAAATTGAATTCCAATTTGCGGATACACACGGAAGCCGTATGGATTTTGCTGTCAATCAATTAGGATTTGATTTTCCTATTTTAGATATTGGTTGTGGCGAGTTGAAATATTACCGCCGATTTATGCGAAAAAATTATAATTATAATCATCCTTATTTTGCGGTGGATACAGACCCTGAAGTACAAAAAATTGCTGAAAATTTTAAAGAAAAATTCGATGCTGAAAACTTATTTTTCTTCAGTGATTTATCTGATTTTAAATACGATAAGCCTGTAAATATTTTACTTACGGAAGTCATTGAGCATAACACTCCTGAAGACGCCAAGCACTTAGTAAAGCAATGTTTATCGTTCAATTTCAACAAATTAATTATCACTACACCAAATAGTGAATTCAACATACATTATTTTGAAAATGAGGACAATATGCGACACAATGACCATCATTTTGAATGGAATAAATCCGAATTTGAGAATTTCGTGAAAAATTGCTTGGAAGGAAAAAATTACAAATATACTTTTCACGGCATTGGTGATAAAATCAATGGAACTTGCCCAACGCAAGCAGTTGTAATTGAGAATAATAGAAAATAAAATCAACAGCAATGGAAGATAAAAATATCATTAAAAAAAGAATTGATTGGTTCTGTAAAAATAAGATAAATGCTTTTTCTCCGACTATTTCTCCAGCTCCTAAGTCACTGGAAAGAAATGAGATAGAAAGCCTATACGAAGGAATTTTGTGGTTTTTAAATGCTGGAGTTTCAGAGATTGTAATTCAGAAGAAATATATGGGTTCATACTGTGATATTTATTTACATAAAAATCTGGAACAAAGCTATTTAGTAAGCCGAAACGGATTTCAAATTAATCATTTGGATAAAGAAAAATGGCTCAATGCTTTAAAAGGACTTCACGCTCGGTTTTCGTGGGAAAATACGAAAATTCGTGTTATTCAATCGGAATTAATGCCTTGGTCAGTTTTAGGTAAAGGGTTGATTAACAATGAATTTTCAGGATATTATATTTCGCACCAAATCCACTGTGATTATTTAAAAGAATCTGATTTGTACGAAAAATTAAACAAAATCAAGCAAACTCCTGAATTTCTTTCTTTCACGGAAGACTCTAAAACATTATCATCGAAGGAGTTAAAAGAAAAATATCCGATGCACGTTATCCGTCAGTATGAATCGGTGAAAAAATTCAAATTTTTAAATCTGGAGAATTATCAAAATAACATTCAATTATTTAAAAAACAATTAGATGTATTCGGAAAAGATGATGAAATGTATTTCAAACCTTTCAACATCTTAAAAGAAATTCATTCAGATGGCTCGGAAACTTTTATAAATGACAATTTAAGTTTCAAACAAGTAAATGACGATGATTTTTTACACTATAAATTTGAAAATCAGGAAGATTTCGAACAAAAATTTCCAGAAATTCAGCTTTGGGTAAATCAAGTAAATCAAAGCAATGAAGAAGGCGTGATGATAAAACCCCGAACTGCTTTTTTATCCGGAATGCCTCCGGCGTTCAAAGTTCGGAATAATGATTACTTAACGCTTGTCTATGGAATTGATTTTCAGGATAGATTACAGGAAAATATTGCAAAAAGAAACATAAAATCAAAATTAAAATGTTCCATCAATGATTGGGCTATCAATCAAAAAATGATTAAAATGCCTTACAATCAAATTGATGAGGAAAATTATTACTTCAAAAATTTAGTACTTGACAGAATTTTAGGAGAAGAAATTGAAAAACAATTAGATAGCAGACTATGACACGACAAAATATTAATAAACATACATTTCCGAAATTGCTTATTTTGGTGGGAGCCCCCGGGTCAGGAAAATCCACTTTCGCTAAATATTTTTTGCGTACTGAAGATAATTGGGTGCGTGTGAATCGTGATGACTTTCGGATGATGCAATTCGGGGACACGAAAATGAATTCCTTCTATGAAGAGCGTATTTCAAAAATGGTAGAAGCCTCCACAATTGCACTTTTGAAAAGTAAAACCAACGTAATAATTGATGCCACAAATTGCGGACTTCGAACCATCGAAGATATGGTAGAAACTTACACAGAATATGCTGATATTCAGTTTAAAGTATTCGATTTACCGCTCGAAGAACTTGTATCACGTTGCGACAAACGCAATGCGGAAATCGGGAAATTCATTTCAAAAGGAGTGATTGAAAAATATGTCAATCAACTGCGTTTTACGAAAGAAAAATTTGATTTCAAGCCAATTCCAAAAAGATTGAAAGAAACTGAAATTAAATACGTTACGCAAAGTGAAAATCTACCAAAAGCCGTGATTTGTGACTTAGATGGTACACTTTCTCTTTTGAATGGTCGTGACCCTTATAATGCTTCGACTTGTGATAACGATTTACTAAACGAACCTGTCGCGAAAGTATTGAGAATGGCTAAAAATGAGGGATATAAGGTAATTTTACTTTCAGGTAGAGAAAATATTTACCGTGAGCCTACTATCCGCTTTTTAGAAAAGCATCTCATTGATTATGATTTACTTATAATGCGAAATGCAAATGATTTCCGTAAAGATAGTATCATTAAACGGGAAATTTTTGAAAAAGAAATTCAAGGAAAATATTTTGTAGAATTTCTTTTGGACGACAGAAATCAAGTGGTGGATATGTGGCGAAAAGAACTCGGACTACCTTGTTTTCAAGTGAATTACGGAGATTTTTAATATCCGTTTGGTAAATCGGAAGCGAGGCAGAATATAAATTGTATTCTTTGTGATTAATTTTTCGATTTTTTCAGCAGAAAAACTATTTTTCTTTCATAAGAAAATTGTAAATTTGCACCTCATCAAAAATGATTTAATTTTACTAAAAACACACTATGAAAATTTCATATAATTGGATTAAAAACTTCATTAAAATTGATTTACCTTCCGAGCAAACAAGTGCTCTACTAACTGATTTAGGTCTTGAGGTTGAAGGAGTTGAACCTTTCGAAAGCATAAAAGGAGGACTCAAAGGGGTTGTGGTTGGTCACGTTTTAGAATGTGAACAGCACCCAAATGCCGACCGACTAAAAGTAACCAAAGTAGATATCGGGCAAGGAAATGTATTGCAGATTGTTTGTGGCGCTCCTAACGTTGCCAAAGGACAGAAAGTACCCGTAGCAACAATTGGCACAGTTCTTTTTGATAAAGAAGGTAAGCCTTTTGAAATCAAAAAAGGAAAAATAAGAGGAGAAGAAAGCTTCGGGATGATTTGTGCTGAAGACGAACTTGGCTTGGGTGAAGGACACGACGGAATCTTAGTTTTGGACAACAAATACGAAGTGGGAACTCCTTGCAGTGAAGTTTTTGAAGTAGAAAGTGATGAAATTTTTGAAATTGGGCTAACTCCCAACCGAGCCGACGCAATGAGCCATTACGGCGTTGCTCGTGATTTGCGTGCAGGCTTGATGCAACGAGGAACGAACTTGGAATTAATCACTCCTTCTGTGACTAAGTTCCACGTAGATAATAGGTTAGCCAAAATTGATGTAGAAGTTAAAAACAAAGATTTAGCACCACGATATGCAGGTGTTACCATCAGTAATGTGAAGGTTGCCGAATCGCCTGAATGGTTAAAAAACAAGCTCAAAGCCATTGGATTAACTCCAAAAAATAACATAGTTGACATAACAAATTATGTTCTTCACGGGCTTGGACAGCCTCTTCACGCTTTTGACGTAAATCACATCGTCGGCAAAAAAATAATCGTTAAAAAAGCGGAAGCAGGAACAAAATTCACCACTTTGGACGGAGTAGAACGCGTTCTTGATGCGGAAGATTTGATGATTTGCGATACCGAAAAACCTCTATGTATTGCAGGAGTACTCGGCGGGCTTAATTCAGGTGTGACAACCAGCACCCGAACTGTTTTCTTAGAAAGTGCTTATTTTAACCCAATTTCGGTTCGAAAAACTGCTAAACGACACGGAATCAACACTGATGCTTCTTTTCGTTTTGAAAGAGGAATCAATATCAATGACGTAAAATATGCCTTGATGTATGCAGCCATCTTGATAGAAAATATCGCCGGAGGAGTAATTTCTTCTGACATCATCGATTTATATCCCAAAAAACAAGAAGATTTTCAAGTTTTCTTGGCTTTTGATAAGGTAAACAAAGTTGTTGGGCAAGTTATTCCAACTGAGACAATTAAGAACATTCTGCATTCGTTAGATATTAAGGTAAATTCAATTACTGAAAGAGGTTTAGGGCTTCTAATCCCTTCGTATCGTGTTGATGTTCAGAGAGAAGCTGACGTTATTGAGGAAATACTACGCGTTTACGGCTATAATAACATTAGTTTTTCGGAAAAAACCAACGCTTCAATGTCACATTCATCAAAATTTGATGACCATAATGTGCAGAATATCGTTGCAAATCAGCTTGTTGGGCAAGGTTTCTTTGAAATTATGACAAACAGTCTTGTTCCTGAGAAAGTCATTACAGATTACGAACAAGATGCAACAAAAGCGGTAAAAATTCTTAATCCGTTGAGTAATGACCTAAGCTTTATGCGTAAAAATCTGCTGTTCTCAGGGTTGGAAGTAATTGAATACAACATCAATCGCAAAAGCTCGGATTTGAAATTTTTCGAATTTGGTAAAAGTTATCATTTTGAGAATGGACAGTACAATGAAGGCAAGCATCTAATTGTGTATTCAACTGGAAATAAGAACAATGAGAGCTGGAATATTTCTTCTGAAAAGACAGATTTCTTCTTCTTAAAAGGAACGATCGAAGCGATTTTTGAGCGTTTGGGGCTGAAAAATGTTGCTATAAAGCCATTAGGTGAGAATAACTCTTTTGTACAAGAAGGATTCCGATGGTTCTTAGGAGAGACTTTTCTGGGCACTATTGGGGTAGTCAAAGGTAAGGTTCTCAAAAATTTCGGCATCAAACAGGAAGTTCTCTTTGCGGATATCTGTTGGAATGTAGTTCTTGAAAGCATTAAAAATCAGAAAATTGTTTATCAAGAAATTTCTAAATTCCCGAAAGTAAGACGTGATTTGGCTCTGCTTCTTGATGAAAATATTTCATTCGGCGATATTTATAAAATTGCCTTTGAAACGGAAAAATCTATTTTGAAAAATGTAAGCTTATTTGATGTCTATCAAGGAGATAAACTTCCGGAAGGCAAGAAAAGTTACGCAGTGAGCTTCACACTTCAAGATATTAATAAAACCCTGACAGACAAACAAATTGACAAATCAATGCAAAATTTACTGCAAAAATTTGGAGAAAAGTTAGGTGCAACTTTAAGAGATTAACAAATATTTTCAAAACAAAAAGGACGGAAATTTATAAATTTCCGTCCTTTTCTGTATAATTCTATATCAAGTAATTATTTCAAAAGCTTCAAGTAATCTCCGTAACCTTCTTTTTTCATTTCTTCCTTTGGAATGAAACGCAAAGAAGCACTGTTGATGCAGTAACGCAACCCACCTTTATCAGAAGGTCCATCGGTAAAAACGTGTCCCAAATGGGCATCACCTGTTTTGCTTCGGACTTCTACACGGGTCATTCCGTGCGATTTATCTATTTTTTCGGCAATGAGTTTTTTATCAATCGGTTTAGAGAAACTTGGCCAACCGCATCCCGATTCAAATTTATCTGTTGAAATAAAAAGTGGTTCACCTGTGGTAATATCCACATAAATTCCTTCGCGGAACTCATCCCAATATTCATTATCAAACGGACGCTCTGTAGCATTTTTCTGCGTTACATCGTACTGAATTTCAGTAAGTTTACTTCTTAAAACCTCATCAGTTGGTTTTTCATAAGATTTTTCGTTTGCTTGGGGCATCGGATTGGCATTTTTCGCTATTTGAAACAATTTGGGATTTATGTGACAATATCCATCTGGATTTTTATCCAAATAATTCTGATGATATTCTTCCGCATCATAGAAGTTTTTCAATGGTAAATTCTCCACCACAATCGGCTGATTATATTTGGAAGCCAATTCGTTAAGTGATTTCTCAATCATTTTTCTATCGGAATCATCAATGGTGTAAATCCCTGTGCGATAACGCGTTCCTATATCGTTTCCTTGTTTGTTTAAACTGGTTGGGTCAATCGTTTCGTAGAACAAATCTAAAAGTAATTGTAAATCAACCTCTTTTGGGTTGTACACGACTTTCACTGCTTCCGTAAACCCCGTTTTATCGGTATATACTTCTTCATAACTTGGTTTCTGCGTATTTCCGTTGGCATATCCAACCTGAGTGGCAACCACACCACGAATTTGCTTAAAGAAGTGCTCCGTTCCCCAGAAACAGCCTCCCGCAAAGTAAATTTCTTTCATATTCTTTTTATTATTCGTTGTTTTCATTTCCATATTTTGCATTTTCATTCCTGATTCTTGCATTTTCATTGATTCTTTTGATGTTTTACATTGACTTGTAAGCAAAATCATCATAGGCAATACCGCCATAAAAGTAGTTATATTTTTCATTTTGATATTTAATTTTAAATTATTTTTTCGCTTGTTTTCCTACCAGCATTAGGCTAAAACCCAATAACACAACGTCTTTCAATATAAAAAAATCCGTAATGGGAAGCCATTCTACTTTTCGCCACATATTCGGAGTTGTAAACAAGTAACTAATTGTTACTAAAAAGGTTACTACCATTCCGTAAGCAGCATATTTTCCTAATTTTGGAAAAAACGGACTGAGTAAAAGCAGTAAAGCCAATGTAATTTCAACGATACCTACGAGGTTTGAAACCGTTTGTACGCTCATCGAATCGTATGCCCAAAATGTTAAGAAATGATTTTCCACCAAAGGTTTTATCGCATTGGCTTCAGCGGTTGTGAATTTGAAAATTCCTATCCAAAACAATATTAAAGCTATCCCGAAAAGAGATACATAATAACCTATTTTGTAGATTTTTTCATCCGACAACGGACAATTTGAAGTTTGTTTTTCCATCTGGTTCAATTATTAAAAAGTTATTTTATAAAAACGTATGATTAATCGTACATTCTCATAGTCGGTAACTTTTTAGAAACCTGACAGAAAAAAGAACTATTTTTTTATATTTTCTTTCATTTTATTCTTAAATAACTGAATTTCAGAATCATCAAAAGCAACTTTTTTTTCACCAATTTCTGTATTTTGAAGTGATTTATCCAAAAATATCACTTTTTTATGATACATCTCACAAAGGCGACACACCCTCAAATGTGAAAAAAGACGCACTTTTTCAAAGAAAGAAATTTTTCCCGCTGTTTTCTTTTCAATGAGCAATGAAATTTCGCTACAAGGCAATATAAAATAATGTATAATTCTGCTAAACATTTCCAAACCAATTAATTTCCAAACATTTTCTGAGCTGTAAACGACTCCTTTGCAATATTTTCCACAGATTAGTCGTTGAAATTTCCATTTCCTGACAAACTACTTCCGTCTTTTTCTCTTCCAGATAATAAAGTTTGACGAGAATTTTCCATCGTGGTGGCAATTTTTCAATACATTCCTCCAAAACTCGTGAAAAATCTTCTTTTTCTGAGGAATTTTCAGATATTTCTTGCCAAAAGTTAAGGACGCTTTGGTCCGCCCAAGAGCCTTCTTTATCAAAAAAATCGGAAAGATTGGTATTGACGGGATTTTTATATTTACTACGGTAAAAATCAGCGATTTTATTGCGAAGAATATTGTATAACCACGTAAGCGGACTACTTTTTCCCTGAAAAGAATCAAACGAAGTGTAAGCCACAAGAAAAACCTCTTGCACAATATCAGCCGCATCTTCCTTATCCGAAACCAAGTATAAAGCCCTGTTAAGCAATGCTTTTGAATAAATTTCAATCCACTGCGTTATTTGTTCTTCCTTTTGTTTCACTTATTTAACTTATTCCTTAATAATTAAAATTCTATTTTTAGAGATTGTATGAGTAATTCTTAAAAAATCCACTGCAAAAATAATTTTTTGAAAATAATTTTCCAACGCTTTTACTTTCCATCTTCCGTAAGATTAATAATATTTTTTTATTCAACTGAAAATCAACAACCATTATAAAAACTTATAGAATAATTTAAAATATATAAGAAAAATCTATTTTGATATAAAAAATAACAGTCGATAAAGCCTTTTATAGAAAAAACATAGCACTACTTTTGCACCACAAAACAAATAGAGAATAAAAATGAACAACAACAAACTGACAACTACAACGGGAGCTCCTGTTGCTAATAATCAAGATACGATGACCGCAGGCAAAAGAGGTCCTGCTCTTTTGCAAGATGTGTGGTTTTTAGAGAAAATGGCTCACTTTGACCGTCAAGTAATTCCTGAGCGAGTAATGCACGCCAAAGGTTCAGGGGCTTACGGGATATTCAAAGTAACACACGACATTACTAAATATACGAAAGCTTCTATTTTTGCCGAAATCGGGAAAGAAACACCAATGTTCGTACGTTTTTCTACTGTTGCCGGAGAGCGTGGAGCTGCTGATGCTGAGCGTGATATCCGTGGTTTTGCAATGAAATTCTACACCGATGAAGGAAACTGGGATTTGGTGGGCAACAACACGCCTGTGTTCTTTCTTCGCGACCCTTTGAAATTCCCCGATTTGAATCACGCCGTAAAACGCGACCCACGAACTCATATGCGTTCTGCGGATAACAACTGGGATTTCTGGACGTTGCTTCCTGAGGCACTTCATCAAGTTACTATCGTGATGAGTGACCGTGGTATCCCAAAATCATACCGCACAATGCACGGATTCGGTAGTCATACTTTTTCTTTCATAAATAAAGAAGGAGTACGCCACTGGGTAAAATTTCACCTGGTTTCACAACAAGGAATTGAAAACCTAACCGATGAAGAAGCTGCCAAGTTGGTGGGAATGGACAGAGAATCACACCAAAAAGATTTGTACGAAGCTATTGAAAACGGAAACTTCCCGAAATGGAAAATGTTCGTGCAAATTATGACAGAAGAGCAAGCTCGTAATTTGGAATATAATCCGTTCGACTTAACAAAAGTTTGGTACAAAAAAGACTTTCCTTTGATTCCCGTGGGAGAATTTGAACTAAACAGAAATCCTGAAAATTACTTTGCCGAAGTGGAACAATCAGCTTTCAGTCCTGCGAATGTAGTACCGGGAATTGGTTTTTCACCTGACAGAATGTTACAAGGTCGTTTGTTTTCTTACGGAGACACGCACCGTTACCGTTTGGGCGTAAATCACAATCAAATTCCGGTGAATGCTCCTAAATGTCCCGTACACGGATATCACAGAGATGGTGCAATGCGAGTGGACGGTAACTACGGTTCTACCAAGCATTACGAACCGAACAGCTTCGGAGTTTGGCAGGAGCAAAAGCAATTCCAAGAGCCACCTTTGTCACTTAACGGAGATGCCTACAATTATGATTTCCGTGAGGACGATGATGATTACTTCACGCAACCACGTAAATTATTCCAATTGATGAATGATGAGCAGAAAAAAGCTTTGTTTGAAAATACGGCAAGAGCCATCGGCGGAGCTCAAAAATTCATTCAAATCCGACATATCCGCAACTGCTATCACGCTGACCCTGCGTATGCTAAAGGAGTAGCTGATGCCCTCGGACTTACTATGCAAGAGGTTTTAACCTACGAACATCCTGCACTGAATTTAGGTCCTGTTGCACACAAAGAAATGAAATGCCCTTTCGGACATAAATAAAATAAACATAAAAAAGGAATCGAAAATTTCGATTCCTTTTTTGTTTTTCTAAAATCAGAAAATGATTTATCTTTTTAATTATACCTCTCGTTCTAAATCCTTATCTCCTCTTCCTGAGAGATTTACAATCACCAATTGATTTTTGTTTTTCATTAGTTTCATCGCCAATGCCACAGCGTGCGAAGATTCAATAGCAGGTGTAATTCCTTCCAAACGAGATAAAAGTTTATAAGCTTCAATAGCTTCTTTATCAGTAACAGAATGATATTCAACTCTTTTTGTGTCTTTCAAATAAGCGTGTTGCGGACTAATTCCAGGATAATCCAATCCTGCAGCAATTGATTTTGAAGCTATTGGAGTTCCTTTATCATCCACCAAACAATAGGAATACGTCCCCTGAAAAACAATTGGTTTCCCATAATTAAGCGTTGCTGCAGTGTTTTGATAGGTGTCTTCTCCTCCGCCTTCTGCTCCATAAATTTTCACATCTTTATCTTCCAAAAAAGCTGAAAATAAACCTATTGCGTTAGAACCGCCTCCCAAACAAGCAACAATACTATCCGGCAAACGTCCTTCTTTTTGCAAAATTTGTTGTCTTGCTTCATTTCCGATTACACTTTGAAAGTATCCCACCATCTTAGGATAAGGATGCGGACCTACGTGAGAACCAAGCAAATAGTAACTTTCCGGATTTTCGATGTAATAATTCAAAGCCGTATCAACAGCATCTTTCAAAGTTTGATTTCCTGATGTACAAGCGATTACCTCTGCTCCCAACATTTGCATACGGCGTACATTCAAAGCCTGACGATTCATATCTACCGCCCCCATAAAAATTTTGCATTTCAAGCCCAAAAATGCACACACTGTGGCAGTTGCTACCCCGTGTTGTCCCGCTCCGGTTTCTGCGATAATTTCCTTCGCTCCCATTTTTTTTGCTACCAAAATTTGCCCAATGGCATTGTTGATTTTGTGCGAACCTGTGTGATTCAAATCCTCACGTTTGAGATAAATTTTAGAACCGACATAATCACTCAAGTTTTTAGCAAAATAAAGAGATGACGGTCTGCCTACAAAGTCTTTTAATATCTCAACAAACTCTTCCTGAAAAGCTTCTGATTTGGTAATTTCATCAAAAAAATCACTCAATTCTTTTAATTTAGCCTCCAACATTGGCGGTACGTGAGTTCCTCCGTATTCCCCGTAATATCCTTGATAATTTAACATTTCAGCCAATGGCGACACTTTAATAACTGCTTGTTTTTCAAAATACTTTTTTTCCATATCTAAAATTTTAATATTGTTTTACTTAAATAACAGCAATAAAAAAAGCCATTAGGAAGTACCCTAATGACTTTTATATTTTCTTGAAACTTTACAAATACAAAAAATCAATCACACTCCCTTTTTATGAGACTGCAATTGCTCCACCAACGGTTATTTGTATTAATAAAATTCATTTTTCTTTTCTATTTTTATAACTCACTTTATCAGTGTATGTGGGCAAATGTACGACTTTTTTTATTCTATCCAAATTTTTGTAAATATTTTTCTTCGTTTAAGAAATTTATTTCCCACTGGAATATTTCTGTCCGTTTTTCAAATCTTTCTGACGGAACAAATCATCAAGCGACACAATTTGGTATCCTTGTGCCTTCAAGTTTTTGATTACCTGCGGAATAGCCTGAACAGTACTTTTATGAATATCGTGTGCCAAGATGATTCCTTGTGGCGAAGTTTTTGACATTGCTTCGGCTACGCGACTTGCCTCGCGATATTTCCAATCCAATGGGTCAACGTTCCACATAATCACAGGTCTGCCCACCATTGCCAAATTTTCCTTAGTGTGAGCCCCATACGGAAAACGAAAATATCGGGGTTTTTCGCCCGTGATTCCCGCTACGATGTCATCGGTTAGTTTTATTTGCCGTAATGCTTCTTCATCAGAAATTTTACGAAAATCCTTGTGGTCATATGAGTGATTTCCAATGTTATGCCCCTCTTCTGCCATTCGCTTAAGCGTTTGTTTTTGAACCGATGCCGATTTTCCTAACACAAAAAAAGTAGCTTTTACACTTTCTTCTTTTAAGACGTCCAATAGTTGCGAAGTGTACACCGAAGGTCCGTCGTCAAAAGTAAGTGCCACGCACGGAACTTTAGAACAATCTACTTCCGAATACACTGGTTCAGAAATGTTTACGTCAGAAATCTGAGCAGTTACTTCTTCTTTCTTGAAAATTTTTAAGAAGGTATCCGCTACATATTTTTCAATAATATTTTGAGGGATTTTCACCGAAAAATTTTCCATTGAACCACTGGCTATCTGATATTTATCGAAAAGAACGTACCAATCACCTTTCTCATCAAAGAACAACGCATCGTAATTTTTTTCGGTAGGAAGCGTGCCTTCTGTTAGTGCCTCTTCCAAAGATTGTATTACCTCGTTTCGCTCATCGTCATTAGCGTAGTTTGGAGATTCTTGCACGCGTTTTTTCAATAAATCACGAGCAATATTCTTAATTTCTTGAGTAAATTGCTCAAAACTTTCCTTGCTTTTGAAAAAATCTTCGGGTTGAAGTTTCTTTTTGTTTTTCAAATCGAAAACCGAAGCCACAAACGAATCATCGTAAGTATTTCCGTAAGAAACATTTCGCTCGTGAAGAAAAATCATAAAATCTTCCGTATGGTATTTCACTTCAAAATGTTGATTGAAATCCAAACTCGACACAGATTCTTGATTTTGGTCTTCCTTAAAGGTTTGCTTAAATTCGTTTACAAGGGTTTCTGTAAAAGCTCTTTCATTCTGATTTACAAAATCATACGCTGTAATAGGAAACGAAGCCGTCAGGTGGCTTTTTTCGGGGTCATTCCCAATTTTCACGGTATAAACCTGAATATCATCTTCGGAATTAGTAACGATAGTTTCCTCAGGAAGCGGTATAAATTCGGTGATTTCTGTGTTTGATTCCGTATTTTCAGCAGACGAATTTGTTTTTGTTTTGGTGTTGTTGCAAGCTGAAAAAACCAAAGCAACAAGAAAGCTTATTGATAGTAATCTTTTTTTCATTTTATTCTTTTTTAGTAAAAATCTTGGCAAAAATAGAAAAAAATTGCTATTCATTTACCATTTTTCTGATAGAAAAAACTGCCAAAACCAAGTAAAGAATACACAATGCCCACATTCCAAACCAGAAATTCTGTATTGTTGGTAAAGTTGCTCCCATTTGAGTCAATGACACAAAACCTTTTGCTCCTAATGTAGTGGGAATAAGGTAACTAAGTTTTTCCAACCATTGAGGCATCGCTTGTGGAGGCCACGCAATCCCAATTAAAAGGATAGAAGGTATGGAAGTGTACATCACCAGCAATATGGCATCTTCTCTCTTTTTGAAGAAATTAACCAGAAAAATACCCAAAAATACTACAGCCAACAGAAAAGGAATCATATACGTTACCACAGAAATAAAACCGCTACGCATTGGAATTCCAAAAATTGGCATCACAATACCAAGCATCATCAAAAGAATTATCAATCCAATAATCAAATATGCAGTTGCCTTTCCCATTACTATGAATAAAGAACCGATAAATCCTTCCGAATTTGCGTAAAGTTTATGAAATTTCTTTTCTTCACGCATCGTTCCGCCTAAAATTCCTATTGCGGTTAAAATTGTTGTCTGGAAAATAATTACCAAAACTGCGGGAATCAAAAAAGTAGCATATCCCAACGAAGGATTATACAAACTCACAACCTTTCCTCCCACCGCAAGAGTATCATCCTTAGCTTGTGAAGGAAGTTTCCCCTGTGATGCTGTTTTTTTAAGTTGCACTCCCACATTCATATAAGTTGCACTCACTTTTGTTGCTGTCAAAACCTGCTTGTAATACAATAAATATGAAGCATCTGTAAAGACGGAAACTACGGGTTGTTCGCCTCGTTGCAAATCTCTGTTAAAATCCTTAGGAACAACAACAATTCCTCTGATATGTTGTTTTTTAAATTCTTGTTCAGCCTCTTGCAAGTTTGCATACGAACCGGTAATAACCACCTGACTTGTAGCATCTAACATACGTAAAAATTGCCTACTACCGGCTGTATTATCTTCATCTACTATTCCTATGGGAAGTTCTTGCAACGTTTCTCTCGAATACAAATATGTATATAAAAAAGAAACCAAAACAGCGACCAAAATGAAGGATGAAAACACCGCTTTATCTCTGAAAATGTATTTCCATTCCCAGAAAAATGTTTTTATAAATGCTTGCGAATATTCATTAAGCTTTTTCATATCCTCCTTTTTTAATCATTTTTACAAATTTTCCGTATCCCCATACAAATAGCAACATAAAAAGGCTCAACGATAGTATTGGTTTCCAAGTGAATAAGAACGGTATTCCCTTAACTGCTCTGTTCACGTAATATTCCAAAAAGTGTGTAAACGGAAACACATTTGCCAAATACTGCATCGAAGCCGGTAATCCTTCCACAGGAAATGTATATACGGAAAAAGAAAAGGCAATGGCTGTAAATCCGCTCCCTATGGTAAGTGCCGTACGAAAATCAGGAATAACGGAAGCAATGGTAATTCCAATTATTTGATAAACTACCACTAAAAGACAAGTTATCAAAGTTACCGAAAACATACTTGTTTGCAAAGGAGCTCCCACGAGTTTGAACAGCAAAAAGTTCATCCACCACGACACAAAAAATAAAGCAATCGTGTAGGGTAACAACTTGCCTATCAGCGCTATAGCAGGATTTCCTCCACTCTTTTCAAGCCAATATTTTCCTTGATGATATCGAAATTCTATCCCCAAAACGTACACAGTTACCATCATCACAACCATTTGTAACATCATCGGGAGAAGAGCCGTAAGCAAATAAAAAGCGTTATTAGTAAACGGATTGTACAACACGTGCTCATCTATCAATATGGGTTGTGCCTCAGCAAGTGCCTTTTGAGTTTGCATTCCTTTTTGAGTTTTCTTTTGCATAGCAACACCTGCGGAAAAAGTACCGAGAGTGGTTTGAAAATCTCTGGATATCAATCCCGAAGCCATAATAAACTGACCATTGGTATAGCAAACGACCTCTTGAAAATTTCCTTGTAAAATTTTCTTATGGAAGTCCGAAGGTATTTCTATAAATCCAAAAACTTTCTGTTGCTGAATAAGTTTTTTAGCTTCCGATTCATCTGTTACGGGAACTGCCATCCGAATGGAAGGAGTAGCGTCAAGCATAGTTACCAACTTTGAAGAAAGTTGAGTTTGATCTCTATCTATGTATGCCATTGGCAAATCCCTTGGTACTTCACTTTTAAAGAGCAAACTAAAAAGAGTGAAAAGCAACAGAGGCAATACCAATACGTAAAATAGGCGTTTGGGTGCAAAAAGAAGATTCTTCCACTCGTTGTAGAAAATAAATAAAAAATGCTTCATAATGGAAAATCATTAAGTAAGGAATTTCTTCCTCACAAATTACTCAGCAACCAAAACCGACATACCTGCACGCAAATCCTTCACATCACGAACCGGATAAGCCTTGATAGCAAACGTTTTTCGGTCAAAATCACCTTTACTTTTTGTTGCCGTCCAAGTAGCAAAATCGGCTTGTAAGGCTATGTGCTTTACTTCCAATTCAATAGTTTCATTGTTTAATGCCGGAACAATCGCTTTGAATTTTGCCCCCATTTTAAATTGATTCATTTTATCCTCTCGGATATTGAAAACCACCCATTTATCTGTCGGGTCGATAAGATTCATAACAGGATAACCCGCATTAACTATTTCTCCTTCATTGGGGATAATCGTCTGGATTTCAGCACGTGACGGAGCAAATACTTTTGCTCCTTCTTTGTAAGCTTCTACCTCAGTGATTACTCCTTGGGCTTGCGCTACCAAAGCCTGTGCAGCTTCTTTATCCTCAGAACGAGTTCCGTTTTTTGCCATTTCATACTGAGAATGAGCTGCTTGTGCTTGTTTTTGCAAAGCAATCATCTGTGTGTAAGCCTCATCTTTTTTTTGTGCGGGAAGAACTTTATCTTCATAAAGATTGCTCACTCTTTGGTACGTTTTTTCAGCTAAATTAGCCGCTGCCTGAGCTTGCTGCCAAACATTATAAGCTCCTTGTATTTGTTCTGCTCTTGCCCCTTTTTGCGCCTTATTGGACTGAGCCTGAGCAGCTAATCGGGCAGCCTGAGCCTGTGAAAGTTTGGCATCAAGTTCTGTGCTTTCAAGTTCCAAAAGCAAATCACCAGCCTCAACCAAATCGCCTTCTTTCTTATAAATTGCCTTTACCCTTCCCGGCACCTTAGGAGCTACGTTTATCTGTTTAGCTTCCACTTGTCCTTGCAAGTAAATAGGCTCGGAACTGCTAAAAATCCAAACGGATACTCCGATAACAAGTAGAAAAATGATTATTGTGGTGATGATTCCTGTTATATTTCCTCTTTTCATTTCTTAATTTTTTTGTACGAATTTTGTATTTAATATTATGTAATCTTTCTGAAATTTACTTTACGTAATTTACAAATTCTTTGCTCAAACCACTGGTTTCCAGAAGTTGTGCAAGAGCTTTATCCATCTCAAACATCGCCTGATAGCGTTTTATTTTAATCGCCGCCAAATAAAGATTTGCATCTGCTACATCGGTGGAATTACTGAATCCTTCCGTGAAAGATTTTTGACGCACACGAACCAATTCTTCAGCAAAACGCACACTTTTTTCTAAACTTTGTAATTGTTCTTGCTGCTTTTGTATTTCGGTATAATATTTTTTGACCAAAGTTTGAATATCTTTTTCTGCTTGGGCTGTCAGAAGTTCCGCACTTTCCTTAACAGATTTTGCTTGTGCTATGCGATTTTTATCCTGAAAACCATTAAACAAATTCCACTGAAGCCCAACTCCTACATACCAATTGTTAGGCTCAGTAATAGGTAAGTTTTTTTCCCAAATATATTTTTTCCCAACCACAGCCACATCCGGCAAAAAACCCGATTGTTGCACCTTGATATTCTGCTCTGCCATTTGTTTTTTCAATCGGGCTTGAACTATGGCAGGGTAATTTTCTTTTGCTTGTTGTTGGTAAAATTCCAATGGTTTAAGTACTCCCACCTCAAATAATTCGGTTGAAAGTTGTGTAAAAACACCTCCTTGCTCCCCTCCTATCACTCCCCAAAGAGCCGTTTGAGCAAGTTCAAAATCCTTCTGTGAAGCCAAAAGCTCTCTCTCGGCATCGGTAACTGCTCTTTCTGCTTGCATCGTTTCGATTGGAGCAATCATTCCGTTTGCTTCAAGTTTTTGAGCATTGATATAGTGAGATTTAGCAGATTCCAACGCCTTCTGACGTACTTCAATTGCGGACTGTGCCAATTGCGTTTGGAAATAACGTTCAGCCAACTCCGAAATGAGTGCATTTTCAGTTTTTTCCAATTCCTCGTTAGCGATTTCAGCTTTGAAAGAACCTACTTTGTTCGCAGCACGAACCTTTCCTCCTGCATATAGCACCCATTTAAGGTCTGCCGTAAATTTGAAAATATCAGGTTCTTGAAATTTGTAATTCCAATCTTGCTGAAAATGAGGCATCATAGGAGTGAGCAATTGTCCTAAAATTGGTGACGGAGGCAAAGTAGAAAGGGTTTGTGCTATTTTGTCACGAGTTCCGTTCATATCCAAATACAAAGCATCACTCATATGCAAATAGCTCGCACTGAGCCCCACCTGAGGAAAATACAATCCTCTGTACGATTTTTGCTCAAAAACCGACGCTTCTTGTTGCTTTTCAACACCTTTTAGCTTTTGGTTTCTGCCATACATTTTATCCAAAGCCTCTGAAAAAGAAAGACTTTGGGCAGAAACATTAATCGCTAACAATCCAATAATAACTGTGAAAGAATATTTCATAAAAATGTTTTTGAAAATTCGGTGGCAAAAATAGCCTGTGTTTGTTTCAAAATTTTTAATATTTATTAAAAAAGCTTTACAAAACGTAAATCACTTATTTTTAGCCGTTTCTCGGCGAATTACGCTCAAAGTTTGCTGCGTAATTCCCAAGTAGGAAGCAATATGCCCGAGCGAAACCCGTTGCAAAATTTTCGGATGCTGAGCAAGCAAATGCAGGTAACGCTCTTCCGCCGTTTGAAATTGCAAACCATAAATTTTATGATTTAGCATTTGTATGTAATTACTAAACTCCTTAAAAATCAATCTATTAATTTGAGGAATTGTTTCTAAATAATTTTCTATATCTTCAAAATTAGCAACCCTTAATATGCTATCGTCCAGTATTTCTATATTTTGAAAATGTCTTTCTTGCAGAAAAATATTTTGTGTTGAAAGACAAAACATATCCTCCGAAAAAAAGAAATGAGTAATGTCCTTGCCATCTTTCTGATAAAACATCCGTGCCAGTCCTTTTTCAAAAAAGAAAACCTGTTGCGACTTGCTTCCTTCCTTAAAAAGAATCGTTCCCTTCTTTACCTCCTGATAATCAAATATTTTATCAACTTCTTCCAAAAGAGGCTTCGCTAATTTTATTTCTTGACGCAAATAATCAATTAATTCCATCCAAAAAAGATTAATTATACCCGCAAATATAATGAGAAATTTTTGTTTATCAAACAGTTAATCCTATCAAATGATTAGGTAAAATCACAAATTTCCCGAGGTGACTAAAACTTTCTCAAAAGCCTTGCGTGCAGAACCTCTAAAATAGACCTCACCACAATACACATACCCCAATTTTTCAACTATTTTGAGCATCGGGATATTATCAAAATTGGTGTCGATACGTACACTGAAAACATTATTTTGAATGCTTATTTCTTCAACTTTTTTAAGAATTTCTTTGCCTATTCCCTTGCCTTTAGCGTCTTTGGCCACAGCCATTCGATGCACAACCGCGTAACTTCCTTGTGTTCTCCACTTGCCTTCAATTACTTCATAAGCAGGCTCTTTATCAAAAATTAAAGCAAAATACGCTAATATTTTCCCTTCGGATTCAATCACATTTCCATATCCTTTTTCAATATCATTACGGATTGTTTTTTCATTCGGATAACCGTCCTGCCACTGCTGGCTCCCTTCTCGTTTACGCACTTCCTTTGCAAACAAAATAATGTCCCAAATTTCACAGAAATCAGCCGGCAAAGCCTTACGAAATTGATAACTATTCTTTTTCATTTTCAAAAATCATAATAATAAAAATTCACCGAAGAAATTCAAACAAATATCCAAATTTCTTCAGTGAATTCATATACAAAAACTAAATTACATTTATCTGTAATTTACTGATAATCTGCAACAAATTTTATTCTTCCGCAACTATTTTTGATTTTAATGACAATTTTAATGTGACAAAACCAAGAATACCCGCAGCCAATGAAGATATTAGGATAATTAATTTTGCGTTATTTATAATCAACTCATTATCAAAAGCTAACAATGTTATAAAAATCGACATCGTAAATCCGATTCCTCCCAAAAGTCCTACTCCGAATATGGATTTCCAATTTAATTCGGAAGGCAACTTACAAAGCCCAAAAGTTACAGCCAAAAATGTCAATAAAAATATCCCCAAAGGTTTACCCACTACCAAACCAAGCAATATTCCCAAACTGTAATTTTCTGTTAGTGTTTCGGTAATGCTTCCACTAAACAAAATTGCCGTATTAGCCAACGCAAAAATAGGAAGAATCACAAAGGCAACCGGCTTATGTAGAAAATGTTGCAACACGTACGATGTTGATTTTTCATCTCCATTTCCAAAAGGAATTGCAAAGGCAAGCAACACACCCGTTATAGTAGCGTGAACTCCTGAATGTAGCATAAAGTACCACATAACAACACCGCCTATAATATAAGGAATCAAATTTCGTACTTTTAATCTGTTTAAAACCAATAAAAAAGCAAAAATACCTAATGCTATGAAAAGGTTGGACAAGAATAATTCCTTCGTGTAAAATATGGCAATGATAATAATCGCACCCAAATCATCAATTACAGCCAACGCAGTCAAGAAAACCTTCAACGACACCGGAACTCTGTTTCCTAACAAAGCTAAAATCCCCAAAGCAAAAGCAATGTCCGTTGCCATCGGAATTCCCGCTCCCGACTGAGTTTCAGTTCCAAAGTTAAACAGAAGATAAATTCCTGCCGGTAATAAAATTCCCCCTAATGCTCCAAAAATAGGAAGCAAGGCATCTTTGATGTTGGACAACTCACCTTTATATACTTCTCTTTCCAATTCCAAACCGATAAGCAAAAAGAATATTGCCATTAATCCATCATTCACCCAGTGAGCTACGCTATGCCCTTGAAAATGAGTATTCCAAAAACCAAGATACCCCTCTCCAAAAGAACTATTTGCAACAAGTAACGAAATCGCTGTGCAAAAAATAAGCACCATTCCACCTGCTTTTTCACTATTAAAAAATTCTTTAAATAATTTTGTTTGCTTCATCTAATCCTATCTTTTTACTTAAAAATTAAAAATTCAGGGACAAAAATAAGAAAAAACACATCAATAAACAACATTTTAAGAAAAAAATTAACAGTGCAAGACAAAAAATTTAAAATTATCAACAATATTATTCCTATTATTATAAATATTTTATTATTTGAAATATTAAAACGAATTCTAACATAATATGACACTATAGTAATGTAAGGAATAAATTAAAAAACCAGCGGATTAAATGAAGTTCTGAGAAAGCAAATTTCTAATCACAATCTGCAAATCATTTTCAAAAAAGCTTCTAATTTGATTCAAAATTACTTTTATTGAAAAATAATTCATCAAAAACACAAAATATAAAAAACTAATTATCAGATAATTAAAAATGAATTATAAAAAAAAACTATTTTTTTTCGTCGCAGCTATTGCAGGAATAAAAAATTGTTGTACATTTGCAACCGCAATGAAGCAGATGTAACATTGTAAGTTCTGAAAAATGGTCCGTTCGTCTAGGGGTTAGGACGCCAGGTTTTCATCCTGGTAACAGGGGTTCGATTCCCCTACGGACTACAAATTTTCGTAACATAGAATAATAGTTTTGTTTTTAAGGTCCGTTCGTCTAGGGGTTAGGACGCCAGGTTTTCATCCTGGTAACAGGGGTTCGATTCCCCTACGGACTACAAAAGTTTTTTAGATATAAACCTATATCTTTTTCAACTAAAAAATAAAGAAAGTATCAAAAATGGCAAACCATAAATCAGCATTAAAGAGAATTAGAAGAAACGAAGCTGCTCGTCTGCGCAATCGTTACCAACACAAAACAGCTCGTAACGCTGTTAGAAAGTTACGTGCATTAGAGAATTTGGATGAAGCTAAAGAGCTTTTCCCAAAAGTTGTTTCAATGATTGACAAGTTAGCTAAGAAAAATATTATTCATAGCAATAAAGCATCAAATTTAAAAAGTAGTTTAGCAAAACATCTGAACAAGTTAGCTAAATAGTCATTTAGGTTTTTAGATTTATTATTATAGCCAGGTTATTCCATAACTTGGCTATATTTTTATATCTTTTGTTCAAAACTATTGCATTAATCAACTATTTTTCTCTTTTTTTTCTCATTTTAAAGCCTTATCTTTGGACTCTTAAAAATGTGGATATGGTATATCGGTTACTTATCATAATATTACTAACAGCCTCATATTCTTGTAGAAACAATACAGGCACAAGCAAACTACCTAAGGAGCATAAGGTAAAGTCCATTGAGTTTGAAGAGTTCGGCATTGTGGATATTTCTGCAAATGCACAATCCGATATTAGAAGCTGGAAGTCATTTCAATCGTTGATGCAAGTAATCGTTAGTATGGCTCCTTCAAAAATCAAAAATACCGAAAATCTTGTAAATTCAAACCCTGATTCCTTATTGATTTACAATCGTTTATCTCCGACAAATAAAAAAACCATTCACGAAAATGCCACTGTTGAACGAGATTGGCGTACTCATAATGACCTGAAAGACACTATTTTTCGGTTAGAGAAAAAAAAGGATCAAGAGTTTTCTTTCATACAATGGAATAAATTTCTGGTTAAAAATATTCCTTATACATTTTCTGTTTTTGTAAAAAACTTGAATTATAACACGGTGACTTTAGGATTTTCTGAAAAAGAAGAAGATTTGTCTAAAGAAATTTTTGTTTTGGATAGTTCCTACGTTGAACACACTAATACGAAGAAAATCAAGTTACTTGATGATAATTGGAAGGAACTCCAGCTCACATTCGTTCCGAAAAATGAAGGTATACACGGTATCAAATTGTCTTTTGAAGAAGATTCAAAAAATGGAGATAATATTCTTTTTTATCGTCCAACTCTTCAAATTCCAACAAAATATTTCTCAAAAATTGGCGAATATTCTGACAAAATTATCAAAGAGCAATCCTCTGTGGAAAGTTCTTACTACACTGTGTTCTTTTGGCTTATACAAATTGAAGAGGAACTCAAACAACTACTTGCGGAAGATGCTTTTCCTGAAAAAATTGAAGCACCTGCGGTAAAGGCTCGTTTCCGATTATTTGAGGCTCAGGTAAAAGAACTCGCTGATAATGTGAAAAATAACCCTAATTTTCAAAAAGAAGACGTCCAGAAAAGTATCAGAAATATGCAAAATACCTTTAATGATATTATCTTGAGAATTAATAATTTTTATGATAGTGACTTGGAAAGTCAAATGCAATACATTAAATCACAACCTGATACAATTCAAAAAACCGATAATAAAGACACAAAATCAACAAATAACCTACAAGATTTAGAAAATATAATGTAAATTAATATTTCATCAAAAAATATATAATTTAGCTTAATTAAATACTTATTACAATGAAAACTACAAAAACGTTAGCTTTTTTAGCCATTGCGGGGCTACTATTTTCCTGCAAAACCATCCGAGAACCTCAAGCGGTCGGGGCAATTCCTTCACAACGTCAATTAGATTGGCATCAGTTGGAATATTATGCTTTTATTCATTTCAATATGAATACTTTTACCGATATGGAATGGGGGTTGGGAGATGAAAAACCTGAAAAATTTAATCCGACAAACTTAGATGTAAATCAATGGGTTAGAGTCATCAAAAGTGCTGGTATGAAAGGAGTTATCATCACAGCTAAGCACCACGACGGATTCTGCCTATGGCCTTCTGCTTACACTGAGCATTCTGTAAAAAATTCTCCTTGGAAAAACGGAAAAGGAGATTTGCTAAAAGAACTTTCTGAAGCTTGTAAAAAAGCCGGATTGAAATTTGGTGTATATTTATCGCCTTGGGACAGACACCACGCAGCATACGGAAAAGAAGAATACGTCACATATTTCCACAACCAACTTCGTGAATTACTGACAAATTACGGAGAAATTTTTGAAGTTTGGTTTGACGGAGCTAACGGGGGTTCAGGCTATTATGGTGGAGCGAATGAAACTCGTAAAATTGACTCCAAAACTTATTATCAATGGGATAAGGTAACGCAAATTGTGCGAGAATTACAACCCAATGCTGTTATTTTTGGAGATGGAGGTCCTGACGTTCGCTGGATTGGAAACGAATACGGCTTCGGGACAGAAACCAATTGGGCTTCTTTCAATAATGATAACACTTGGGCTGGACACTCCAAACGTGAACATCTGCAAAAAGGAGATGAAGACGGAGACAAATGGATTCCTGCAGAGGCTGATGTATCAATTCGTCCGGGATGGTATTACCACAAACGTGAAGATCACCAAGTGCGTTCATTGGAAGAGGTCGTGGCAATTTACTACAATTCTGTGGGAAGAAATGCCACTTTATTGCTAAATTTACCTGTTGATACCAGAGGATTAGTTCACGAAAATGATGTGAAACGATTAATGGAATTAAAATCCGTAATTGATGCCGATTTTATTGATAACCTGATATCTAAAGCAAAAATTGAGGCTTCTAACGTACGAGAAAAACACTCTCTTTTTGATGTAAAAAACGTGGCTGATGAAGACAACAGCACATATTGGACAACCGATGAAGGTATCAAAACTGCTATGTTGGAGTTTTCTTTCGATGAGCCTACAACCTTCAACCGATTTTTAATTCAGGAGTACATTCCTTTAGGACAGAGAGTTAAAGAATTTAAACTTGAGTATCAAGCAAACGGACAATGGAATACAATTGACAAGCAAACTACCATCGGTTACAAACGTATTTTGCGTTTTGAGCCTGTCACTACTTCCAAAATTCGTTTTACAATCATTGATTCAAAAGATATTCCTATCATTTCAAACATTGGAATTTACAATGCTCCTAACCTACTGGTTGCACCTAAATTCAAACGAACTAAAGACGGTGAAATTTCATTGTCTGCTCCGGAAAAAAACACAGAAATTTTCTATACTTTGGATGGAACAAATCCTACGGAAAACTCTCTGAAATACGAAAATCCATTCTTTTTGAACGAGCCTACAACATTGAAAACCATCGCTTTTGACAGAGTAAGAAACAAATTCAGTGATGTATCAACTCATCAAGTAGATGTTTCAAAAAAATTATGGACTGTAACCGCTGTTAGTTCAGGTGATTTATCAAAAGCTACAAGCATTATTGATGAAAATCATAGCTCTTCGTTTTCAACTCCTCAAGAAGGTGTAAAACAATCTGTTACAATTGATTTAGGCGAAGTACTTGAATTAAAAGGATTTACATATTTACCATCACAAGACAGATGGGCTTCGGGAACTATTAGCCATTACGTATTTGAAGTAAGCCTTGATGGAAAAAAATGGGTAAAAGCCTCTGAAGGCGAGTTCGGAAACATCAAAAATAATCCTATTCAGCAACGAATCCATTTCGATGCCAAAAAGGCTAAATTCATCAGACTAAGTTCTACTGCCGTTGTTGATGATTCAAACAGAGCTACTTTTGCAGAAATAGGAGTACTTACAAAATAAATACAATTTCGTCGGCAAGCTTAATTTTGCTTCTGAAATAATCATACGTAAAGTGAGTGAACAAAAATCACTCACTTTATTTTTTATAAAAGATTGATTTACGAACACTTGTCAAAATTGTTAAAACCTTTGTTGAAAAGTTATTCCATTATAGTACGAAAATTAATTTCTATGGTTTTATCTTTGGCAGAAATAATTCAATAACATAATTGGAAAAAGAAAAAGATATCGTACTTATTACTGGAGCTAACGGAATGTTATCCAAACAGTTAGCAAGTTTGCTACGCTCTGATTACGAAGTACGATTTCTGACGCGAAAAGCACGAAACCCTAATGATTATCAGTGGGATATCGATAAAGGATACTTGGATGTAAGAAGCTTAATTGGGGTAAAACATATCGTGCATTTGGCTGGAGTTTCGATTGCTGAAGGACGTTGGACGGCAACACAACGACAGAGGATTATAAACAGCAGGGTTCAATCCGCAAAGTTTCTTTTGGAGAAGTTAAAAAGTGAAAATATCAAATTGAAGTCCTTCATAAGTGCTTCGGCAGTAGGTTTCTACGGAACTACAACAACTAAGAATATTTACAAAGAAGGCAACCCGCACGGAAACGATTTTTTAAGCAATGTTTGCCTACAATGGGAACAAGCAGCAGATGCATTCCGTGAAGTAGCAACACAAGTAACAAAATTACGTTTTGGGGTGATTCTCAGCACAGAAGGCGGAGCTCTTCCTAAAATACTACAACCCATAAAGTTAGGTTTAGGAGCAGTTCTGGGAAGTGGTAAACAATATGTCCCTTGGGTGGCTATGAATGACGTGTGCCGATTTGTGAAATATGCCATTGAAAACTCACTTGAAGGAACGTACAATGTGGTTGCATCAGAGAGTGTTACACATCAGGAAATGACACATCTTTTAGCGAAACATCTCGGCAAGAAAATATATTTGCCTAACGTACCCGCTTTTTTAGTAAAGTGGATTTTTGGAGATGCTTCGGTACTTTTGCTTGAAGGAAGCCGAGTTTCTAATGAAAAAATGAAACAAACAGGATTTATTTTTGAGTTTGAGTCGCTCGAAAATTTCTTGAAAAAAGAATTAAAACTGAAAGAAGTGTAATAATTTTCAGCAATTGATAAAATTCTGTCAGTAACGGAAAATAAAAACAAAAAAAAGGAAAAAATAAATATAAAATTAATCAGATAACACTAAAGAACAAGTCAATATGAACGAAGAAACCAACATATGGTGGCTCAATGAAGAGTCTGAACAAATCCTCAACAGAGGTTATTTACTAAAGGGAGAAACTGTGGAAGGAGCTATTGACCGCATCACACACGCTGCAGCTCGCAGGCTTTATAAACCTGAGTTGCAACCTGCCTTCAAGGAGATGATTACCAAAGGTTGGATTAGTTTCTCTTCCCCTATTTGGGCAAATATGGGAACGGAAAGAGGCTTGCCTATTTCTTGTTTTAATGTTCACGTTCCGGACAGTATTGAAGGAATCACTCACAAATTGGGCGAGGTGATTATGCAAACAAAAATAGGTGGTGGAACTTCAGGTTATTTCGGAGAGCTACGCAGCCGTGGTTCGGCAGTGACCGATAACGGAAAATCGAGCGGGGCGGTAAGTTTTATGAAATTGTTTGATTCGGCTATGGACGTGGTTTCGCAAGGAGGTGTTCGTCGTGGTGCATTTGCGGCTTATCTGGATATCGACCACCCTGATGCTGAGGAGTTTCTTCAAATAAAAGACGTAGGATTCCCTATACAAAATCTTTTCTTCGGTTTGTGTGTTCCTGATTATTGGATGCAAGAAATGATTGATGGCGATATTGAAAAACGTAAACTTTGGGCGAGGGTTCTGGAAAGTCGTCAGCAAAAAGGATTACCTTATATTTTCTTTACCGATAACGTAAATCGCAAGCGTCCGCAAGTATATAAAGACAAAAATATGGTGATTCGTTCAAGCAATTTATGTAGCGAGATTATGCTTCCGTCAGGAATTGATGAATCATTCATTTGTTGCTTGTCTTCTATGAATTTGGAGTTATTTGATGAGTGGAAAGATA
Organism: Capnocytophaga stomatis; assembly: GCF_002302635.1. Classification (NCBI taxonomy): domain Bacteria; kingdom Pseudomonadati; phylum Bacteroidota; class Flavobacteriia; order Flavobacteriales; family Flavobacteriaceae; genus Capnocytophaga; species Capnocytophaga stomatis. The sequence continues at coordinate 434,331 of NZ_CP022387.1, forward strand.
CAAAAGCCGTGAAATTGGCTATTTTCTTCTTAGATGCGGTTCTTTCCGAATTTATTGAAAAAACCAAAGATAATTACTATTTGCAATCGGCTCGTAATTTTGCTATTCGTCATAGAGCTTTAGGTTTGGGAGTTTTAGGATATCATTCTTATTTACAGAAAAATATGATTCCGTTTGAGAGCTTCGAAGCAACGCAGTTCAACGCGAGAGCCTTCAAGCATATCCGCGAAGAAGCCGACAAAGCTACTCAGGAATTAGCACACATCTACGGTGAACCTGAGCTTTTAAAAGGTTACGGACGAAGAAATACCACCACAATGGCTATTGCTCCAACTACTTCAAGTTCAGCTATTTTAGGACAAGTTTCCCCAGGAATTGAGCCGTATTCAAGCAATTATTACAAAGTTGGTTTGGCAAAAGGAAACTTTATGCGTAAGAATAAATATTTAACACAATTGTTAGAAGAAAAAGGCATAAACAATGAAGATACTTGGCGTAGCATCCGATTAAATGACGGTTCGGTGCAACATCTGGCAGAGCTTACGCAGGAAGAAAAAAATGTATTTAAGACATTCAAAGAAATTTCCCCAATGGAAATTATAACACAAGCTGCACAGCGTCAGGCTTATATCGACCAAACACAAAGTTTAAATTTGAATATTCCGTCAATAATGCCTATCAAAGATGTTAATAAAGTAATGATTGAGGCTTGGAAATTGGGAGTAAAAACTTTGTACTACCAACGTAGTCAATCCGTTGCAAAAGAAATGATAATGAATTTCGTAAATTGTAGCAGTTGCGAAGCTTAATAAAAAAACAGAGATTTGAAAAATCAAATCTCTGTTTTTTTCGTTTATTTTACTTCTGTCGGAAATACACATCTATCGGAACTCCGTTAAAATTAAAATTTTCTCTCAATTTATTTTCAATAAATCGCTTATAAGGTTCTTTAACATATTGAGGCAAGTTAGCAAAAAACACAAACTGAGGCATTGGCGTAGGCAACTGCATACAGTACTTGATTTTGATATACTTACCTTTTATTGCCGGTGGCGGATAATTCTCTATAATAGGCAACATAACCTCATTAAGTTTGTGTGTGGCAACACGTTTTGAACGATTTTTGTAAACCTCAACAGCGGTTTCTATGGCTTTGTAAATACGTTGCTTATTGAGTGCCGACACAAATATAATTGGGACATCGGTAAAGGGAGCTATCTCCTTGCGAATCAAGGCTTCGTATTCTTTGGTAGTGTTGTTTCCCTTTTCCACCAAATCCCATTTATTAACCAAAATTACAATTCCCTTTCGGTTTCTTTCAGCAAGCCAAAATATATTACTGTCTTGTCCTTCAAATCCACGAGTTGCATCAATCATTAAAATACAAACATCAGAATGTTCAATAGCTCGGATTGAACGCATTACGGAATAAAACTCTAAATCTTCTTTAACTTTTGATTTTCTGCGAATTCCTGCCGTATCAACCAGATTAAACTCAAATCCGAAACGATTGTATTTAGTATCAATAGCATCACGTGTTGTTCCCGCAATATCCGTCACAATGTATCGGTCTTCTCCTATCAAAGCATTTATAAATGAGGACTTTCCGGCATTTGGGCGACCTACCACAGCAAAGCGAGGAAGTTCCTCTTCTTGCTTGCTTTCACGCTCGGGCAATACTTTAACCAAATCGTCCAGAAGTTCACCACTTCCGCTTCCGTTGATGCTCGAAAGCGTATAAAGATTTTCAAATCCGAAAACGTAAAATTCCTGTGCATCAGCAATACGATTATTGCTATCCACCTTATTTACAGCAAGAAATATTGGCTTTTTGGAGCGTCGGAGTAAATCAGCTACAGTTTCGTCCATACCTGTCACTCCATCTTCAACATTCACCATAAAGATGATGGCATCAGCTTCTTCAATGGCTAAATTAACCTGATTATCTATTTCTTTTTCAAAAATATCGTCACTCCCTACAACATAACCTCCCGTATCAATAACCGAAAATTCAACTCCATTCCAGTCCGTTTTTCCGTAGTGACGATCACGAGTAACTCCGCTTACGGCATCAACAATCGCCTCACGGCGTTTTATAAGTCGATTAAAAAAGGTCGATTTTCCAACATTGGGACGACCCACAATAGCTACAATAGCACTCATAGTTTCTTAATTTTGTGGGCAAAGATAATTATTTTTAAATGAATACCGAAACGTTTTACCAAATACACATTAATAAACCGTATTAACTTCCGGTAATTCGTACTTTCCTAAAACTTCATCATTAGGCACATCACTCATTTCAAAGGTTAATGTTCCCCCTTCGACGATATCTTTATGCCTGATATAAAGCTTTTTATAAGGTTCTCCATTCAAATATATTGCCTTTATATATTTATTTTGCTCAGAAAAGTTATTGGCTTTAATTTCAAATGTTTTACCCTCTGCCAATTGAATTTCAGCTTGCTTAAAATACGGATTTCCAAATAAATACACTCCTTGAGCAGGGTTTACAGGATAAAATCCTAAGGAAGAGAAAATAAACCAAGCCGACATCTGTCCGCAGTCCTCATTGCCACAATGTCCGTCAGGCTTATTCTTGTACTGGCTTTTCAAAATTCGTTGCGTAATTTCTTGCGTTTTTGATGGTTTTGCCACATAATTGTACAAAAATCCAACGTGGTGACTTGGTTCATTTCCGTGTGCATATTGCCCTATCATTCCGGTACTGAAAATCGGGAGTTTATCTTCAGGAAACGGATAATATGTAAACATCGAATCCAATTTTTGTTCAAAACGCTCCTTCCCTCCTATTCTCCTTACCAATGCAGGAATATTTTGAGGCACAAACCAGAAATAATGCCACGCATTACTTTCACAAAAATAAGGAGTATATTCCTTTGGAATAAAAGGACTTACGAACTTACCTTCACTATCTTTCGGACGAAGAAAAGTTGATTTTTCATCATAATGATTTCCCCAACTTTCAGAGCGTTTTAAAAAATATTCATAATCAGAAGTTTTTCCTAAAGCCTTGGCAAACATCGCAATGCACCAATCTCCGTAGGCATATTCTACCGTTTTGGAAACCGACCAATTTTCGTGATGCCCATCGGTGGGGACATAACCTAATTTTTTGTACAAATCTATCTGACGTTCATCAACCATTGCACTTTCCTTACAAGCTTTATATGCTAATTCCGGATTCATAGAAAAACCTTTAAAATACGCATCAACCACCACAGGAACAGCGTGATAGCCTATCATCATATTGGTTTCGTTTCCTTGCATTGACCAAACGGGAAGCCTGCCTGTTTCTTGATAATGTGCCAAAAGCGATTGAATGAAATCATTTGTGCGTTCAGGTTGTGTGATGGTAAAAAGCGGATGTGTGGCACGAAATGTATCCCAGAGTGAAAAAGTATCATAACGTCGGAAGCCTTCTGCTTTTCTTATTTGATTATCAGCACCTTTATAGTTTCCGTTAGGGTCGCTCAAAAGGGTAGGACATAGCATTGATTGATACAGCATTGTATAGAAAATCGTCTTCTTGTCGCGGTCATCGGATACGATTCGCACTTTTTGTAATTCTTTTTCCCAAGCTTCGTTGGCTTGCTTACGATATTTATCAAAGTCAAAATCAGTCGCTTCGGTTTGCATTGAAGCATACGCTCCTTCCAGATTAGCGGTGGAAAGTGCTGTTTTTATGATTATTTGCTCATTCTCTTCCGTATTGTATAACAACTCCACTCGCGTGTTCTTTCCCGTTGTGGGATTGGTAGTTTCTTTTTCGTCATTAAAAAGAACATACCCCGAAAAAGGCTTCGAAAATTCCATTACGAAATAAATCCGCTGGTCTTTTGCCCAACCTGTGGACTTGCGATACCCTTCAATGGTAGTATTATTCACCACATTAATATATGTATCAGTGGGAGCGTCCCAATTCATCGCAAATCCTAAATCAACGGTTACTTTTGTATGTTCATCTTTTGGAAATGTATATCGGTGAATACCAACGCGTTCAGTAGCTGTTAATTCAGCTTTGATTCCGTAACTGAGCAAATCCACTGTGTAATATCCTGCTGTGGCTGCCTCCCTGTCGTGGCTAAACTTTGAAAAAGGTTTATATGAATTTTCTTTAATCCGTTCGCTAAATCGGCTGTTAGTAGGCATCACTAAAATGTCATACAAATCACCTGCTCCTGTACCCGAGAGATGTGTATGCGAAAAACCCGAAATAATACTATCTTGATAGAAATAACCCGCAATTCTGTCCCAACCAGGTATCCCGATATCCGGACTTAGTTGTACCATTCCGAAAGGAACCGTAGCCCCTGGATATGTATTTCCCGGACCATCTGTACCTATAAACGGATTAACAAAATTGGTTAGTTTCTCATTAGGTTTGATTTCAGAATACTGATTCTCTGTACGTTGACAGGAAATAAATACAATTACAAAAAGAAAGAAAATAGCTCTCATAGAATTTAAAAATTTAAAACACAAAAAAAGCAAAAAACCTTGAAAAATTCAAGGTTTTTTGTTTATAAAATTGATAACAATTACTAATATTCTTTGAATTTACCGTTATCGGTGTGGTCAGTCCAGCCTACTTTCCACTGTTTCTTTTTCAAAGCAGCAATATTTTCTGGCGTAATTTGATTTTTTTCAGTAGGTGAATTGGAATTGGTGATGATAATATTTTGTATGGGATATAGAAGTCCATCCAATCCAACCCTTTCATACTCAATTTTTCCAAAAGGTAAACTATTAACCAAATTAGCCATAGCTTCTGCATTTATTCTATTTTCAGTGCAATCTAAATATTCAATAGAACCGCCTTTGAAAGCCAAAGTCGTCAATTGATTGTTTGCACATAACAGCCTTTTTACCAATTCTAAATTGCCTAAATCGGCTAACTGATTATTTTCACAATTAAGTCTTTCTACATAGCCTAACTTTAAAGACGTCAATTGGTTATCAGAACAACGTAAAACAGAAATACTTGAACCTCCAACATCTAATGATTTTAGGTTGTTTTTCGAACAATCTAATAGCGACAATCTCATTCCTCTTACATCTAATGTTGAAATCCCTGTTAGACCACATCGGAGTACTTCAAGTTTTTTATTCTTTTTAACTTCTAATGAAGTAAGTTTCGTAGGATTTTTTTTATACTCGGAGCCAGAATGCATATTAGGATAATCTTTTTCATAATAAGGCTTCGTAACTTCTCCTAAATTTAAAAAATCTAAATGAGCCACATCTCCATAAATAGTAACCGTTTGTGAGAGTAATTTAAAGGCATAAATATGAGTTCTGGGGTAGTTTACGAGAACATATCCTAAGTTGTGTTCATATTCCCTTTGAATTTCAGATAAGTCTTCCCCCTTTTCTTTCATACCATTATTATTAATGTCAATCCATACATTGTTAGGCAATTCCCCTCCATTGTATTCAGAACCCAAAAGTCCTAATGTAAACATCTTTCCTATGGATTCAGTAGTTGTAAAAGTCATTCTCGGAATTAGTTTAGTTATATTAATTTCAACAACTGCCCGTTCATCAGTATTTTTGTCAAATACTATTATTGAACTTTTGCCCTCCTTAATGCCTTTAATAACAACGGTAGTCCCCGACAAAGTAGCAACTCCTATCCTCGTATCTACAACAGTTATCAAATAATCTCCACTTCCTGATATAATTTCAAAGGCAGCTTTATCTCCTTCCTCAACAGTTACTTCCGAAGCACTCAACTTTAAATTATCATACACCGGATTTAACAATACGCAACTCGTAGTGATTGTTACCACCAACAAAAACACTACATAAAAAAATGTTTTTTTCATCACTTTTATAGTTTTAATTTCTGAGGTAAAGGTATATATAATTGTTTTACTATCCTATTAAATGTTTAGCTTTAACTATTTTATAACAATAAAAAAAGACAAACAACTAATAATAAATCATTTATGAGTATCAAAATCTTTATTTTAGCATTAAACACTAAAAATCAAAAACATACAAAACAAAAATGTTAATTTCGTTGATATAATTTATCCGATTAGTACCAACATCAAATATAGAGAAACAATATTCTTAATATTATACAATTAATACAAAAAGAGGTTGCTCAAAAAATGAACAACCTCCGAATTAAATATTTAAATTTAAATTAATATGAAAACACAACAATTTATTGCCCCAAGATGTAGGCAAAAATCAGCGGAGCAACGATGGTAGCGTCCGACTCCACGATGAATTTCGGGGTGTTAATGTCCAATTTCCCCCACGTGATTTTTTCGTTCGGAACCGCTCCTGAGTACGAACCATAACTTGTTGTAGAGTCCGAAATTTGGCAAAAATACGCCCAAAAAGGTACGTCCGTCCATTCCAAATCTTGGTACATCATCGGAACCACACAAATCGGGAAGTCGCCCGCAATACCGCCTCCTATTTGGAAGAAACCTACGCCTTTTCCGCCAGAATTAGCTCTGTACCACTCCGTTAAGTACACCATATATTCAATCCCCGATTTCACGGTCGAGGCTTTTAACTTACCTTTTATCACGTTGGAAGCAAAAATGTTACCTGTGGTGGAATCTTCCCAACCTGGGCATACTATCGGAAGATTCTTTTCCGCTGCGGCTACAATCCAAGAATTTTTGGGGTCGATTTCATAATACTGTTCCAACACTCCCGAATTTACCACCTGATACAAAAATTCGTGTGGGAAGTAACGCTCTCCTTTCTTTTCGGCTTTGTGCCAAACTTCTTCCAAATGTTTTTGCAAACGGCGGAAAGCCTCCTCTTCTGGAATACACGTATCTGTTACACGATTGTAATGATTTTCAAGCAATTCCCACTCATCTTGCGGGGTAAGGTCGCGATAATTGGGGACGCGTTTGTAGTGCGAATGTGCCACGAGGTTCATCACGTCTTCTTCAAGGTTTGCCCCCGTACACGAGATAATATCCACTTTCCCCTGACGAATCATTTCTGCCAATGAAATACCCAACTCGGCAGTACTCATCGCCCCAGCAAGCGAAACCAACATTTTTCCGCCTTCCAAAAGGTGCGTTTCATACCCCTTCGCCGCATCTACCAACGCTGCTGCATTGAAATGCAAAAAATTCTTCTCTATAAATTGTGAAATAGGTCCTTTATTCATTTCTTATCTATTTTAACTATTTAATTTTGATGCAAAGATACACTTTTTTACATATAACATTGCATATCTTCCATACAAAAAGACTCTGAAAAACATTTGTTTATTGCCTGTTTAGCCAAATGATGCATATTTTACTTCACTTTTCTATATATGTGTACTACAGGGTCAATACCTCTTTTAGTTGTTGTTCGGGTTGTGAGCTTATCTCCTTCTACCGAAATTGATAAATACTGGTCATCATTGATATAAACCTGATTATCTTCTACCCTATATGAGCTATTTTTACTTTTAATCGTTTCGCAATTTCCTTCTTTTATAAAAGAATGAGACAAAAAAACGGAATCATCATCAAACTTATAAAATGTTTTCTTTTCACAATCTGATAAATTTACATTAGGTTCAAATTGATTAGAAGAACTCTCCAGCATCCAAACGCCTTTAACCTTTTTAGTATCATTGAATTTACTTTTAGCACAACTAAAAGATAAAAATACCATAACTAATAATGTCAATATTTTTTTCATAACCGATTAAAATTTTATTTACTCTCAATTATCAAAAGACTTTCTTGCATATTGTACAATTCAATTCTTTTTCAGAATGTTATTGCTCTTCTTTGGTGTCTTTTTTACGCTTTTTGCGGATATTGCTCAACGCCTGTGCTATTTCGGTATTGATTTTATCGGCAAGACTTTTATAAGGAGCTTCCCCACGAACGAAAGCATACGCACCGATTGCCTTAGCAAAATGCTCAAAACTTTCCTGTGCTTCGGCTCTGGCAATTTTAGATTTACCAGTTTCCTCTTCCGACATTTTTTCAGTACGAGCGTTGTAAATCTTTTCAAATTCCTCATTTTGCTTGCCCAAAAGCGTAAGCCATTCTTCCAGATGCAATTCAGAAATAGTCCCTTTTAGCTTTTCGGACTGATTAATATCGTTAATAATATTCCGAATGGAAGTAGTCTCGGACTTAAAAGACTGTTTTGTAATCTTTTTGCCGTATTTTTCAATCTCATCAATAAGTTTTCTGGCTCTTCCTGCTTGAGCATCATCGGGCGAAAGAAAATAAGCACGTATTACACTTGTTATTGCCGTGAAAGTTCTATCTCTTGCCAAATCAGTTTCTTCTACTATTTTTGTTTCCTCTTTGGTAGTTTCTTTGGAAGTGGAACTATCAAGCACTTTCACTTTTTGTTCAAATACGTCAAAAATTGTCTTCAACTGCAACGTCTCCAAGTCTTCTTGTTTGGCAAAAGTGCAAATATTAAGCAATACTTGTGTATAATCCTTCTGCCGTAATTCTTTAAGGTAGGTTGTTTTTATCATTTCTTGTATTTTTAAAAGATTACTGCCGGCAAGATAGTTATTATTTTCTGATTTTCAAAAGAAAAGAATATTTTTCTATTTTATTTATCATTGTGAAGATTATTTCCGCAGACATTTTTTTCACAATCCGAATTAGGAAATATTTTTCCTATTACGGAATTTTACTAATCCCAAAGTGCTGATATTTTCCTGTTGCAGAATTTTGCTAACCCCAAAGTGCTGATGATTTCCTGTTGCAGAATTTTGCTAACCTCAAAGTGCTGATGATTTCCTGTTGCAGAATTTTACTAATCTCAAAGTGCTATCATTATTCCTATAACAGATTTTAACTATTCTTGAGGTGCTGATGTTTTCCTGTTAAATATTTTAACAATTATTGAGGTGCTATTACTGTTCTGTTAAAATTTTTATTTATTTCAGAAAGATAAAGTACAAAACCAAAACAGAACAACACTTGTCAAGCTGAGCAAAGTCGAAGCCCCTCCTCTTTTCCCCTCGACTACGCTCGGGGTGACACTAAAACTAAAACAGAATAACGCTTGTCAGGCTGAGCGAAGTCGAAGAACCTTCCCTTTTCCCCTCGACTACGCTCGGGGTGACATTAAAACCAAAACAGAACAACACTTGTCAGGCTGAGCGAAGTCGAAGCCCCTCCTCTTTTCCCCTCGACTACGCTCGGGGTGACACTAAAACCAAAACAGAACACCATCTGTCAGGCTGAGCGAAGTCGAAGCCCATTACCTTTTCCCCTCGACTACGCTCGGAGTGACATTTCCTGCTATAGATTTTTATTTATAACTAACTTACAATCATTTGTCGCTACGATTCCCCCTTTCAAGGGGGCAGGGGGATGTATTTGTCAGTACAACATCCTCCGTCCTTCGGACACCTCCTTCAAAGGAGGATTTTAAAGCCCTACAATTTGAGGAGAATTGACTATTACAAAAAAACCGACTGCTTTTCAGTCGGTTTTAAGATTTTTTATCGTTCATATCGTTGCAAAAATACACAAACTAACAGTGACGACAATCAATTTCTTTAATAAGTACTCACTCTTTGAGCCATTCCGTCCTTATCGCCACTCACCCGATGTGCTCCCACAGGCATTAGTATGGTGTTGGAGCTGTCGCCCTGCTTCCAAATAAGCACATATGAAGAGGTGAAATTCTTAATCCCCTCGGGAGTAACTTCTCCTGAAAGCACAACGATATTAGCATTTTTTACGTTTTTCTCCTGCCCGTACATTCGTGCATATAGCGTAAACCGATTACCGCTTCCGGTGATGTAAACACCTGCACCACTGAGGTTAGCATCTGCCGCCTTATAATCCAAAGTAGCGTGCCCATTTTTCTGAGTTGAAATTCGGTACGTGTAATCATTCCATTGGTGTCCTTTTTTGTAATTGTCACCCGGGTAAGGTTGCATCAAAATGTGAGGCGATGACAGATAGATGCCCTCAATATTCGGCGGATTGTTTCCTTCGTGAATCGCCATTCCTCCTTCTTTAAGTCGCTCAAGGTCTTCAGGTTTTATTTCGGAAAGAATGCTTTTTATTTCCACATCTATTTCCGGAGTGTTTACGGTTCCTACATTCAGCAGAGGAAGATAAAATTCTCCTTCTGTGATAGTTGCATCTCCCGAAGTAAATTCAAATGTTCCTTTGATGGTGTTATCAGTAATACTTTCAATCATAAGTTTTCCCTGCGAAGAATTAAATAATTCTTCATTGGTTCGGTACGATGCTTTCACCATTTCGGCTTTATTATCAATGGTATAGCTTCCTGCGGCTCTCGGGAAACCAAAATGCTTGATGTCTATCCCGTGAACAAGTTTTTCGCCCCATCTGCCATACAAAAACAAAATTGCTTTTCCGTTCGCCTCGCCAATAGCTGCGTGATGCAAGATGGCTTGCGTTTTAGTACCATTAATTTTTGCCTTGAAATAGTACCCTTCCTCCGAATTGTTGTTATCTTTCGTACAAGAAAACGCCGTCAGAATTACTGCCAGAACAATAACCAACCTAAAGTAATGTAATCTTTTCATATCCTTAATTATATTTTGTTTAGGCAAATGTACGCTTTTAGAAACAAAAAAGCTACTCTTTTTGGTTTTATTTAAGATATAAAAAAATAAGCCCTGATGCTTCACATCAAGACTTATTGCTAATTTATGTTTTGTATTTTATTACTCTGCGTACTGATAATCCTTAGTTTCATTGGCTTTGGCTTCCTGAACGTTAACTACAGCTTTATTTTTGTTGGTAACAAAAACTACAACTTTTACGTTAGCTAACTTCTCTCTACTCATTAAATTATATGAAAAATTTAAGTCGGCTTTCGTAACTTCCTTTCCTACAGTTAATGTTTCCAACGCATTACCCGATCCATCTCCATAAAAAGCTCTCAACACATCGTCGTGTCTGAAATTATAGTCTCCTGAGCCAGCTTGATAGTATGTAATATTATCTTCTGTTATAAAGACGTTATATTTCAAATCTTTTAGTCCGTTTTCTGCTGTTTTAAAACTAACCGAAACTGTACCACCTGTTTCTGTTAACTTAGAGGATATTTTTATTCCTATAGGCGAAGTTAGATTTTTTTCTAAGCGTTCAAAAATATGCTGAGCTGCATTACTTTTAAACAACTCTTGATCTCTATTTAACCTAAGCCACGGATAACTCCAATGAAAAGGAAATTCAGAATCATTACTTGGTAGAGTGGTAAGATGCCTTAATATTGCATCACTTCCTCTAATTTCCATAGGATCATACCTTCCACCTGAATCGTGGATTGCAACAACTGCAAATCTTTCCTTAAGCGGTGTGGTTGAGTTTTTTGCTTCGCGGATAGCCTCAATCATATATAAACAAGGAGGACACCAACTACCCGTAACATCTTCTACTAAAGCCTTATAAACAAAAGGACGTTTATCCTCTGCTGAAGGGTTGTTTTCCTCATTTTCTTTTGTTTCATTTCTTTCCTCTACCTCATTTGAAGAAGAGTTGTCATCTTTGCTACAAGAAACCACTAAAAAAGAAGCCAATACTACGGCTAAACCTGATAAAAAACTTTTTCTCATTGTTATTATAATATTTAAATGCGGTGCAAAGATAAAAATTAAAAGTAAACTTTAATGTATTTTCTCCATTTTTATATACCTTTGCGGGCTTTTTATTAGAAAAAATATAATAACAATGAAAATCTTAACTACACTCACAGTGGTACTTTTTAGTACTCTTGGCTTCGCACAAGCGTCGCTACCCAATGTTCAACTGAAAGATTTACAAGGAAAAACAGTAAACCTTTCCGAGTACAATTCCAAACAAAATCCCGTTATCGTGAGCTTTTGGGCTACGTGGTGTGCTCCGTGCATCAAAGAACTGAAAACATTCAGCAAACACTACAAACAGTGGCAAAATGAGTTCGGTGCGGAGCTAATCGCCGTTTCCACAGACGATGCCAAAACCAAAAATCGCGTAAAATCACAAGTGAAAGGAGCCGGATGGCAATACACCATACTTATGGACGACAACCACGAGCTGAAAAGAGCCTTAAACGTTGCCAACATTCCATACACACTTATTTTGCACAAAGGCAAAGTGGTATTCGTACATTCGGGTTACACGCCGGGTATCGAAACTGAAATTTATAAGAAATTACAATCTTTATCAAAATAATTATGCGTAAATATTTACTAACCTGCGGATTTTGTTTGGTTTCGGCAATGGGTTTTTCGCAACTCCGCGTCGGTTTTGAATCAAATTCACAATACTACATCGATGACAACCAAATTAAATTAGATGAATTTGAAGCCGAAAATCGATTCCGTTCCAATAACTATCTGAAAATCGATTATCGTATCAAAAATTTTGAATTTGGGCTACAAGGCGAGTCGTACGCTCCAAAAGCATTACTTCATTATAATCCGCAACTCAAAGATTATCACATCGGTACGGCTTTCGCTCGTTATAACAATCTTCAAAAAGGAATTGACATCACCGCAGGACATTTCTACGAGCAATTCGGGAGCGGACTGGCACTTCGTTTTTGGGAAGACCGAGCTCTTGGCATCAATAACGCTCTTTTCGGCGGACGTATCAAATGGAATTTACAAGATATTTTTCAGTTGAAAGTTCTTGGTGGAAGGCAACGCATTGGTATGGGATTCGACTTTTCCAAAGGATTTATTTTAGGAAGTGATGCCGAATTAGATATAAGCCAATTACTTAAAAAAGAAGAATATACGCTAAAAATCGGAGGCTTGTTCACAATACGAAACGAAGATATTTCCAAAAAACAACCTCAGTCAGAAAAAAATACTTCCATTTTTGGTTTCCGAACCGATTACAGCGGAGAAAAATTCAATTTCAGCGGAGAATATTTGTATAAAACCAAAGACATTCACTACGAATTGCAGGAATTCTACCCCAAAATCAATCGTGCCGGTAATGCGCTGTTACTCAATATGGGATACAACAACGGAGACAATGTTGCTTTCAACCTAAACCTCCGCCGATTGGAAAATTTCAGATTTTTCTCACAACGAAATTTAGTGGATAATGTTTACAATTACGGAATGATAAATTACATTCCCGCACTAACCAAACAGTACGAACACAGCCTGCAAAACATATATGTATATCAGGCTCAACCGCAAATGGCTTACTATAGTTATTTTAAAAAGCAGGGAGAAATCGGTGGGCAGTTTGACCTCTTTTACGAAGCTCCGTCCGGTTCATTTTTAGGTGGTTCAACGGGTGCAAGTTTTGCTATAAATGGTTCGTATTGGGCGGGACTTAAAAACAACGTGAAAACCACCATAGTAACCGACAAATACGGCATCAAAAATGAAGAAGTGGAACTAAGCAGCCCTATTATCGGGTTTGGGGAGAAATACTATCACGATATCGCTATCGAATACCGAAAACCTTTCTCTGACCATTTCACCACTATTTTTTCGTACTTGAATCAATATTACAACAGTTCTTTGATTATTCAAAAACCGTATCAGGTAAAAGCTCATACCATTTCTGCCGAAGGAACTTATTTTCTCTCTGATACACAATCCATTCGATTGGAAATGCAACATCAGTGGGCTAATGAAGATTTGAAAAATTGGATAGGCAATACTTTGGAATACATTCCCAATGCACGATGGTCGTTTTTTGTAAGTGATTTGTACAATTACGGAAACGATGACAAAGCCAAAAGAATTCATTATTACAACGTTGGGACATCCTTCTCCTACAAAGCTACGCGAGTGGCTCTAAGCTACGGAAGACAACGTGGAGGTGTGCTGTGCGTGGGTGGCGTTTGCCGTATCGTGCCGGAATCAGCTGGGCTTACGCTTAATATCACTACCAATTTTTAAGAAAAATATTGCAAACAAAAAGTGGAAGTTTAAAACTTCCACTTTTTTTTATTTCATATACTTAGTATCCTAATATTTTCAGCATTTCTTCAACTTTTTGCTGTTCCATAAATAAATGCGTACTTATTTTTCCTTCTTCGTCCTTGTCAATCAAAATGATTTTTGGCTGCGGAATCAAACAGTGTTGCAACCCACCTACTCCACCAATAGTATCCTGATAAGCTCCTGTATTGAAAAATCCGATATATAAAGGCTTGTTTTTGTTATATTTAGGCAAGTAAATCGCGTTCATATTCTGTTCACTGTTGTAATAATCGTCTCCATCACAAGTAAGCCCGCCAAGCAATACACGCTCGTATTCATCATACCAACGATTGATTGGAAGCAACACAAACCTTTTGTTAATAGCCCAAGAATCAGGCAATGTAGTAATGAAAGATGAATTAATCATATTCCATTTTTCGCGGTCATTTTGTTGCTTTTGGTACATAATCTCATAAATCGCACCACCGGCTTCTCCAACCGTAAAGCTTCCAAATTCTGTAAAAATGTTAGGCACAGGAACTTTTTCTTGCTCACAAGCGATTTTTATCTGACGGATAATTTCATCAACCATATAAGCATAATCGTATTCAAACGCCAAAGAACTCTTAATCGGGAATCCTCCTCCAATGTTTAAGCTATCAAGCTCAGGAGCTACTTTTTTGAGCTGAATATATACTTTCAAACATTTTAAAAGCTCATTCCAATAGTAAGCATTATCTTTAATCCCTGTGTTGATAAAAAAGTGTAACATTTTAAGAGTCACCTTTTTATTATCCTTGATTTCCCTGTTGTAAAACGGAACGATGTTTTTATAACCAATTCCCAAACGACTGGTATAAAACTCTGAACGAGGGTCTTCTTCCGAAGCAATTCGGATACCTATATTGTACTGTCCTTCAATCTTTTTATCAAAAAGGTTGATTTCCTCATAGTTATCAATAATTGGCATACATTTATCAAATCCGCGATTTACCAAATCCGCGATGCCATCAATGTAACCATTACGCTTGAATCCGTTGCAAATGATGTAGTTATCTTTTGTAATTCGTCCTTCTTTTATTAAATTATTGATAATATCAATATCAAAGGCAGATGAGGTTTCCAAATGAATATCATTTTTCAAAGCCTCCACCATAACGTGCTTAAAATGAGAACTTTTAGTACAATAGCAATAATTGTAAGTTCCTTTGTATCTGTGTTTTTTGATGGCTTTTTCAAACCAGCGTTTTGCTCGTTGAATATTATCAGAAATTCTTGGGAGATACATAAATTTGAGCGGTGCCCCGTACTGGCGTACAAGTTCCATCAAATCAATGTCGTGAAAACGAAGCTCATCTCCTTCTAATCTGAACTCTTCTTGCGGAAAATAATAAGTTTGGTCTATTAAGTCTATGTATTTGTTTTTCATTGTTTTAAATATAATTTGAAGAATAAAATAAACAACTGTTTTTCAATCATTTTTGTAAAAGAAATCAATCTTTTAAAATGCTGAAAAACATTCAAATACGCAAAGGAGACAAACCTTTCACTCGGGCTTGATTTCGTTGATTTTCAACCAAGTCCGAACGAAAATAGTCAAATGAGCAATCTATTTTAAAAACAGTGTCAGATATGCTTATTTTTTCAAAAAATACAACGTTCATTTTAAGCTATTATTCAATTGATTGTCAGTTTTCTACATAAAATAGTGATATAACAACACACACGAGGCAAAGTTAAATATTTTCTTCAAAAAATAAAATAAAACCCATATAAATTTTATTATCATTGAGTTACTTGCTTTTGAACATAAGTAAATTTTGAAGTTCTTTCAATTTTACACTTATAAAAAAGCATCTTTTTAACGAGATAATCGATATAATTCAATACATCTAAACATTATAAACAAGCTTTGTTTTATCTAAAACTTATTTAAGCTCTTTCATCATACTAACTTTTAAAATTGCTGTAATTCATTTTTACAAGTGATTCTTCTAAGTTATTTCTTTAACTCATTATTTTACAGATAGATTTAACTTTGTATTTTTTGGAAACAGAAAGAAAAAAGACAAAAGTATGAACCTTTGCCTTTCTCTTTTTTCATTAAAATTAAAGTGCTTCTTGAATGATTCCTTCTATAATTTCCGGATTCACTAACGTGCTGGTATCTCCTAAGTTAGATATATCGTTTGAGGCTATTTTTCTCAAAATCCGACGCATAATTTTTCCGCTTCGAGTACGAGGCAACCCTTTCACAAACTGAATTTTATCCAACTTGGCGATTGCTCCTATCTTGTCGGTTATCAGCTTGTTAATCTCACGTCGCACATTATCCTGAACGCGAGTTTCGTCCTTCAGAATAACAAATCCGTAGAGGGCGTTTCCTTTAACATCGTGAGGAAAACCAACAATTGCTGACTCTGCCACCGCAGGATGCTCATTTATAGCATCTTCAATGGGAGCTGTTCCCAGATTATGCCCTGAAACGATGATAACGTCATCTACACGTCCCGTTATTCGGTAATATCCCACCTCGTCACGAAATGCTCCGTCGCCCGTAAAATATTTCCCTTCGTAGGCAGAAAAATACGTGTCGATATAACGCTGGTGGTCTCCGTAAATCGTTCGAGCCATTCCAGGCCAAGGAAATTCGATACATAAATGTCCGTCTCTTGAATTTTCAGTGATTTCTTCTTTATTTTCCTGCATCAGCACAGGGAAAATTCCCGGTAAGGGAAAAGTGGCATAGGTTGGTTTTGTGGGAGTTGCAAACGGAATGGGTGCAATCATAATTCCGCCGGTTTCTGTTTGCCACCAAGTATCGGTAATGGGGCAGGATTTTTTCCCGATGTGGTCGTTGTACCAGTGCCAAGCCTCCTCATTGATAGGCTCACCCACCGAACCCAGAATTTTCAGTGAAGACAAATCGTATTTGGCAGGAAATTCCAATGATTGTTTTGCCAACGAACGAATAGCCGTAGGTGCCGTATAAAACTGAGTAACTTTGTATTTTTCAACAATTTCCCAAAATCTTCCGTAATCAGGATATGACGGAGTTCCTTCAAATATAACGGTTGTAGCTCCATTTAGCAAAGGTCCGTACACGATGTAACTATGTCCTGTTATCCAGCCAATATCCGCAGTACACCAATAAACATCTCCTTGCGAATACTGAAAAATATTCTTGAACGTAAAAGCACTATAAACCATATAACCTGCCGTTGTATGTACGATGCCTTTGGGCTTTCCTGTTGAACCTGAAGTATATAGAATAAACAACATATCTTCGGCTTCCATATTTTCAGCCGGACAGAATTCTGATGCTTCATTAAACAAAGTTTCCAGCCAAATATCTCTGCCTTCTTTCATTTGTACCTCCAAATTAGAATGCTTCACAACCAATACTTTTTCAACAGTTTCTGCTGACAGTAAGGCTTCATCAACAATACTTTTCAAAGCATTTGTTTTTTCTCCACGGCTACCTCCGTCGGCTGTGATGACCATCTTGCAACCGGCGTCATTAATCCGAGAGGCGAGTGATGCGGAGGAAAAGCCTGCAAACACCACCGAATGCACCGCCCCTATTCTGGCACAAGCCAAAATGGAAATAGCCAGCTCAGGAATCATCGGTAAATAAATACAAACGCGGTCGCCTTTTTTTATTCCTTGTGATTTAAGCACATTTGCCATTCGGTACACGCTTCTTGCCAAATCATTGTATGTCAAATGTTTTGGAGGCGTTGAAGGGTCATTAGGCTCCCAAATGATAGCGGTTTGTTCGCCCTTATCCGCAAGATGCCTGTCAATGCAGTTTTCTGTAATGTTGAGTTTTGCTCCCGAAAACCATTTCACATCACATTTTTCCTTGTCCCATTCCAAAACACTATCCCATTTTTTTCTCCACTGGAAATTATTATTGGCGATAGTTTCCCAAAATTCAATAGGGTCGTTTTGTGAAAGTCGATAAATATCAATATATCTTGCCAGAGAATTGATATTGTAATAACGTTCGTTCAAAGCTTTCAACGATTCGTGAATTTTCCTTGCCGAATCTTCCAAGCCTTGAAGATTTCCTGTTGCTTTTTTCTCGTACTTCATAATGCTGAATCAATTTGTTTGCGATAAAGGTAAGTATATTTTTCGTACGTTTGAATTTTAATTCTAAAAATATTTTAAATTATTATATTTTAATCAATGAAAACAAATACAAATCTGGAAAAGAATTCTCAAAAAAAGTTTCAATTCTGTACATTTTTAAGAAAAATACATCTTCTAATGTAAAATTTTAAAACAAATCGTACTTAAAAAAATTTTGTTTTTGCAATCATTTTTTGTATCTTCGCCTAAATCTTTAAAAGATGAGAAAATTTCTATTCATATTAGTTTTTTTTATCTCCAATTTCGTTGTATCACAGAATGTTAAACCCGAAAAAGACTTAAAAGTAGGGCTTGTTCTCAGCGGTGGCGGTGCAAAGGGATTGGCTCACGTTGGCGTTCTGAAGGTTTTGGAAGAAGCAGGCGTACGCATTGACTACATCGGAGGGACAAGTATGGGAGCCATCGTGGGGGCAATGTACTCCGCTGGTTACTCGGCACGAGAATTGGATTCTATTTTTCAGCAATTGGACTTTAAAAAACTATTGCAAGACCAAACCTCCAGACGAGCGAAATCTCTGCACGAGAGATATTTACACGACAGATATGCTGTGGCTCTTCCGTTCAACAACTTCAAACTGGGCTTCCCTCGTTCCGTTTCAAAAGGGCAAAATTTATACAACGAATTTGTTAAATTATTGTATCCCGTGAGCGATATTTACGACTTTTCAAAGCTTCCCATTCCGTTTTTGTGTGTGGCAACGGATATCGAAACGGGCAAAGCAATGCATCTGGAAGGAGGTTTTCTGCCCAAAGCCATTATGGCAAGTGGTGCTTTTCCTTCATTGTTTGATTTGGTGGAAATTGACGGAAAATTTCTGACAGATGGCGGAATCGTAAATAATTATCCTATCGATGAAGTTAAAGCCAAAGGAATGGATATTATCATAGGAGTTGACGTCCAAAGTCCTTTATATACAAGGGAAGAACTCGCTTCCGTTTTCGGGATATTATCACAAATAAGCTCTTTCCCAATGGTAAACGATATGACCGAAAAAGCCGAGAAAACAGATATTTACATAAAACCTGACATACACGGATTCAACGTAGTTTCTTTTGACAAAGGAAATACCATCATCAAAAACGGAGAGATTGCCGGAAGACAGTTTTTAGAACGCCTAAAGAAAATCGCTTCTCTTCAAAAAAAGGAAAATTACACGAGAGAAAAAGTTGAAAAAATAGATTCTTTTTACTTAAAAAATATTCATTTTCACGGAAATAAGCACTATTCCCGAAGTTATCTAAGAGGAAAACTACACCTGAAAGAACTCGACAGGAAAATTTCTTTCAAAGAACTCGAAGAAGGAATCTCTAACCTGATGGCTACTCGAAATTTTCATTCCATAAATCACCAAATTCGGCATACGTACGAGGGCGAACACATTGATTTTGTGATAAAAGAAAATCCTGAACGCACTTTCTTGAAATTCGGATTACATTACGATAATCTGTTCAAAACAGGCTTTCTGTTCAATTATACAAAGCATTACGCTCTGCAAACCGATGATTTTCTGTCGTTAGATATTGTTTTGGGAGATAATTTACGCTATCAGTTTGATTATTTTGTAGATAAGGGTTTTTATATCAGTTACGGAATTCGGTCAAAATTCAGTCAGTTTGGCAGAAAAATCAATCCCAGTTTGGTTGCTAATTATGATATTGAGGTTTCAAACATCAATAAATTGAACGTTGATGCAGCCGATTGGATTAACCAAGTTTATTTTCAGACACTTTTAGGCAACGGATTTGTTTTCGGATTAGGTTTGGAACATCGAAAAGTTAAAATCGAAACTGAAAACGTATTTTACTCAAAAACAAATTATAACAACTCCTCCTATCGAGAAAATTCACACTTCGGAAGCACATACGCTTATCTGAAATATGACTCGTACAACAACGCTTTTTTCCCGACCAAAGGAATTTATTTCAATTCGGTTTTTAATTTGTATTTATTAGGAAGTGCGTACGAGAACTTCAATCAATTTTCAATGGGAAAAACAGAATTAGGTTTCGCAATTCCTTTATCTTCAAGGATTTCAACACGTTTGGATTTTAGCGGAGGGTTCACTCTCGGAGGAACAAATGTGTATTCCTTGGATTTCTTCTTCGGAGGATACAACAAAAATGCTTTCAGTAATTACATTCCTTTTTACGGATATGACTTTTTAAGTTTTGGTGAAAAGAATTATTTAAAAGCTGATATTACGCTTGATATCAATCACTTCAAGCAACATCATATATTGCTTCACGCAAACTTTGCCAAAGTGGATAACAAACTCTTCGATAGCTTAAATTGGAAGTCCTACCCTGACTTTTCGGGCTATGGAATCGGTTACAGTGTTGATAGCGTCTTAGGGCCTATTGAACTGAAATGTACCTATTCTCCTGAAATTAAGAAAGCTATCTGGTTTTTCAACGTAGGTTATTGGTTTTAAAAATAATAGATGGAAAATATTTTATATTCTTTTTATTTTTCACTTTTCAATTTTAACTTTTAACTTTATATTTGCCTCTTCGTAAATAAACTTTGATTTTTATGGAATGTATCAGCGTTTTTGATATGTTAAAAATAGGTGTTGGACCCTCAAGTTCACACACATTAGGACCTTGGCGAGCTGCCGAAGCCTTTCTGAAAGAATTAAAATCGGAAAAACTACTCGATAAAGCCCAAAAAGTACGTGTGGATTTGTACGGTTCTCTCTCCTTAACGGGAAAAGGGCACGCAACGGATTTGGCGGTAATGTTCGGGCTTAGCGGTGCTGACCCTGAGTATGTTCCTATTGAAAGTTTAGACGTGATTATCACAGCTATAAACAAAAATCAAGAAATTTGTTTGGGTAACGAATTCATTATCAAATTCAACCCCGCGGAAGACATCGTTTTTAATCGAAATTCTTTGCCTTTTCATTCCAACGGAATTTCTTTTACTGCTTGGGGTGAAGGTTTTGAATATCAATCTACTTTTTACTCCATTGGCGGAGGTTTTATTGTTAAGGAAGGAGAAGAAACTCCTGTAACTGAAAGCACTAAAAGATTTCCCTTCCCTATTGATAAAGCCACTGAACTTTTAGAATATTGCCATAAAGAAGGTAAAAAAATTTCTGAAATCGTTTATCAGAATGAGAGGTCATTGCGTTCAGATGAAGAAATCCATAACGAATTGCTTCGTATTTGGAATACAATGCTTGAATGTACCTACATCGGTTGCCACACCGAAGGAATTCTTCCGGGAGGGCTAAACGTGCGCCGACGTGCTTATGATATTCACAAAAACCTGATTGGGGTAGTTACCTACGACAGTCCTAAAAGTTGGCTCACTTCCATCAAAAAAACGGAAATCAAATTTCGAGAAATTTTAAAATGGGTAAACTGCTTCTCTCTGGCTGTCAATGAAGTAAATGCTTCATTAGGGCGTGTGGTTACAGCTCCGACCAACGGAAGTGCAGGTGTAATTCCCGCCGTGCTTTTGTATTACTTAGTCATTGAGAATCACAGTGCTACGGAGGAAGATGTAAAACAATTTTTGCTGGTTGCAGGCGAAATTGGCAGTCTGTTCAAAAAAGGAGCTACGATTTCCGCTGCAATGGGAGGATGCCAAGCCGAAATAGGCGTATCTTCGGCAATGGCAGCAGCTGGATTGTGCGAACTAATGGGAGGCTCGCCCGAACAAGTTATGGTCGCTGCCGAAATTGCTATGGAACATCATTTGGGGCTAACGTGCGACCCTATCGGAGGATTAGTGCAAGTACCTTGTATTGAGCGAAATGCGATGGGAGCTATCAAAGCTATTAACGCCGCTGAACTAGCAATCGAAACCGACCCAAAAAATGCAAAAGTGCCTCTTGATAAGGTAATAAACACTATGTGGGAAACCGCTAAAGATATGAATTCCAAGTACAAAGAAACCTCGGAAGGCGGTTTGGCTGTGGCTGTAAATATTGCGGATTGTTAATTTCTTTCTGATTTTTTGAAAAAATGTATATCAATTGTAACGGAGAACTGATTTCGCTGGAAACTCCCAAAGTAATGGGAATTCTGAACATAACACCTGATTCCTTTTTTCAAAGTAGTCGTGTTACTCAGGCTGATGTTTTAAATCGGACAGAAGAAATGCTCTTGCAAGGAGCTGATTTTATTGACCTTGGCGGATATAGTTCTCGACCCAATGCAAAAGAAGTATCGCAGGAAGAAGAATTGGAACGAGTAATTTCCGTTGTGAAATCAATTGTTAAGCATTTCCCGAAAATCAAACTTTCTGTCGATACTTTTCGCAGTGAAGTGGCTCGGCAGTCCCTACTTGAAGGAGCTTGTATCGTGAATGATATTTCTGGAGGAAACCTTGATAATCAAATGTTTGAAGTGGTAGCAGAATTTCAAGTGCCTTACATCGCTATGCATATGGTCGGGACACCTCAAACGATGCAAAGCCACACAAATTACACAAACATTATCACCGAAATGATTTATTATTTTTCAAAAATTAAAGCAAAAACTCAAAGTTTCGGTATCAATGATGTTATTATCGACCCCGGTTTCGGATTTTCCAAAACATTAGACCAAAACTACGAAATATTACAAAAATTAAATCTTTTCAAAGAATTAGACACTCCTATTTTGGTTGGAATTTCCCGTAAATCAATGCTTTATAATTTACTGGAAATCAATTCAAATGAAGCCTTGAACGCTACTTCGGTTGTAAATACAATCTCTTTAATGAAAGGAGCTAACATTCTTCGAGTACACGATGTAAAAGAAGCCAAAGAGTGCGTCAAAATTTTCAATAAAACCTTTAACAGATGAAAAAAATTACACTTATCATACTTACGTTGTTTCTAATTTCCTGCAACAAACGTGACGTTTGGCTACCGCAAGTTCATCAATGCAATTTGATGACAGAAATCAACGATTATTCCGTGATTTATGTTTTTTTTGATGAAACTACACAAAAAGCGGATTTGAACAGAAATAATTTGATAACCTCAACGCATTGGGTTTTCAATATAGACAGACGTTTATCGCTCACCGAAGCAGGAAAAAACATTGTTGAGCTTCAAGAAAAGAAAGATGCTCCTAACATTCACAAAAATCCCGATTCCCGAAACTTTTTCTCTGTAGCTGATATGGGTGACAAAAAACTCAAATTTCTTGAGTTTACCAAAACACATTTTTATATATCAAAAGAAAAGAGTGATACAGATAACATTCTGAAAAAAAAGGATTTATCCGATTTTTCGGATAATATTAAAAATAAAAAATCAGATGTTCCTGACACAATTTCAGTAAGCGGAGATATTTCCTTTCAAGATTTTATTGTATTTTTACAGAAAATTCAAGATGAAGGTATCTTCTTCAAAAATATAATTATCATTTAAAAACATAAGTCCTTTGAAAATATTTGATATTTTAGATTTTACCGTAGTAGATGTAATTGATATTCTTTTAGTTGCGTTGTTACTTTACTACGTTTACAAATTGGCTCGAGGTACGGTTGCCGTTAATATTTTTTTGGGAATCGTGATTATTTATCTTATCTGGAAAATTACCGAAGCCTTGCAAATGCAATTACTTAGTAGCATTTTAGGGCAATTTATCGGTGTGGGTGTTTTTGCTCTGATTGTGGTTTTTCAGGAAGAAATACGAAAATTTTTACTTACGATTGGCTCTACAAATATCGCTGCCCGAAACAAATTTTTCAAAGTTTTCCAATCGTTAAAAACTGCCAAAAACAAATCAAATTTAGATGTAAGAAGCTTAATTTCAGTATGTAAAAAGCTTGGTTCTACAAATACGGGGGCATTAATCGTACTGGAAAGAAACATCCCTTTAAATTTTGTAAAAGAAACCGGTGATGATGTTAACATACAAGTTTCAGAACCAATAATAGAAAGTATATTCTTCAAAAACAGTCCTTTACACGATGGTGCTATTGTAATTAGCGGTAATTATATTGTAGCAACTCGTGTAATTTTACCTGTTGCCGGAGAAAACAGACTCCCAAAACATTACGGATTACGGCATCGGGCGGCGACCTCAATTTCGGAAAAAACAGATGCAAGTGCTCTTGTTGTTTCGGAAGAAACAGGGAAAATCTCATATATCAAAAATGGTAATTTCGTTGCTTTTAAAACCGACGAAGAACTTATCAATATTATCGAAAACGATTTGAATTAGAGATTTTTATGAAAGAAGATTTCCTGCAATATCTCTGGAAATACGGAAAAATTCCGCAAAACTCTGTCCTAACTTCCGGGGAAAACCTCTTTATTCAATCAATTGGTGAACATAATCTTCTTTCGGGTCCTGATTTTTTCAATGCACAGCTAAAAATCGGGGAGCAATTATGGGCTGGAAATGTAGAAATTCACTTAAAATCATCACATTGGTATGCTCATCGTCACGAACAAGACAAAGCCTATAACAATGTCATTTTACACGTGGTTTGGGAACACGACGTGGAAGTTTTCAATAGCAATCAACAAATAATCCCGACGTTAGAGCTTAAAAATCAAATTGATACAGAAATAGTAAATAACTACAAGAAACTTTTACTATCAAAAAATGATTTTATCAGTTGCGAAAAATTCTATCCGAAAGCCGAAAAAATGATTTCCTCATCTTGGAATGATTTCTTATTTACGGAACGACTGAAACAAAAATCTGATTACGTTGAAAATCTCCTAAAACAAACTCAATCGGATTGGGAAAAAGTACTTTTTTTGATGCTTTTAAAAAATTTTGGAGGAGCCGTAAATGGTGAAATTTTCCTTGAAATGGGCAAAACCATTGATTTTTCAATCATTCGTAAAGAAAGAAATGTTCCTCTTCATCTGGAAGCTCTATTTTTTGGTCAATCAAACTTATTATCAGATACATACGAAGAATTCTATTTCAAAAGCTTATCCAAAGAATATGAATATCTAAAAAGCAAATATAACCTAAAACCTTCTGTAACAAATGTATATTTTTCAAAACTAAGACCGCAAGGATTCCCTACTATTAGGCTTTCACAATTAGCACAATTGTACGAAAAAACGGAAAGTTTATTCTCAAAAATCATTGAAATTCAAGAAGTAAACGAATTGAAAAAGATTTTTTGCGTAGGCACTTCTGAATTTTGGGACACTCATTACACTTTTGGAAAAACTTCCCCAAAAACGAAAAAGAAAATTTCTAACTCCCTCATTGAACTAATTTGGATAAACACAATCATCCCCATTAAATACCTGTATTTCAAATCATTGAATAAAGATATAACTTCATCATTAATACTAAGCTTGCAAAGTATTGCTCCGGAAAAAAATGCTATCACCGAAAAATTTGAAAACTTAGGAAAGCACTCAGAATCAGCATTTGACACTCAAGTTATATTACAACAATACAAAAATTATTGTCAGCCAAAACGCTGCTTGGATTGCTCTATCGGGGTTTTTCTACTGAGAAACAAATTAACAATTTAATTTTTGAATTCTTATAAACAGATTGTTAATAAGTTATTTTCACAAAATCTGTAATTCTTTTCTGTTTGTAATAAAAAATTATCGTATCTTCGCCTGAAATTTACATATACATTATATTATTCTTATGAAGAAACTATTTATTCTATCGCTTGCGACATTGAGCTTTGTTGCTTGTGAAAAAAAAGAAGCAAACATCATTATCTCCGGAAAAATTAAAAATCATAATGGAGGTAATTTTCATTTAATCGGAGGAAATGATGAGAAAAACCTGAAAATTAATCCTGATGGCAGTTTCTCTGATACCCTCAGTAAATCAAGCTATTACACAATTTTCAGCGAAACAGGATTCTACGTTCCTTTATATTTGGAACAAGGGGATAGACTAAACATTGAAGTCGATTTTTCACAAGTGCCTGCCGAGGTTAAATTTTCAGGAAAAGACACCATTGCAAGTGCTTATTTGCGAGATAAAACAAAGCTTGACGGAGATATGCAAGCAGAGTTTTCCGATTTATTTTCAAAAAATCTTGATGAATTCAAAACTTCATTAGCTGATGTTAATAACAAGTATGCCAATTTCTTAGCTAACTATAAAGGTCTGTCGGACAATTTCGTTTCAGCAGAGAAAAAGTCTATCGAGTACTTCAATTTGCATTTGAAATCTGCCTATTCACGAGTTCATCAAAGTTTGACGGGAAATAACATTGAAAGCCCAGCTGAATTTGAGGAAGAACTTGCAAAAATAAACTACGATAATGCCGAAGATTTTGAGCTTTATTCCGGATATGTACGATTGTTAACCGATAATTTCTATTCAAAACTTGATTCAAACGATTCAAATTGGGGTGATTTGGCTGATTATGTACGTAGTTTAAAATCTGAAAATATCAAAAAACACCTTTCTGAAATTCTGGCTCAAGGGTTATCTGCCGGAAATTCTTCTGAGGTAAATGAAAAAATATTAAGCGTTGTTAAAGAATTTTCAAAAAAAGAAGATTTGATAAAAGAATCTGAAGCAAAAATTTCACTTTTCCAAAATATAGCTCCGGGAAAACCTTCTCCTACTTTCGATTTTGAAAATTTTGCAGGCGGCAAAACTTCTCTTGAAAAACTAAAAGGAAAGTTAGTTTATATTGACATTTGGGCAACTTGGTGCATTCCTTGTATGAATGAAATGCCTGCTCTTCAAGAACTTGAGAAAGAGTACCACGGAAAAGATGTTGCGTTTGTTAGTATTTCAATTGACCAAGACAAACAAAAATGGATTGACTTTCAATCAACTAAAAAACCTTCCGGAATTCAATTATATGCTGAATCCGAGGCAGAGCGTGCTTTCTCTGACGCATACGGAATTAAATCTATTCCGCGTTTTATATTGATTGACAAAAACGGAAATATCATCAGTGCCGATGCTCCAAGACCTTCTAATCCTTCCATTAAAGAACTTATAAATAAGAACTTATAAATAAAAAAAGGCTATCTGAATTCAGATGGCCTTTTTTTTATTTCATTTCACAATTTTTCAGTAATTTGTTTGGCAATTCGCAATGCTTCTGTGCCTTGTTCCAATGTAACGATGGGCGTGGTATCGTTATTTATGGCATTAGCGAACTCTTCTAACTCGTCCAAAATGGCATTATTTGCACTTATTTCAGGATTTTCAAAATAGATTTGTTTTTTCTGTCCTTCTGCATTTTGCAAAATCATATCAAAATCACCCGGATTTTCAGGAGCATCCTTCATCCGAACGACTTCTACTTTTTTCTCTAAAAAATCAACGGAAATGTACGCATCTTTCTGAAAAAATCGTGATTTTCGCATATTTTTCAGTGAAATTCTGCTTGCCGTCAAGTTTGCTACACAGCCGTTTTCAAATTCAATCCGTGCGTTGGCTATATCAGGAGACTGACTGATAACCAAAGCTCCACTGGCAGAAATATGCTTCACTTTTGATTTTACCACACTCAAAATCACATCTATATCGTGAATCATCAAATCCAACACCACAGGAACGTCCGTACCTCGCGGATTGAATTCAGCCAAACGATGAGCTTCAATGAACATAGGATTGGTAATTGTCTCTTTCACAGCAAGAAACGCAGGATTGAAGCGTTCCACGTGACCAACTTGCCCTTTTACATTATGTTTTTTTGCCAAAGCGATGATTTTCTCGGCTTCTTCAACTGTATTGGCAATGGGTTTTTCTATAAACAGATGTTTTCCTTTTGAAATAATTTTCTCGGCACACTCAAAATGATTCAAAGTTGGAGTAACAACATCCACTACATCGCAAACCGAAATCAATTCTTCTACGGAATTAAAACTCTGATATCCAAATTCTTCACAAACTTTCTTCGCATTCTCTTGGTTAGGGTCATAAAAACCCATTAGCTCATATTTTTCCGATTGATTCAATAATCGCAAGTGAATCTTTCCTAAGTGACCTGCACCTAAAACCCCTACTTTCAGTTTCATTATTTTCTATTTTTATAAGGACAAAGATATGAAAAATCATAGATATCTAAAAAAATTAAATTATTTTCAAAAAAATGTTGTTACATAGCTTTATTTTTGTACCTTTGGAAACTATTCACAATAATTAATAGCTTTATTACATTTATGACATATAATTTCGATCAAATTAATGACCGTAGTAAAAGTGATGCTCTAAAATTAGAAGCACTTGAACCTCGTTGGGGAAGAACCGATTTACTTCCTATGTGGATTGCCGATATGGATTTCAAAACGCCTCCTTTTATCATTAATGCCTTGAAAAAGCGTATGGAATGTGAAATTTTTGGCTATACGGCAAAACCAAAAGCTTGGTATGATTCAATCGTAAATTGGCAAAAACGCCGTTTTGGTTGGGAAATTACACCTGAGATGATTTCTTTTTCGCCCGGAGTAGTTCCCGCTTTGGCTATGGCGGTGCAAGCTTTTACCAACAAGGGAGATAAAGTATTAATTCAACAACCTGTTTATCAGCCTTTTTCTCTTGTGATAGAAAATAACGAACGTATTTTGGTAAACAGCCCACTTGAGCTTATCGACGGAAAATATCAAATCAATTTCGATAAATTAGAAAAAGACATAAAAGGTTGCAAATTGTTCCTATTCTGCCACCCACACAATCCCGGTGGTCGCGTTTGGACACGTGAAGAACTTGAAAAAGTAGCACATATCTGCCACAAAAACAACGTTGTAATCGTTTCTGACGAAATTCACGCCGACCTAACTCTACCTCCACACAAACATATTCCTTTTGCAAGTGTAAGTGAAGAGGCACGAATGAGTACCATTATGTTTGGCTCCCCAAGTAAAGCTTTTAACTTGGCTGGTTTTTCTACTTCGTATGCGGTTATTGAAAATCCTGAATTGCGTAAGAAATTTCAAGGTTATGTAGATGGAAATATGCTTGGAGACGGAAATGTATTTGCTTTTCAGACTGTTATCGCTGCATATACGGAAGGAGAAGAATGGCTGAAACAATTATTAGCTTATATACAAGGAAATATTGATTTTCTTGTGGATTATGTACAAAAACACATTCCAAAAGTAAAAACAATCGTACCTGAAGCCTCTTATTTGGTATTTTTGGATTTCCGAGAACTGAATCTGTGTCACGAAAGCGTTGTTAGTTTATGTACTGAAAAAGCTTTTCTTGCCCTAAATGATGGTGCTATGTACGGAAAAGAAGGACAAGGCTTTATGCGTATTAATCTGGCTTGCCCAAGAAGTGTAATTGAAAAAGCACTGAGTCAACTTAAAAAAGCTGTTGATGATTGTGCATAAAATTTCTGTAATACAAAATTTAAACGAAGCCAAAGACATAAAATCTTTGGCTTTTTTAATCCTTTTTAAAAATAACCTATCTTTGTCCCTTAAAAACCTCATATTGTGATTTTAGAAAAGCTTTCAAACTACACAAAAGAATTCAAAAATAACTTCAAAATTGCTTATCCTGTCATTTTTGGAATGCTGGGTCACGCCTTCGTGGGATTCATTGACAATATTATGGTGGGAAAAGTAGGTGTTACGGAACTCGCAGCCGTGGCATTGGGAAATAGTGCTGTTTTTATTGCAATGTCATTCGGAATTGGTTTTTCCACTGCACTTACTCCCCTAATTGCAAAAGCCGACGGAGAAAAAAACAATAAAGAAGCAAAAGCGTATTTAAAACACGGAATCCTTCTGAATGTTGTTTTGTCACTTATTCTTTTTCTGTTATTATTGTTTGCAAAACCATTGATGTACCTTACGGGGCAGCCTGAAAACGTGATAAAACTCGCCATTCCCTATACAAATTTAGTTGCGTTTTCATTGATTCCTTTGGGATTTTACGTTGCATTGAAGCAATTTGCTGATGGTCTTTCCCTTACGAAACAATCAATGTATGTAACTTTAATAGGAAACGTCATCAATGTGGTTCTCAACTATTTATTCATATACGGAAGTTTCGGTTTTCCCAAGCTGGGGATTATTGGAGCAGGAGTCGGGACTTTAGTTTCTCGTTTTGCAATGCCAATACTTATGTGGTGGATGCTAAAAAATTTAAATAAAACTCGAGATTTGGTCACCGGTTTTAATTGGCATGTTTTTGAAATGTCAAAATTTAAAAGAATAACAGCCTTGGGCATACCATCAGCATTACAGATGATTTTCGAAGTAGGAATTTTCACAACTGCCATCTGGATGAGCGGAATTTTGGGTAAAAACCACCTGTCTGCCAACCAAATAGCGTTAAATTTAGCCACAATGACTTTTATGGTTGCCAACGGATTAGGTGTAACGGCAATGATTAGAGTTGGAAATCAATTAGGAGCAAGAAATTACTTGAATTTAAGAAGAATTGGTTTTTCTGTATTTTTATTGGTGCTATTCACACAATCTTTCTTTGCGATTTTATTAGCGATTTTCAGATTTTGGCTGCCTTCCTTATATTTAGATATGGATGATTTCAGCAAATTAAATAGTAATACTTTAGTTGTTGCCGAAGCTGCTCAATTGCTACTCATCGCGGCTATTTTCCAAATCTCAGACGGATTGCAAGTCAGTGCTTTAGGAGCTTTAAGAGGCGTACAAGATGTGAAAGCACCGATGTATATTACTTTCGTAGCTTATTGGGTTGTAAGTTTCCCCATTTCCTACTTTTTAGGACTTAAAACCGAATTAGGAACAATGGGAATTTGGATAGGGCTTCTCGCTGGGCTTACCGTTGCTGCCGTTTGGCTTTTATGGCGTTTTAACCTGATTTCCAAAAGATTAATCCTTCAAAATAATTAAAAAACTACAAAAAAGAAAAGTTGAGAATTTTGAAAAACTCTCAACTTTTTCATTTTATGATTATTTACAACAGATTAAAAAATCCATCTTTTAAATGCCTCAATTGCAGCATAATCCGCCATACCTAAATCTCTGTAACGTTTGGCAGTTTCGCTGTTTCTTGCTTCGGCACGTTGCCAGAACTCACGCAAGTCATCTCCTTGGAACATAACTCCATCTTTTTGAGATTGGTGGAAGAAAATAGCTTGACGTTTTTTCAATACCTGTGCAGGGCTCATCGGAACAGCCATCTCAATTTCGTGGATATCCCACTCGTGCCAAGCTCCGCGATATAACCAAACCCAGCAATCTTTCATATAATCTTTTGATTTCATTCGTTTTAATGCTTCAAAAATAGCATCCAAACAAACTTTATGCGTTCCGTGTGGGTCTGCAAGGTCACCCGCAGCATAAATTTGATGTGGTTTTACTTTCTCAATCAAATCCATAATAATTTGAATATCAGCTTCTCCTAACGGACTTTTCTTAATAGCTCCCGTTTCGTAGAAAGGCATATTCAAGAAATGTACTTGATTATCAGGAACTCCCTCATAGCGTGTTGCAGCCAATGACTCGTGACGGCGGATATTTCCTTTTAGCATACGCACCGGAAGAGCATCCATCTCGTTGGATTTCTTGTTGTTAAGTGCATCAATAATTTCTTGAATAACTTTTACATCTCCTCCATTTTCTTTCACAACGTCTTTGAATACTTCTGCAAATTTCAAAGCTTCGTGGTCAGAAACGGCGATATTTCCTGATGTTTGGTAAGCAATGTGTACTTCGTGACCTTGCGATACAAGTCGGTCAAACGTTCCTCCCATTGAAATTACGTCATCATCAGGGTGCGGACTGAAAATAATAACACGTTTTTTGTGAGGATACTCACGCTCAGGACGATGTGAATCATCTGCATTTGGTTTTCCTCCCGGCCATCCTGTAATCGTATGTTGCAAACGGTTGAACATAGCAATGTTCAAATCGTAAGCAGGTCCTGATTCAGCCAATAATTTTGACATACCATTTTCGTTGTAATCTTTGTCGGTAAGTTTCAAAATTGTTTTTCCGAGATGCTCGCATAACCAAACGATGGCTTTAGCTTTCAAATCTTCGTTCCACTCGCAATCTGTTACTAACCAAGGAGTTTTGATACGTGTAAGTTGAGCAGAAGCCTCTGTATCCATCACGAATGTAGCATTTTCGTGTTCTTGCAAATAAGTTGCAGGAACCTCAGAAGAAACTTCTCCTTCAATGGCTGTTTTTACAATATCTGCCTTGTTGCTTCCCCAAGCCAATAGCACGATTCTTCGAGCTTTCATTACCGTTCTTACCCCCATTGTAACGGCTTGTTCCGGAACGTTTGCAATTCCGTGGAAAGCTCCTGAGGCATCGGCACGTGTGATGTGGTCTAAGGTGATGATACGAGTTCCTGAATTTCGGTGTGAACCCGGCTCATTAAAGCCTATATGCCCGGTTCTGCCAATTCCCAAAAGCTGGAAGTCAATCCCTCCGCACTCTTTGATTTTTTTGTCATAATTTAAACAATATTCAACCAACTTTTCTCTTGGCACCATTCCGTCAGGAATATTGATATTTTCCTTCGGAATATCAATGTGATTGAATAAATGTTCGTGCATAAAATACCAATAACTTTGTACATCATCCTTCTTCATAGGATAATATTCATCCAAGTTAAAGGTAACTACATTTTTGAAGCTAAGCCCTTCTTCCTGATGCAGACGTACTAATTCATCATACACCCTAACAGGAGATGACCCCGTAGCTAAACCCAATACACAAGTTTTTCCCTCTGCTTGCTTACTCCTTATCAAATCCGCTATTTCGTGAGCAACGGCAACAGAAGCCTTTACCGAGTCAGAAAAAATAACATTATGGATTTTCTCAAAACGTGTGTCTTCAAACAATCCTGCTGGTTGATGTTGAATGGATTGTTCATTTTTTTGGATAGTTGTACTCATTTTTATTTTTTTTGGTTGTATATATCTTGTCTTAAAACGAGGTCAAAGGTACAAAATTATTTACAGATATGAATAATGAAAAACCATTTATTTTTACAAAATATTAGGAATAACGCTAAAAAAACGTAACTCTGTTAATTAGAGAACATCTCTTTTTCAGCAATCAACACTTAATTTTGAATAAATTATCCCCAAAACTCTTTTTTTACAACTATTTTTCCGTATATTTGCAAAAAAATTTAATTGTAACAATTTATTTATGAAAAAAATTATTTTATCGGCAATGATAGCTGGAATTGCTATGACTGCCTCTGCACAGGAAAAAGGGCTCAGCCAAAGTAAATTTTTTGACAATTGGCAAATAGGAGCAAATGTGGGTGGATATGTGCCTACTAAGGGTTATGACTTAATTGAAGATGTTCGTTTGAATTTCGGAGCCGAGTTGAGCAAACAAATCTCTCCCGTATTCCGATTGGGTTTTGATGCAAATGCTTACCTAAATGGAAATTGGGAAGAAAGAAATCCTCTTGTTATTGAACACACAAATGTAGCTGTAATTGGTGCATTCAATTTAAACAATCTTTTTGCAGGCTACAAAGGCGAACCCCGTAAGTTTGAAGTGGAAGCCTTTGCCGGACCAGGTTGGATGCATCACTTCTTCCAAGGAGACAATAACAATTACAACACGATGACAACCAAATTTGGAGCTAACTTTATGTACAATTTTGGAGCTAACAAAGCTTGGGCTGTAAAACTCACTCCGTCGATTTTATATTTTATTGACACGCCAAGTTCAGACGCAGCTAACAGCCTCAACATCAACCATTCATTATCACAAGTAAACGTTGGTATCGTGTATCGTTTTAAAGGAAGTAATGGAGCACATCACTTTACCGAAATTGAAGGAAGAAATCAAGCTGAAATTGACCAGTTAAATAACAATATCAATAATTTACGCAATCAAGTAAGCAGTAAAGAAGGAGAGATTAACAGTGCTCAAGAACGTATCGCTCAACTTGAAAAAGAATTGGAAGAGGCTAAAAACAAAGAACCTGAAATACAAACAATAACAAAAACAAAACAAACTTTGGAGTCTGTTGTTACTTTTGGTTTAGGAAAATCTACCGTTGATGCTTCTCAATTACCTAACGTTGAGCGTATTGCCACTTATTTGAAAAAATATCCTAATAGCCGTGTGGTTATCAAAGGTTTTGCTTCTCCGGAAGGAAATGAGGAGAAAAACATAGCTTTGGCGAACGCTCGTGCCGAATCTGTGAAAAAAGTACTTATTGCTCGTTACAAAATTGATGCTAATCGTATTGTAGCACAAGGAAATGGTATCGGTGATATGTTCTCAGAACCAGAATGGAACCGAGTAAGTATCGCTACGATAGAAGAAAAGTAACATATTATCTATCATTAAGTTAAAGTAAATATCAAGCCATCGGAAAAATAAATTTTCTGATGGCTTTTTTGGTTCTTGATTTCCATCAATCTTCTTTCTCTTCTTTTGAATTTCCTAAAGCAAAAATCTCTATAAAAATGAATTTTCTAAATTATTTCATAGAAAAATTTGTATTTAATAAATTTTTAAAATAGGTTTGTAAAAATAAAATTTAATTGAATATGAAAGCATATATTTTCCCTGGTCAAGGGGCTCAATTTGTAGGAATGGGACGCGATTTGTATGAAAAATCAAATAAAGCAAAAGATTTATTTGAGCAAGCAAATCAAATTTTAGGATTTTCCATTACGGAAATTATGTTTGGTGGCACTGATGAGGATTTGAAACAGACAAAAGTTACACAACCTGCCATTTTTCTTCATTCAGTGATTTTGAGTAAAGTTTTGGGAGAATCTTTTCAGCCTCAAATGGTTGCGGGACATTCATTAGGTGAATTTTCTGCATTGGTTGCTAATAAAACTCTTTCTTTTGAAGACGGATTACAATTGGTGTACAAACGAGCAATGGCAATGCAAAAGGCTTGTGAATCACAACCGGGAACGATGGCTGCCGTTTTAGGCTTGGAAGATGCTGTTGTTGAAGATGTTTGTAAAAAAATCGAAGGAATTGTTACTCCTGCAAATTACAATTGTCCTGGGCAATTAGTAATTTCTGGTGAACTTAATGCCGTTGAAAAAGCTTGTGAAGCAATGAAAGAAGCCGGTGCCAAACGTGCTTTAATTTTGCCAGTAGGCGGAGCTTTTCACTCAGTTTTGATGAAACCTGCAGAGGAAGAATTAGCAAAAGCCATTGAAAGTACACACTTTAACAAACCTATTTGTCCTGTATATCAAAATGTTACTACAACGGCTGTTAATAATCCTGATGAAATCAAGAAAAATTTAATAAATCAGCTAACTGCACCTGTAAAATGGACGCAAAGTGTACAGCAAATGATTCAAGACGGGGCCTCGGAATTTATCGAAGTAGGACCAGGAAAAGTACTACAAGGTTTGGTTAAAAAAATTAATAAAGAAGCGGTTGTAAGTTCTGCGGAATAGACTCATTTTCAAAATAAAATCAAAGTTAAAGTTACTCTTTTTCAGGAGCTTTGACTTTGATTTTTTAACTTTTTATCAACTGCAAAACTCATATGGAAACAATTTTAGAAATTAACAATTTATCCAAAAACTTTGGCAAGTTCAGAGCTGTGGATAATATTTCTTTTCGGATTGAAAAAGGCAATGTATATGGCTTGTTAGGTCCTAACGGAAGCGGAAAATCAACTACTTTGGGAATGATTCTTAATGTAGTAAATAAAACCTCAGGAACGTATCAATGGTTCGGCGGAAATACTTCTAACCAACAGGCTCTCAAAAGGATAGGAGCTATTATTGAGCGACCTAATTTCTATCCGTATATGTCAGCCTACGACAACCTGAAGTTGGTTTGTAAAATCAAAGAAATTTCTACCGACAAAATCCAAAGCAAACTAAAACTGGTAGGTTTATGGGAATATAAAGACCGTAAATTCAAGGCTTTTTCATTGGGAATGAAGCAGCGTTTGGCGATAGCTTCGGCTTTGTTAAATGACCCTGAAATATTAATTTTGGACGAACCCACAAACGGTCTTGACCCTCAAGGGATACACAAAATCAGAGAGTTAATACAATACATTGCTTCACAAGGAGTTACTGTACTTTTGGCTTCACATTTATTAGATGAAGTCGAAAAAGTATGCTCACACGTGATTGTTTTGCAACAAGGAAAAATGCTTTACAACGGACGTGTTGATGAGATGGTAACCAGCAACGGTTTTATTGAATTATCTTCTGAAAATAACGAAGAATTGCTTCATTTTTTGAGAAATAGTTCTGATTTTGATAGAATTATTTCCGAAAACGGAATTATCAAAGCCTTTCCGAAAACGGATATGAATGCTTCAGACCTAAATAAATTACTCTTTGAAAAAGGATTTTCCCTTTCACATTTAGTAAAACGAAAAGAAAGCCTTGAAAATCAATTCCTAAAATTAACCAACAACCAAAATTAAACATTAAACCTGTCTAAACTTTTTAAGAGGAAAATTAAAAGTTCCAAGAATTTTTAGCATTTTTGTTTTGCATAACAAAATGAAAATCAAGGAACTTTGAGCAAAGATATAATAAAAAAATGGATTATTTCCCATTTGAGTATTGGAAAAAGAGGATTTAAAACAAAATTTGATTTATCATTAATTTTTCTTCTGATAGTCAAACGATTAAAAACAGGTTGCCAGTGGAGGGAACTTCCGGTAGAAGTGTATTTTAAAGACCAAAAAATAAGCTATCAAACAGTCTATTATTATTTCAATAAATGGAGTAAAGATGGTAGTTTTAAGCGAATTTGGCTTAATTTGTTGCTTGAGAATCGGAGAAAATTAGATTTATCAAGCGTCCAACTTGATGGTAGTCATACTCGATGTCGAATGGGAGGGCAATCTGTTGGTTATCAGTTAAGAAAAAAGTCAAAGACCACGAATTCTATCTTTCTGTGTGATAATTTGGGGCAAATTTTAGCAATGGGTAGTCCAAAATCCGGTAATCATCACGATTTGAATGATATAGACTTTGTTTTAAAAGAGATTTTGAATCTTTTGGAGGAAGCGAAAATAGAGCATAAAGGCTTGTTTGTCAATGCAGATGCAGGTTTTGATAGCCGAGACTTAAAAAGTTTTTTACAGGAAAAAGAAATAATACCTAATATCAAACAAAATCCCAGAAATGGACAAAATGAAAATATTTATTTTGACGAAGAATTATATAAAAATCGGTTTAAAATAGAGAGAAGTTTTGCGTGGCTTGATGGTTTTAAAGGATTGATTATAAGATATGAAACCCTAAACACAACTTGGATGGCTATGTTGTATCTAGGGATTATACTAACATTTATTCGAAAAGTTTAAACAAGTTTATTATGTTACGATTATTACAAATTGAACTTATCAAAATATGGAGCAATAAAAGCAGCCGATTTTTAATAATTTCCTACTTTGGATTGCTAACGTTACTTTTCTTGCTTTCAATGGTTAAAATTGATTTTGGTAGTTTTGAATTTCATTTAGCAAAACAAGGAATTTTTGACTTTCCGTACATTTGGCATTTTAACACTTACATTGCCGATTATTTTAAACTATTTCTCGCGATTGTCATCGTATCGATGGTTGCTAATGAGTATAGTAATAAAACACTGAAACAGAATCTTATAGACGGATTAAGCAAAAAAGAATTCATTCTTTCAAAATTCCTTACTACTGTCCTATTTGCTTTAATTTCAACCTTTATGGTTTTTGTAATTTCAATGATTTTGGGACTGATATATTCAAGTTTCGATGAAACGGGAATTATTTTCTCACAAATGGAATTTCTGCCTGCTTATTTTCTAAAATTAGTCGGTTTTTTCAGTATTTGCTTATTTTTTGCGGTTTTAACTCAAAAATCTGCCTTTTCTTTAGGATTTTTGGTTCTTTGGAGCATTGTGGAAACTATTATCTCAGGTATTTCCTCGTATAATGATAATAAATTGGATTTCATCGTTCGTTTTCTTCCTTTAAAATCTATGGGTAATCTCATTAAAGAGCCTTTTACCAGAATGTCAGGCGTGAGAACGGCGGCAAATCAAGTTGGTGTGGAACTAAGTAGCGAATATGGCGTAGGTTTGATTGATGTTACGATAACTTCTGTTTGGATAGGAATTTTTATTTATTTTTCCTACTTTTTGATAAAACGAAGAGATTTATAAGAAAAAAGGTCGGAAATTTGATAAATTTCCGACCTTTTTTAATT
This sequence comes from Capnocytophaga stomatis, assembly GCF_002302635.1. Classification (NCBI taxonomy): domain Bacteria; kingdom Pseudomonadati; phylum Bacteroidota; class Flavobacteriia; order Flavobacteriales; family Flavobacteriaceae; genus Capnocytophaga; species Capnocytophaga stomatis. Next base: position 472,403 of record NZ_CP022387.1, read on the forward strand.
ACAAAACGTGCTTGTGGGCTCGGTAAGATGAACGAACCAAAGCTCCACTTTCAACGTGTCGGAAGCCTAACGACTCCCCTATTTCTTTATACTTAGCGAACTGGTCAGGTGTAATAAATTGTTTAACAGGCAAATGCCTTTTTGATGGCTGTAAATATTGCCCAATGGTAAGAACATCCAAATTCACCGATTTCAGGTCGTGAAGTGTTTCGATAACTTCCTCTTCTGTTTCCCCCAGACCGAGCATAATCCCTGATTTTGTGCGTTTTGCTCCATTGTCTTTCAAATATTTCAAAACTCCCAAACTGCGGTCATACTTTGCTTGAATACGAACCTCTCTTGTCAAACGCCGAACAGTTTCCATATTATGTGAAATCACTTCCGGAGAAACTTCCAACATACGGTCTAAATGCCTCTCTATCCCTTGAAAATCAGGAATAAGCGTTTCTAATGTGGTTTCAGGATTCATTCGGCGGATGGCTTTCACTGTTTCAGCCCACATTATGCTTCCCATATCCTTCAAGTCATCACGGTCAACCGAGGTTATAACGGCGTGTTTGATATTCATCAACTTGATGGAACGAGCCACCTTTTCAGGTTCTTCCCAATCCAAACTCTCAGGACGACCCGTTTTAACTCCGCAAAATCCGCAAGAGCGTGTACAAATATTTCCTAAAATCATAAACGTAGCCGTTCCTTCTCCCCAACATTCACCCATATTTGGGCAACTTCCTGATGTACAGATTGTATGAAGGTTATATTTATCAACTACATTTCTAAGTTCCGTATATTTTTTCCCTGTGGGTAATTTTACTCGAATCCATTTCGGTTTGCCTTTCGGAGGAAAAACATTCTTCTCCATTGTAGCACTATCTATACTCATAATTTATTACTCTTGTAAACAATCCCCAAAAGTACAGCTTTTTTCTGAAATAACAATTATTACTTACTTAACTATGTATTTAGCTCCTTTAACTGTCTTAAATTCAGCTTCTCTGTCCTTTTTTTGTTTTTTAGCAATACATTTGCCTTTGTAGTAAACGCTTTTTCCAGCAGGAAGAAATACTTTACATTTTTGTCCGTTTAGAGAAATGATTTCAGCTTGTTCCAAAGAATGATTTTTCCATAAGAAACTCACTTCAAATCCGTTACGTGCTTTCATTCCTTTCATTTCCCCTTCTTTCCAATCAGGATGCGTAGGCAATGCCGGTAAGAAGCGAATTGTGTTATTTTTTCCGTGACTTTGCAATAACATTTCTGAAATTCCGGCAACTCCTCCGAAATTTCCATCAATTTGGAACGGCGGATGTGCACAGAACAAATTTGGATATGTTCCGCCAAGCTGACCGCCTTTAACTTCAGGGCTAACCGGCTTCAGTAATTGTCTTATCAATGTAAGAGCGTGATTTCCGTCTTGCAATCTTGCCCAGAAATTGATTTTCCAAGCTCTTGACCAGCCTGTTCCTCCATCGCCTCTCATTTCCAAGGTCTTTTGTGCGGCTTTGGCAAGTTCGGGCGTGTCCCAAGGAGTAATTTCATCATAAGGATACAATCCGTACAAATGCGAAACGTGACGATGTGTAGGCTCTGCATCATCCCAATCATCGAGCCACTCGTTCAAATCTCCATTTTTACCGATGGTGTTTGGTGCCGTGTTTTCTATGATATTCTTCCATTTTTTGCGTTTATCTGCATCAACATTTAAAGCTTCTGAAGACTTCAACACACTGGAAAATAACTCTCTAATGATTTGCATATCCATTGTTGGTCCCATACAAGTAAAGCCAGTTTGTTTTTTGCCATCTTTAAGTTCAGGCAAAATATAGGCATTTTCAGGAGAGTTTGAAGGTGCTGTTACCCAGTAACCTGTTTTAGTATCTTTGATTAAAATATCCTCAAAAAACTGTGCAGCTCCTTTCAAAACAGGATAATATTCTTTCAAGAAATTGATATCTTGCGTAAATTTATAATGTTCCCAAATATGTTCGCAAAGCCAAGCTCCTCCCGTAAGCGTGGAACCCCAACCCGCACCTTCTCCCGGGGAAGTGAAAAACCAAGGATTACTAACCACGTGAGCTACCCAACCATTGGCATTATAGTATGCTTTCGCTGTCTTTTTTCCGTTAGGAACTAAATTTTTTGTAAAACGGTGCAAAGGCTCAGTTAAGTCAGATAAATTTGTGGATTCTGCTAACCAATAATTCATTTGTACATTGATATTCAAATGATAATCTCCATTCCAAGGAGTTTGGTATTCTTCTGCCCACAAACCTTGCAAATTAGCAGGCAATAACCCTTTTCGTGATGAGGATATCAACAAATATCTACCAAAATTATAGTACAAAACAGGCAATAAAGCATCTTTTTCCCCTTTGTAAAATCTTTCTAATCGTTGTAAAGTAGTCAAACCTTCCACTTCTGCATTATTAGGCATTGTCCAACGATTGCGGTTGAATATCTTTTGATATTCATTTTGACTTTCTACCAAAGACTGACTAAAATTTTTCGCTGTTTTTTCAAGATATTTATTTGCTTTAGCCAAAACGTCTTCATTGTTGAGTTGTCCGCTTTCGTTATTGTAATTAGTTGAAGCACTTATCTTTAAAACTACTTCTTTTGCAGAAATAACTCCTATGTGTGAAGTTTGAGTTTGCAAAGTTCCGTCAGTGTGTACCTCAACAATAGTTCCAAACTGCATTCCTTTTTCCTCTTCATTAGGAAGCGTTCCCTTCATAATTATTTTACCGCTTTCGTAAGACACGGTAGCGTTTTCTTTCCTGAAAAGTGATATATCCAAATTCAGTGGCTTTGTTCCTGAAAATTTAATCCAAACCAAATCATTTGCAAAATCAGCAAAAGCCTCCTGCTGAATTTGATTTCCGTCACGTTCAAAAGAAGTTCTGGCAACTGCTTTTTCCACATCAAGAACTCGTCTGTAATTTGTTACAGAAGCATCTGATTTCCAATCAATTTTCAGCTCTCCTAAAATTTGGTAACAACCATAGTGGCAATTCGCTCCTCTGCCGAAGCAAGTTCCTTTTCCTTTAGCCACAAAATACTTTTGTAGTATTTGCTGAGCTTCCAAATTTTTGCCTTCCAGAAGCAAATCTTGAATTTCTTTTAGGTAAGAATGTGCCTGATGGTCATCCCCATCTTGATGCCCTCCTGACCAAAGAGAAATTTCGTTAAGTACAATTTTTTCAACATCAGTTTTGCCGAAAATCATTGCTCCCAAACGTCCATTCCCGATAGGAAGACTTTCAGTAAAATAATTTGCAGGCTTATCAAACACGACAGAAACGTCTTGTTTTTGAGCTTTCATACTTGTTGTAAAGCAACACAACAACAAAAAAATAAGTAAGGTTGGTTTTTCCATAGATAAAATAATTTTATAGTTTCTAAAATAATTTATTCCTAAGTAAAATCCGTTAAAGACTAATTTTTCACAAAATAAATAATGAAACAAAAATCCTAAGAAACAATTTCTTAGGATTTTTGCAACTGACATATAGTCTATTATTTTTTTATTTATTTCAACTCGAAAGTTGCTCTACGTGCAATCTGACGTGCTCTTGGAGAAGTTTTATTAACAGATGTGTCCTCTCCTCTTCCTTCAGTAGAAATTCTTGAAGCTTCAACACCTGCATCAATTAACAATTTCTTAACTGCTTCCGCTCTCTTGTTAGAAAGTGATTGGTTGTAATCAGTTCCACCAAGCTCATCTGCAAATCCTACAATGTTGATATTTGCATTAGAGTTAGATTTCAAGAACTTAGAAACAAAATCAACTGCCCAAGTAGAAGACATTTGTGGTTTTGATGAATTAAAGTCAAAATACGTACTTATATAACCTTTTCTGATTAAGTCCGCAGCCATATCTCCGTCTTCAGTCAAAGATTTTACGCTTTCTTTAGTTGCATAATTATCGTTTACATAGTTTTCAACCTCATCAGGAACACCATTTCCGTTTGCATCGTTCATTTTATTTTGCTTATTAGCAACTTCTTGCTGCAATCCTGAAACATCTCCTTCCAATGAAGCTAAACGTTCTTCAATTTTCTCGAATTTGCTTCCTTCGTGATGCCAATCAGCGTGTTTTCCGTGTTTTCCTAAAGCGATTTGCAACCCGATAGTTGCTGCAACATTAACTCCTTGAATACCTCTTCTGTCTGATTGTGAGAAAGTATCGAATGTTCTTTGTTGTCTTGCATTGAAGAAGATAGATGCATCTGCCAATAAAGTTACTCTGTTAGAGATTCGTAACTGAGGTGTCAAACCTGCTACGATGAAAGCAACTTGGTCCGCACTTGAAAGTGCGTCGCTGTTAAGCTGTCCGTATCCAACCCCTGCGTGAGCAAGCAATCCCAAATCGCTTGTCCATTCTTCAAAAGACAGAACACGCCCCACGTTCGCAACTCCTTGCAAATTAACATTCCAGAAATTCGACTCAAATTTATTGCTATTATCTCCTTCTTTGAAAGAATCATATCCTCCTCCCAAACGAAGCCCGAATTTGTTATTGAACATATAACGAACTCCCGCGTTTGCTCCCCACAAACTTGGTGTAGAAGCCGAATGCTGTGCTGAAAAAGGAGCTATAGGCTTGTTTATTCCTCCGTTGAAGTCAATTGACCACTTATTGTAATTCTCTTGAGCTTGTGCCCCAACAAAAACCAGTGAAGCCAAAGCAAAAATGTGTTTTTTCATACTATTTTTAAATTACTTTAAATTATTGATTGGGGCAAATATACATTTTTTTAACTTAAAAAAAATGTTTTAACCGTTTTTTAACGTTTTTCTTTATATTTTAATAACATTCTTTCCAAAGGAGTTATTGAACTATCAACTCCCTCTTCAAATGTTTTGAATTGCTTTTTCACTACCAAACTTTCTCCTGGTACGTGTACTTTTATTTCTACAATTTTATTTTCTTTTGAACTTGTGTTTTCTAATTTTAAATGAACATCTGCCTCTATTATTCTATCATAAAAATGATCCAACTTATCCATTTTTTTCTGAATAAAATCAACCAATTTTTGATCTACCGTAAAATCTACTGGGTGTACATAAACTTTCATAAACTAAACTTTTTAAAAGGTTTAACAATCTACTTTATTTTTCATATTTTTCCACCACTTGCCCTGGGATGTGCCTTTCCATACTGTTTTTTGAGTTCGGCTAAGCTTGTATTGGTATAAACCTGAGTCGCTGCCAAACTCGAATGCCCCAACAATTCCTTAACTGTATTCAAATCGGCACCATTATCGAGCAAATGATTTGCAAATGAATGTCTTAACACGTGCGGACTAACATCTTGCTTTGTAGTCACCGCACTAAAGTACAAATTAATTATTCTATAAACAAGCGTTGGATATATTTTTTTACCATTTTTGGCTAAAAATAAGAAATCTTCACTGTTTTCATTAGCCACTTCCTCTCTTATTTTAAGATATTCTTCCAAAATATTTTCAATTTGAGGAAGCATTGGTATCAATCTTTCTTTGTTACGCTTGCCCAGAACTTTAATTTGCTTCTGACTGAAATCCAAATCATTAACTTTCAGCAAAATTAATTCAGAACGCCGCATTCCCGTTGCGTAAAGAACTTCTATAATAGCCTTATCCCGAATTTCTTCAAATTTATTTTTATTTGAAAAACAAGATAACACTTTTTCTATCTCTTTTTCCGAAAAAGGAAGTTTTATCTTTTTTTCCATCTTCAAAGGCATTATTCCTCTTTCAAACGGACTAACTTCAATCTGGTTTGTCTTTTTCAAAAACGAATAATAAGCCTTTAACGCCGATAACTTCCGGTTGATACTCCTAAACGCAATCGATTGATTTGAGAGTTCAACAATCCAACTTCTAACATCATCATAGGAAACGCTTTCCAAGCTACGTTCCTTTTCACTCTCACCATAAACATTCTTCACAAACTTTTCAAAAGCCTTAAGGTCATTCTTGTAAGCCTCTGTCGTATGCTTTGAATATTTTTTCTCGATGGAGAGGTAATCCATAAATTCAACAAACATTACTCAACTACTTTTTATACGATTAAATACTATCCTCCCTCACTTGGATTTTTCTGCTACGAAGATATAAAATAGAAAAGTAATTATGCGTTAATAAATCGTTAATTTTTAGGATTTATAATTAATTTTTAAATTACATTAACGCTTTGTAATTGAATATTGAAATTACCGATAGAACTTGACGTTTTAATGATTTGACTGAAAAAGAAAACTATATTTTTGGCAAAAAGATAAATATTTCAATACTTGTCATTTGCTAATTTCCAGAAAATCAAGTAAGATGCCTTTGTGATTTCCACAATTTTCTCCCAATTAAGTTTATCACTATGGTCGGTAGGTTTGTGATAATCAGGATGTCCGTCGGTGTGGAACCATACAATCGGGATTTTATGAATTGCAAAAGAACCGTTATCACTTCCTCCTACGGGATTATCCCAAGCCCTATAATCCGGCTGTAAATCAAGTTTATATTTCTGAATATCTGATTTTAACCAATCTCCAAAAACGGAATGTGAAGCCGTATAAAAATACACGAAGTAATTAGGCTGCTGCGGACGATTATCCCTGCCAATCATATCATAATTCAAATATGCTTTGATTTGGTTTCGGAAAGAACAATGATTCGTAAAATACTTAGAACCAAGCAATCCTCTTTCTTCTCCATCCCAAAAAGCAAATATAATCGTTCGCAAAGGTTGTTCGCCCGACGCCTTAAATGCCTTTGCAAGTTGCAACACCGCCGAAACACCTGAAGCGTTGTCATCTGCACCATTATATATTTGGTCTCCTTCAAGATATTTATCCACTCCCAAATGGTCATAATGAGCACCGACAATAACGTATTCATCCGCTTTTTTACCTTTTATCATTCCCAAAACATTAGCCATTTCAAGACGATAATGAGTATTGGTTTTCAATCGGTTAATAACAGAATCAACCACTGTGTATCTTTTCGAATCTTTAGACTGACTATCAGCCCTGTAAGCTGAAAAATGTTGCAAATATCCATCGGAGAAAAGAGGCTCAACCCCAATTTGTCGCAATTGTGAAACGATATAATTCCGAGCTATGCGTCCGCCTTGAAACCCTGACTCGCGTCCTTCCAAAGCGTCATCTGCCAGAAAATCAATATGTGCCTCTGCCGATTGCCTGTTGATGGTTTTCAATCCCTCCTGAAGAGATTTTTGAGCATAACTAACAGAACAACAAAACATTAAAAACAAATAAATATATTTCATCTTTAAAACTAATTTTGGTTATTTACTTTTTCTTCTCAAATAAATTTCGCTTCTTCATCAAAAGAAAACCCATTCAGTAAGTCACTGGCTTTCATACGTTTCTTCCCTGGCATTTGCAATTCCAATAAGTTTACAAAACCTTCTTTGACAGCAACATATATTTGTCTGTTTTGTACTTTTATTTTTCCATTAGGAAGAGAATGGCCTTCTTTCTGAAAAACAGCATCATATATTTTTATATTCATTTCTTCTCCCTTTTGAAGCAAAATCGTCCAAGCGGTTGGATACGGACTCATTCCTCGTATTAACCTCTCAATGGCGATTCCCTCTTTCTCCCAATTAACTCTGCAAGTTTCTTTAAAAATTTTTGGAGCTTCCGCAAAAACCTCATTCATAGGCTGTTGTACCACTTTAAGAGTTCCTTTTTCTATTTCGTCAACAGTTTTTAGCACTAACTCTGCTCCTTGCGTCATTAATTTATCGTGCAGAGTTCCAGCAGTTTCTCTTTCCGAAATCACCATTTCTGATTGCAAAATAATAGCTCCCGTATCTATCTTTTCATCAATAAAAAAAGTGGTAACTCCCGTTTTCTGTTCACCATTTATGATTGCCCAATTGATTGGTGCAGAACCTCTGTAATTAGGTAATAATGAAGCGTGTAGATTAAATGTTCCGTACTTAGGTAACTGCCAAACTACTTTTGGTAACATCCGAAAAGCAACCACAATTTGCAAATCGGGGTTTAATTCTTTCAGTGAATTAACAAAATCTTCACTCTTCAAATTTGTTGGCTGAAATACAGGTATTTGATTCTTTTCAGCATATATTTTTACCGGTGAAGATTGTAATTTTTGTCCACGACCAACATTTTTATCAGGAATTGTGACAACTCCGACCACATTGTACTTATTTTCAACTAACTGTTTTAAACTTTCCAAGGCAAAATCGGGAGTTCCCATAAAAATTATTCTAAGATTTTTCATTAAATATTTCTTTTAAGAAGTTTAAATTGCAAAATTTATAATTAACCTTCTGCAAAAATACTATTTTTTATGAAACTTATTATTTGTATAAGTGTTTATTTTTACTTATCTTTGCGAATAGAATCGTATAAAAGTAAAGATTATGGAAATCAATGAAAAAATAAACGAAACCGCACGTATTATACAATCTTACATTTCAGAACACACTCCCGAATTTGCAGTTATCTTAGGCTCAGGGCTTAGCAAATTGCAAGATGAAGTGGAGGTTATCTCTGAAATAAAATATTCACATATCCCAAATTTCCCAAAATCAACAGTATCAGGACACACAGGAAAATTAATCTACGGAAAGATTGAAAACCGCTATGTTTTGATGATGGCTGGTAGGGTTCATTACTATGAAGGATATTCTATGCAAGAAGTTACTTTCCCTATTCGTGTATTTCATAAACTGGGTATCAAGCGATTAATCCTTTCAAATGCATCCGGAGGAGTAAATCCGAACTTCTCAATTGGTGATATTATGATTATTCGTGACCATATTAATTTATTTCCGGAACATCCCCTAAGAGGAAAAAATTTAGATCAATTTGGCGTTCGATTCCCTGATATGAGCAAACCTTACAATCACAGAATGATTGCCGAATTAGAGGAGATAGCAAAAAATAATAATATTAAGGTGCATAAAGGCGTTTATGTTGGGCTACAAGGTCCTTCGTTTGAAACTCCAGCCGAGTACGGAATGATTCGGATTTTAGGCGGAGATGCCGTGGGAATGAGTACTGTACCTGAAACAATTGTAGCATGCCACCAAAATATGGATGTTTGTGCCGTTTCTATCATCACTGACTTAGGAGGTCCTGAAATTTCACCAAATGTCTCTCACGAAGAAGTACTAAATGCGGCAAATAAGGCTATGCCTAACGTAATTTTATTAGTAAAGAATCTTATAAAAAACTACAGATAACATATATAAAATGTTAAAAAACTCTGATAAAAGATAAAATTTCACAATCTTTCATCAGAGTTTTCCTTTTTAACTTTTTCATAACACAGGTTGAATAGCTTTTTTCTAATTTTGCACTTCAATTGACGAGATGATTAAATGATGAACAGGCTACTACTTTTACTACTACTCCCCTCTTTTTTAATTTCTTGCAAAAATACTAAAGATGAAAATCGTGCATTTTTAAAAGGATTCTTCCCTAACGCAAAGGACTCATTAGTAGTATTGTATCATAACAACAAACCTGTTGATACGGCATTCTTTGATGGAAATAAAAAATTCTCATTAAATTTAGATATCAATAAGGCTAAATTATATCATTTTGAGATAGATAACAACTACCAATATGTTTTTCTTGAGCCAAAGGACAGCTTGATTATTTCTGCCAATGCACTAAACTTTCACCAAACCATATCTTTCTCTGGAAAAGGTTCGGCTATTAATAGCTTTATATCACAGCAAATCAATGATTTTGAGAAGGAAAATCTTACCTTAAAGAAGTACAATTTGTTACAGCCGGATGATTACAAGAAGAAAATGGACTCTGTACACAAAGCTAAAGTACAAATGTATGATAACTTTCTGAAAGACAATCCTAATCTGTCTGAAAAGGCAAAAAATATAGCTTTGGTAAGTTCCACTTTTCCTCTGTACAAAGAAATAGAGACTTATGCCTTTGTATTTCAGAAAGATAACCAAAATCCTGTTACAAGTTTTCTTCTACCCAAAAACTTCTATGACCATAGAAAGAAGATTAATTATAATGACCAATTTTTGGAATATTTTCGCCCGTACTACGGATATATGGTTATGTTTACCAATAACTTAGCTTTAAAAAAATTAGGATTAAAGCCAGGTCGTACCGACGTAAATAGAGAAGAAGATTTTCATTTGAAGAAAATTAAAGTAATCGACAGCATTTTCCCTTCCGGAAGTATGAGAGATAATCTGTACAGAAATGCTGCTTACTCCTATGTATTTAATATTCAGCACAATGGAGAATGTCAATGCTATGTTGATGAATTCAATAAATACAATCAGAATAACATACATAAATCAGAATTAGAATCCTTCTTTAAAAGTACAATAGCTTTACAAATAGGAAGCATTCCCCCTGATTTTGAGATTATTAATCTTAAAAAAAATCCTACAACTTTATCCAAAATAGTAAAACCTGAAGTTACTATTTATTACTTTTGGTCTGTAAATCAACCCGAAATGTCAAGCTTGATTTTCAACAGAGTTTTACAACTAAGAACATTATTCCCCGAAGTGCAATTTACCGGAATTGATGTAGGGCAAAATGTTGAGCAATGGCTTGAAAAAGCTCCTTCAGTTCAAGGAATTGACCAGTTTCACGCAACGGATTTTACGGATTTATCTCGCAAATTTCTCATCAATAACATCAGCCAATGTTTTATTCTTGGCAGAGATGCTCGGATTATTACAGCCTTCGAAAGTATCTTTAGCCCTAACATAGAAAAAATTCTTCTGAATAATTAAACGTCTTTCCATAAAAGAGCTTGTTTTTATGCATTCTTTTGAGTATTTTTGTGCTTAAATTCTCAATTTATGCTTGTAAAAATATACGGAAGTGCCGTTTTTGGAGTAGAAGCCACCACCATCACCATTGAGGTAAACATCGACAAAGGAGTTGGTTATCATTTGGTAGGCTTACCCGATGTTGCCATTAAGGAAAGTAGTTACCGCATTGGGGCAGCTTTGCAAAACAACGGCTATAAAATTCCGGGCAAAAAAATCACCATCAATATGGCTCCTGCCGATATGCGTAAGGAAGGTTCGGCATACGATTTGAGCTTTGCTATCGGGATTTTAGCAGCTAACGGACAAGTTCAATCGGATGATTTAGAGAAGTATATCATTATGGGAGAACTCTCCTTGGACGGAAGTTTGCAACCTATAAAAGGAGCTCTACCCATTGCCATACAAGCTCGAAAAGAGGGTTTTAAAGGCTTTATCCTGCCGGCTCAAAACGCAAAAGAAGCTGCCATAGTTGATAATTTGGAGGTTTATGGAGTTGAAAATATCAAAGACGTTATTGATTTTTTCAATGGAGAAAAAACACTTGAAAAAACGGAAATCGACACTCGAAAAGAATTCTTCAAGAATTTAGATTTCCCCGAATTTGACTTTGCCGATGTAAAGGGGCAAGAATCCATAAAACGATGTATGGAAATTGCGGCAGCAGGCGGGCATAACATTATTTTGATTGGTCCTCCGGGTTCTGGTAAAACAATGTTAGCCAAACGTTTACCCAGCATTCTTCCGCCAATGACCTTGCACGAAGCACTCGAAACTACAAAAATACACAGCGTTGTTGGGCGTATAAAAGACAGCGGACTGATGAGTCATCGTCCGTTTCGTAGTCCGCATCACACCATTTCGGACGTGGCATTAGTGGGTGGTGGAGCTTATCCGCAACCAGGCGAAATTTCATTGGCCCATAACGGAGTGCTTTTTCTTGATGAACTTCCTGAATTTAAGCGTTCCGTTTTGGAAGTGATGCGTCAGCCCTTGGAAGACAGAGAAGTAACCATATCACGAGCTAAATTTTCTGTTACGTATCCTGCTTCGTTTATGTTGGTGGCGAGTATGAATCCCAGTCCAAGTGGTTATTTTAACGACCCCGATGCTCCCGTAACTTCAACACCTGCCGAAATGCAACGTTATTTAAGTAAAATTTCAGGACCTTTATTAGACCGAATTGATATTCATATTGAAGTAAATCCTGTTCCTTTCGAAAAACTTTCGTGCGAGCAAAAAGCCGAAAGCAGTAACATTATCCGCCAGCGAGTGATTGAAGCAAGAAATATTCAGACTGAGCGATTTAAAGAATACCCAAACATTCATTACAATGCCCAAATGAATACCAAACAAATCCGAAAGTATTGCAAATTAGACGAGGCTTCGTTGGAACTTCTCAAAAATGCAATGCAGCGGCTGAATCTTTCCGCACGTGCTTACGACCGAATTTTAAAAGTAGCCCGCACCATTGCCGACTTGGAAAAGTCTGAAAGCGTGAAGCAACACCATATCGGGGAGGCAATTCAATACCGAAGTTTGGACAGAGAAGGCTGGCTGGGATAACAATTCAAATTTTGATACTATTCTAAACAAATAAAAATATTATGAAAACTTACCTTTCAATAATCATTCTGGCTTTATTTTCAATATCTTGCAAATCAGATAAAGAATTAAGCTCAAGCGACGCCGAATACCTGATTTCAGCATATTTGGAGGAAAAGCCCTTGTATGAAACAGGAAAATTCAGCACGGACAAGCAACGCCTTGAAGCAAAAAAAGACAAAGAGCTTATCAAAGCTATTGAAAATCTGGTTGATGATGGCTATGTTGAAATAAATAACGAAAAAATCAGAAAAAAATGGTTCTCAAAAGATAGCGTACACATCATTGAACCTACGCTCACAAAACTGGCACTGCCTTACATTATAAGTCACAACAAAAAAACTTCAGTTGTTAAGACAATTATTTACAAGCTAAATGAAAAGCAGATAAATATTGAGAAAAATAATGAAAAAACGGCTGTCTGTACGGTTATTTTGGACAAGGAAAAAACTCCTTTCTACCATTTCGGTAAAGACCCAAATCCCAAATTGATGTTTATCAGTCGTAAATTCAAATTGAAATATGACGAAAATTCAGGCTGGAAAATTGTAAAGTAAATATGAAAAATTTAATTATTCTGACTCTTTTTCAGGCTCTTTCAAGCGTAGTTTCGAGCATTTTAATTTCAAAAATGTCCTTCATTGGGCGTATTGGCATTAGCACAATGCATCGTGAGTATTTGATTTTCAAAACGTGGTGGAAAACAGCTCTGTTATTTTTTGCCATTCAATTTATATTAATTCTGACAATACAATTTTCAAAAAAAATAAGTCGAAAATACCAATTTTTTACTTGTATTCTACTCATTCTCATAGGAATAGCAGGAACTTACCTCACATATATTGATTTTACAACCACCAGTCATAAAATGATGAAATTCAGTTTTCATTCCGGTTTCTATTTATTTTGGCTAAGTTGGTTTGTGACCTGTTTGTATTTTCTATTTTTCAATAGATACAAGAAAGAAGAAATCCCTCATAATCCTTTAAAAAATTCAGAACAAGAATCCATTCAAGATTAAACATTTCAAAATATTATGAAGCGACCCGCCATAGAACTTGCACAAATGGTAATTCTGGCTTGCAAAGCAAAAAATATAAAGCATATTGTAATATCACCAGGTTCAAGAAATGCTCCCTTAACCATCGGATTTTCAAACGATTCCTATTTCACGTGTTATAGCATTGTTGATGAGCGTTGTGCCGCATTTTTTGCATTGGGAATTGCACAACAGACAAAACATCCCGTGGCGGTAGTTTGCACTTCCGGTTCAGCTTTACTGAATTACTATCCTGCTGTGAGTGAGGCTTTTTACAGTGATATTCCCTTGATTGTGATTTCTGCTGATCGACCTTTGGACAAAATCGATATCGGAGATGGGCAAACTATCCGTCAGCAAAATGTTTTTGCCAATCATAGTGCTTATAATGCCAATCTGTCAGATAAGAAATTTAGCAGTAAAAGCAATGAATATGAACTAAATAGAGCTTTAAATACAGCCATAGAACGCCAAGCTCCCGTGCATATAAACGTTCCTTTTGAAGAACCTTTGTATTTAACCACAGAAGAATCATTTTCTTTTGAAAATCAGCCTATTGAAAAACAAAAGCCTTACATAAATCCGAACCAAAAAGCAGATTTTATTAAAAATTGGAATCAATCATCGAAGAAAATGGTTTTGGTCGGGGTTTTAGCTCCTAACAGTCTGGAAGAGAAATATGTAAATCTTTTAGCTGATGACCCTTCTGTTTTGGTTTTAACTGAAACAACTTCAAATCTTCATAACGAAAATTTCATTCCTTATATCGATAAGTTATTGACTTTCACAGAAAAAGATGAAAAACTAAAAGAAGAACTACGTCCTGAGTTGTTACTTACTTTTGGAGGTTTGGTTGTCTCAAAAAAAATAAAACAATTTTTGCGGAAATTTCAGCCTAAATTCCACTATCATATTGATTTACAGAAGGGATATGATTCATATTTTTGCTTGACAAACCATTTTCAAACAGATATGAATTTCTTTTTTGACGACTTGAGTTTTGAATTACGAAAAAATAATTCAGAATATAAAAGTAAATGGCTCAAAATCAATGAAGAAATCCATAAAAAACATTTGGAATATATTTCCGAAATCCCGTATTCTGACTTAAAAATATACAAACTAATTTTTAGTAAAATCCCTAAAAATCAATTAGTTCAATTGAGTAACAGCTCCACAGTTCGTTATGCACAACTTTTTAAATTAGACCCTTCTTGGAAGATTTTTTGTAACCGAGGAACAAGCGGAATTGACGGAAGCGTATCTACCGCCATTGGTGCCGCAGTAGGAAGCGAATCCCCTACTCTACTGATTACCGGAGACTTAAGTTTCTTTTATGACAGCAACGGACTTTGGAACAAATACATTCCGAAAAATTTTCGTATTATACTGATTAACAACCAAGGAGGAGGGATTTTTAGAATTTTACCAGGCGATAAATCCGACAAAAATTTTGAAATATATTTTGAAACGCCTCACCAACTCACTGCGGAACATCTCTGCAAAATGTACGGATGGAACTACTCTCAAACGAATGATTTAGCATCGCTTGAAGTTGAATTACAAGCCTTTTTTGACAATTCTGAACGTCCGAAATTATTGGAAATCAGCACACCTCGCTTGGAAAACGATAAAGTTTTGTTAAACTACTTTCATTTCTTGAAAAATTGATTTAGTTTTACACTTTTAATTATTAAAACAAAAGTCAATATGAGTAAAAGAGACGAACTTATTGAATTGTATGCCAAAGACTTAAAAGAGAAATGTGGAGTAACTCCCGATTTAGATTTCTTAAAAAAAGTAACAGTTGGTTTAGGTCCTTCAATCTACAACGCTGATGCTTCAACAGTTGCAGGTTCAGACAAAACGGAATTAGACCGTGTAAAACAAAATTTTTTGATTAAAAAACTTGGCTTAAAAGACGGTCCGGAATTGGATAGTGCTATTGAATCCGTAATCGAAACTTACGGAAAATCAAACAAGAGTAAATACCGTGCGGTTATTTACTACTTATTGGCAAAACATTTCAAAAAAGAAGGAGTTTACGAAAAGTAAAACTTAAAAATTAGAAAAGAGCTATCAAAAAAGATAGCTTTTTTTGATTTATAAATTCAATTTTATGGATATAAAAACGAAAATTGAGCAACTCAGAACGGAACTCAATCAACATAACTACAACTATTATATTTTAGATAATCCAACCATTTCTGACTATGAATTTGACCTGAAATTAAAGGAATTACAGGATTTAGAGAGAAATCACCCAGAGTTTTATGACGAAAATTCTCCGACAGTTCGGGTGGGCGGAACAATTACCAAAAATTTTAAAACCATTGTACACGAGTTTCGGATGTATTCGCTTGATAATTCGTACTCTAAAGAAGATTTGGAAGATTGGGAAAAACGAGTTATCAAAGCCATCGGAACTGACAAAATCGCTTTCGCTTGTGAGTTGAAGTACGACGGAGCATCGGTGAGCTTACATTACGAAAACGGAAAATTAGTGCAGGCAACCACACGCGGAGATGGTTTTCAAGGTGATGAAATCACGGCTAACGTTCGGACTATCAGAAGTGTACCTTTGCAATTGCAAGGCGATTATCCTGAAAAGTTTCATATTCGTGGAGAAATCATTTTACCAAAAAAAGGTTTCGAACAAATGAACAAAGAGCGTGTGGAGGCTGGGGAAGACCCATATATGAACCCTCGAAACACCGCCAGCGGAAGCCTTAAATTACAAGATACGGCAGAAGTAGCCAAACGCCCACTAGATTGTTTGCTTTATTCCCTAATCGGAAATACCGGAATATCAACACAATACGAAGGTTTGCAAAAGGCACGTGAATGGGGATTTAAAGTTCCTAAAGAATCCAAATTATGCCATTCTACTCAAGAGGTAATGGATTTTGTAAATTATTGGGACGAGCACCGTCACGATTTACCCTATGAAATTGACGGAGTGGTAGTAAAAGTAAATAACATTCAACAACAAGAAGAGTTAGGATATACCTCAAAATCACCACGTTGGGCAATTGCCTACAAATTCAAAGCCGAACAGGTAGATACAATTTTGGAAAGCATTTCCTATCAGGTAGGACGCACGGGAGCTATCACTCCGGTTGCTAATCTCAAACCTGTTTTACTGGCGGGAACCATCGTAAAACGGGCTTCACTACATAATGCAGACCAAATCGCAAAGCTGGACGTTCGTGTTGGCGACTCGGTTTATGTGGAAAAAGGAGGTGAAATTATCCCAAAAATTGTGGGCGTAAACCTTGAAAAACGCCCTGAAAACTCTAATCCAACTATCTATATATCAAACTGTCCTGAATGCGGAACGGATTTAATTCGCAATGAAGGCGAAGCACAACACTACTGCCCTAATACAAATACTTGTCCGCCTCAGATTACAGGAAAAATACAACATTTCATCTCCCGAAAAGCGATGGATATCGAAGGTTTGGGCGGAGAAACGGTGGAATTGCTTTTCCGAGAAGGACTTATAAAAAATTATGCGGATTTGTATGAAATTACCGTTCCGCAATTGTTGCCTTTGGAACGTATGGCTGAAAAAAGTGCGGAAAATATGGTAAAAGGCATTGAAAAATCAAAAGAAATTCCGTTTGAACGTGTACTTTTTGCCCTTGGAATACGCTATGTGGGAGAAACCGTAGCAAAAAAATTAGCACGCCATTATAAAAGTATTGAAAACTTGCAAAAAGCTACTTTGGAGGAACTTACAGAAGTAGATGAAATTGGGAATCGCATTGCGGAAAGTGTAATTTCTTTCTTTAATAACACACAAAATCAACTACTTATAGAACGATTAAAACATCACGGATTGCAGTTCTCTCTTTCCGAGGAAAATATGCAAAATCAAACGGATAAACTTAAAGGATTAACCATCGTAGTTTCAGGAGTTTTTCAAATTTTCTCACGTGACGAGTTAAAAAATTTAATCGAACAAAACGGAGGAAAAGTAGGTTCATCTATCTCATCTAAAACAAGTTACATAATTGTAGGAGATAATATGGGACCAAGCAAGAAAGAAAAAGCTGAAAAATTAGGTATTCCAATGATTAGTGAAACCGATTTTCAGCAAATGATTGAAGTTCAATAATTGTCAAACCTTTCTATTTTAAATCGACCTCTTTTTTTGAGGTCGATTTTTTAATATAAAACACTACAAATCAATACAATAACTGTATTTCTTTTAAAGCAAATTGTTTGATTTCGTCGTTTTCTGTTTCAACAAGAAGTTCTCCTGAAGGCAACACACCTCGTATGATTCCCGAAAAATCTTTTCCTTCCTTTGGGCGAAAAGCAGAAATTTTATCTAACTGAAAAAGATATTTTTTGTAAATCGGGTAAATATCTGCAAATTGTAGCTCCTCCAAATTCAAAAATTCTTTCTGTAAATTACGAAGAATGGATTTCATAATTACCTCTATATCAAATTCTTTTTGAGTGATATTTTGAAGAGAAGAAGCCTTTGGCAAGTCCGAAAAATCTGTTTGATTAACATTCAAACCTATGCCTATGATACTTTTTTCTACATTCGTGCCTCTAATCACATTTTCAATTAAAATTCCTCCTATTTTATGCTTTTCTAACAAAATATCATTAGGCCATTTTATTTTTACATTCGGAATTTGCATTTTTTCAATGGTTTGTGCAACCACAATTGCCGTGAGCATATTCAGCAAGAAATATCGCTCCAATTCAAATTTTTTGTGTAAAAATAAAACACTGAAAGTCAAATTCTTGTACGATTCCGTCACCCACTTAGCACCGTACTGCCCCACTCCATTGGTTTGATTTGGAGTCCAAACAGTTAAGAAATTCGGCAAATTTTCCTCCGAATTTGCTAATTTTTTTAGATAATTATTTGTAGAATCTATTGTCTCGAGCTTAATAATATTCATATTTAGTTACAAAATACGGGCAAAACTAACAAAAACTACAATTAACTTTCCAATATTTCCCAAAAAATATCTTCATCTGATTTGGTTATAAATTCGGTTTCTATGGGAAGATAGTGAATCTCAGGAAGTTGATTTTGCAAACGTACAAAGTCTTTTTCTGTGGTTAATATTCGCGACTCTTTCTTAAGTTTTTCTATTTCCGAAGTGCTAAAATTATGATGATCAGGAAATTCCAAATGCTTGTAATTAGCCTGATTATCATCTAAAAATTGAATTAACGGAAGAGGATTTGCAATTCCAGTAACAAGTACAAAAGGTGTTTTCAAAAAATCCTGTAAATCAATTACTTCTTTTTGTGAATAAATTTTCTCAGAATAGGAAATAGTTGCAAAAACTACCTTTTGTTTTTCGTTTTTTTGTAATTTTTCCGTGATTTCTTTACGTTTTTTTTCTGAAATATCGGTCGGACATTTAGTAACAACAATTACATCCGCTTTTTTAGCTCTTGAAACGACATCTCTCAAATCTCCCGTTGGAAGAAGATAATCGTCTGAATATAAGCTGTTATAAGAAGTTAATAATACATTTTTTTGAGCCTTTATTTTCCTATGTTGAAAAGCATCATCAAGCAAAATAATTTCAGGAGCATTTTTCAATTTCAATAATTCCCCAACTCCTCTAACTCTATCAGAATCAACTGCTAAAACAATTTCAGGAAATTTTCTCCAAAACTGAAATGGCTCATCTCCCAAATCAAAAACTGTTGAATTTTTACTCGCCAATACAAAACCTTTTGTTTTACGTTTGTACCCACGACTAACAACTCCCACTCTTTTTTCGGATTTGAGTTTACGTATCAAATATTCTACCATTGGGGTTTTCCCGGTGCCTCCAACGCTCAAATTTCCAACACAAATGGTTGGCACATTGAATGTTACAGAATCAAATATTCCGTAATCGAATGCTAAATGACGCAAACGGATTACCATTCCGTATAAAATGGAAATTGGAAAAAGTAAGTAGCGTAAAAATTGTATCATTTTCGTTTTTGTGCAAAAGTAAAATTATTTAGAACAATAAAAACGAAAAATTAACGATTTTTTCTCAATTAATTGATTACCTTTGCCCCCGTAGAAAATTATATATGAATTCATTTAAACAATTGGGGCTTAATGAGCCTATAATCAAAGCCATAGATGATATGGGCTTTGAAAACCCTTCTGAAATACAACAAAAAGCAATCCCTTCGCTACTTTCTGAAGACACTGATATGGTTGCTTTGGCACAAACAGGAACAGGAAAAACAGCAGCATTTGGTTTCCCTCTTTTACAAAAAATAAATGCTGATAGCCGTGAAACACAAGGACTTATCCTTTCTCCCACTCGCGAATTATGTCTGCAAATAGCTTCAGAATTAAAACTTTACTCAAAGTATATTCCAAAAATAAATGTAGTTGCAATCTACGGTGGGGCAAGTATTGAGGAACAAGCTCGTAGCGTAAAAAAAGGAGCTCAAATTATCGTTGCTACTCCCGGGCGTATGCAGGATATGATTCGCAGAAATTTTGTAGATATCTCAAACATAGACTTTTGCGTACTGGATGAAGCTGACGAAATGCTCAATATGGGCTTCTATGAGGATATTACATCAATTTTATCACATACTCCGGAAACAAAAAATACGTGGCTTTTTTCGGCAACAATGCCTAATGAAGTAGCAAAAATTGCTCGTCAATTTATGCATAAACCTTTGGAAATCACAGTAGGAACAAGAAATCAGGCTTCCAACAGTGTACGTCACGAGTTTTATATGGTCAATGGACGACACAGATACGAAGCTCTGAAACGATTGGCTGATGCAAATCCTGATATCTTTTCTGTGGTTTTTTGCAGAACAAAGAAAGATACTCAATCTGTTGCAGAAAAATTAATCGAAGATGGTTACAACGCAGCCGCATTACACGGTGATTTAAGTCAAAACCAACGCGATTTGGTAATGAAAGCCTTCCGTGCCAAGCAAATACAAATGTTAATTGCCACAGATGTTGCGGCACGAGGAATTGACGTTGATGATATTACTCACGTTATTCACTATCAACTTCCTGATGAAATAGAAACATATACTCACCGAAGCGGACGCACCGGAAGAGCCGGAAAATCAGGAGTTTCGATGGTTATCATACCTAAAAGTGAGGTTAAAAAAATCAAAGCCATTGAGAAAATCATTCAGCAACCTTTTGAACTGAAAAAACTGCCAAGCGGAATCGAAATCTGTGAAATACAGTTGTATCATTTAGCCAATAATATCAAAAATGTTACTGTAGATCAGGCTATTGAGGATTACTTGCCTGCTATAAATGACGTCCTTCAAGGAGTTGACAGAGAGGAACTTATCAAAAAAATGGTGGCTGTGGAATTCAACCGATTCTTCAATTATTACAAAAATTCAAAGGATTTGAACAGTTCGGAAGAAAAAGATTCCAGCTCCAACAATAACGAAGTTCGATTTTTTATAAATGTTGGTGAAAGAGATGGTTACGATTGGAAAACTTTGAAAGACTTCCTGAAAGCAACCCTTGATTTAGGAAAAGATGACGTTTTCAAAGTAGATGTAAAAAATAGTTTTTCTTTTTTCAATACTGAGGCAGAAAACACTGATTTAGTGATGAATACATTCAATGATTTTCAGATGGATGGTCGCTTTATCAATGTAGAAATTTCTTCAAAGCAAGAAGGAAAAGAACGAAACAGAAAAGGTCAAAGAGAGAAAAGCAGAGATTCAAAAAACAGAAAACGCAATGGAAAATCTCGTTCTTCTTTTGAAAAACAATCTCCGAAAGGAAAAAGAGAACAAAAAACCTCTCAAGCCTTTGAAAAAGCATTCAATAAAAGGAAAAGACGAAAATAGTTACTCATAACTGAAATGGAGAGTGGAGAGAAATCTTCACTCTTTTTTAATACTCTACAAAATTTGTTAAATAAAAACAAAAAATAAAGCCTTTTCCTGATTTATTTCTTTTATTTTTATATCTTTATCCTTTGATTATGTAATGAAATCATAAAACCTTAAAGTAAAAAAATATTATATGAAGAAAATACTATTTATACTAACAATTGTATTTGTTCATCTTGCAACCGCTCAAGAAACTGAAGTTCAAGGAAATGTATTTAGTGTGCATACAAATAAACCAATTCCTAACGTGCATATTTTAAACCTAAATAAGGTTAGAGGAACAACTACGGATAACGACGGAAATTTCAGCATTCGTGCTGCGATAAATGATACCTTGTATTTTTCTTTTTTAGGACACAAATCAATGAAAGTGCAAGTAACCAACGATATGCTTAAGTTTTCGGGTACAAAAATTGGAATGACAGAACTTGCGTACGCTTTGGAAGAAGTAGTCATAACTCCCTATAAATTAACTGGTTTCTTGGATATTGACGCAAAAAATGTTCCTATAAACGAGAATAAGCGTTATAGTATTTCAGGGTTAGAAATCGGTTACGAAAGCCGAGGAAGTTCGGGTGCTGTGGGGCGTGTTATTAGTTCCATCTTCAATCCTGTTGATTTGCTTTACCGAACATTCAGCTCGAAGGGAAGAGAAATGCGGAAACTCCAAAAAATGCGGGAAGACAACCAATTGAGCGACCTTCTTGCCACAAGATACGACCGAGAAACGCTTCTGGAACTTCTGCAAATAGACCGAAATGAGCTTGAAGAAGTTATTCGTTCGTGCAACTATTCCAATGATTTCATAATGTCAGCCAATGATTTACAGATACTTGAGGCAATCAGTAGTTGCTATGAAGAATATCGGGTATTAAACCGAAAAAAGAAATAATTCAAAAATAATTTTCCCTCTTTAAATTTAAAAATCACAAAAAAGCTTCAAAAAACGCAATCTTAAATGAAAACAGTAAAAAAAATCTTCAAAATTGGAGGTATAGTTCTGATTATTATCATTTTAGCGATGATAGCAATTCCTTATTTTTTTAAAGATACGATAAAGGAAAAAGCAATCGCTTCCGTAAACAAAAACATAAATGCGACGGCTTCTTTGGAAGATGTTTCCGTGAGTCTGTTCAAAAATTTTCCAAAAGCGTCTGTTTCCCTTACTAACTTTCAGATTATCAATAAAGAACCTTTCGCTGGAGATACATTGCTTTCAGCCAAAGAAATGAATTTGAAACTAAGTATAACCGATTTAATTTCAGGAAATTATAACATTCTTGGATTTGATTTGAAAAATGCCTCAGTTCTGATACATTTTAACGAAGAAGGAAAAGGGAATTACGATATTGCCATTCCTTCCGAAACCACAGATAAAAACAGTGAATCAAGTACTTTTGACCTGAAAATACAATCTTATACTGTTGAAAATATGAAGTTTACCTTCAAAGATGACGACGGGAACATACTTTTAACCCTTGATGAAATCAACCATAAAGGAAAAGGAAATTTTTCCAACGAAATTTTGGATTTGGATACGGAAAGTACGGCAAATCTCTCTTTTTCAATGGATAAAAGCAACTTTATGAATAAAGTTCCTATTTCATTGGATGCTGTTTTGGGAATCGATTTAAACCAACAAAAATACACTTTCAAGGAAAACAAAGCTGTTATTAACCGATTGGATTTGGTATTTGACGGATTTATTCAGCTATTGGAAAACGGACAACGATACGATTTAACTTTTAGCACGCCTTCTTCTTCCTTTCAGAACTTTTTGGCTTTAATTCCCGAAGAATATTCAAAAAGTATTGAAAATGTGAAAACTACGGGGAACTTTACTGTTAATGGAAATGTAAAAGGTGATTTTAATAAAGAGCGAATTCCCGCTTTTGGGATTGAAATGTTTTCGCAAAACGCATCGCTTAAATATCCTGATTTGCCCAAAGCAATCCAAAATATTAATATTGATTTAAAAGTAAATAACGAAACAGGAATTTTGAATGACACCAAAGTCAACCTGAATAAATTTACAATAACAATTGACCAAGACCATTTTTCTGCCAAAGCAAAAGTGAGTAATCTTGTTAAAAATCCTTATGTAGATACTGATTTAAAAGGAGTTATAAATCTGGCTAATCTTTCTCAAGCATATCCTATCTCTTTGGATAAAAAATTGTCAGGAATATTGAAAATGGATGTTTCTGCTCAATTAGATATGAATTCTGTTGAAAAACAACAATATCAAAACATAAAAAGTCAAGGAAATGCTTCTCTGCAACAGTTTGTTTATGAGGGGGAAGAGTTTGTAAAACCTTTTCATATCAACGAAGCCGGATTGAATTTCAGTCCTTCACATATTGAATTGAGCAGTTTTTCAGCAAAAACGGGTGAATCGGACATCAATCTGAAGGGAAGATTTGATAATCTTTACGGATTTCTATTCAAAAAGGAGATTTTGAAAGGAAATTTTGATATGAAATCAGATAAATTAGCTGTAAATGACTTTTTACAACCTTCTTCAGGGTCAAAAAATACGGAATCTGAATCTAAAACGACAGAAAATACAACAAAAGAGACTTCTGACAAAACTTCATTAAAAGTGCCTTCTTTCTTGGATTGTACTTTTTCTGCCAGTGCCAATACCGTGATTTACGATAATTTACAGTTGAAAAGTGTAGCCGGAAAATTGATTATCAAAGATGAAAAAGTTTCGCTTGAAAACTTGAGAACAGATATTTTCGGAGGAGAAATCGCTATAAGCGGAAATGTTTCAACTAAGGAAAATGTTCCTTCTTTTGATGTTAAGCTGTTAATGAGCAAATTGAATGTACCTGAGGCTTTTACGCATATTGATATGTTAAAGAAAATAGCTCCGATTGCCAATGTAGTTCAAGGTTTTGTAAATACAAATATCACTGTTAATGGAAAATTAAATGACGATTTAACTCCGAATTTGAATACCATTTCGGGAGATTTGTTGGCTTCGCTCGTTAATTCCAGAATTAAAAGTGAAGAATCGCCTCTACTTTCTTCCTTGGATTCACATTTCTCGGGTTTGAATCTATCTAACTTAAATCTGAACGATTTGAAAGCTTCTTTACAATTTGAAAACGGCAGAGTAAAATTTAAGCCTTTCACTCTGAAATACAAAGATGTAGCTATTAATGTAGATGGCTCGCACGGTTTTGACCAAACAATGAATTATCAACTAACATTCAACGTTCCGCCTCAAATGTTAGGAAACGAAGCTAATTCTCTACTATCAAAACTAACGCCTGAAAATCAGAAAAAAATCAGTAATATTCCTGTAATTGCTTCTGTTGAAGGTACTTTTAAATCTCCCAAGGTATCGACTGATATGAAACAAGCTGTCACAAACTTAGTTTCTCAAATAGCAGAAGGTCAGATTAATAATCTAAAAGACAAGGGAACAGATGCGCTAAAAAGTTTAATTTCATCAAAAACAGACTCTACAACGGCAGGAAAAGCAGGCAAAATGGTTGATGGATTAATCAACAATAAAGATAGCGTCATCACAAAAGCAAAAGAAGAAGTAAAAGAGAAGGCCAAAGAAGAGGTCAAAAAAGAAGCTAAAAAACAAATAGACAATTTTTTAAGAGGATTGGGAGGTAAAAAAGAATAGAATTTTCTTTTTACATATAAAAAAGCTCGAAAATTAATTTCGAGCTTTTTTGTTATTAATAAATTAACTTCTATTTAATAGCCTCTATTGCGGCTTCAAATTCGGCTTGTGTAGCTTCTTTCAAGTCAGATTTCAAAAACTCTACCTGATGGTCTTTCGTAATTTTTGCACTTTTTATAGCATAAGCCCATTTTCCATTACTTTCAGAAGCGAAAATTACGTGAACCTCTAAACCGATTGGTAAAGTATAGTTTCCTGTAGTAAAAATTTTCTTGTCAATGTGGTAATAAATTGTAGCAAGTCCTGGCACTTCTTTGTAAGACATATAGACTGCAGAATTTTTTCCATCATATTCACTTGGCACTTTGACAGTAACAGGCGTTACTTCACGTAACTCATTATCATAGAAACGGTCTATATTTACCCAACCAAATTTATTAGCTATAACAAGGTATTTCTCATCTTGGAACATCAAGCCAGGCATCGGCACCTCAGGATTCCATCCCTCTCCAGTTTCAGGATTCCATCCCTCTCCGGTTTCAGGATTCCAATTTTCTGTTATAACCTCTTCCCAAATTAAATTTCCTTCCTCGTTAAAATTACCATACCATAATTTCATAGTATTATCAAGTTTCCCTGTAAGCTTTGCCGGAACTTCCAATTCGTAATTACAATAAGTAGGACTTTCAACTTCTTTACCATTATGGGTTAATTTTAAATAAAAAGCTCCTCCTGTAACAAGAAACTTCACATCACCATTACTGTCTCTGCCCATTGTAGCGATGTTCGTGGTAAGTAATGTGCTTTTATCAAAATGTTCGATAAACTCCAATTTAACAGTACCTGACACCGTACCTCCATTAACAGTTAAACAATACTCCGGAATACTTACCTTCACACCTTTCTTAGATGTAAACTCAATATTTCCATTTCCATCAACCTCAAATTCCTTTGTTTGAGTTAATTCAGCTAAGGCAGCTTTTCTTAAATTTTGAAAGCTTGAGGAATTAGGCATAGCAACAACGTCACTTTCCTTTACATCATCATTATCTTTACAACCCACCAAAAGCAATGCAAAGACAAACAGCAAACTAAAATAATTTTTTTTCTTCATTTTTATTTGTTTTTTAAAATGTTAATACAAATTATTAAGCAAAAATTATACCGAATTTAGTTAATAAATCATAATTATTTTAAAATCAAAAATAAAAAAATTGCCTCTTTTTCAGAGGCAATCTTTCTTCTATAAAAATATGACTTAATGAATTTATCCTAATTGAATTACAATTTTGGCGCTCCTTTAAGTACTTGTGCATCAGCTCCTTCTTCAAATCCTTTATCTTTGAAGTTTTGTAAGAATGCTTCCGCTAATTCTTTTGATTTAGCAACGAATTGAGCTTTATCATCCCAAGTATTTTCTGGGTTCAAAATAGCTTGGTCAGAAACTCCTTCGCAAGATTGTGGCACTCCAAATCCGAAGATTGGCAATTCCTTGTACTCCACTTTATCCAACGCTCCGGTAAGAGCCGCAGTAATCAAAGCGCGAGTGTCTTTCAAGCTGCAACGTTTCATTTTTCCGTTGTAACCTGTGTTTACCAACCATACGTTTACGCCTGATTTTTCGATTTTTTCAGCCAACATTTTTCCGTATTCGGCTGGGTGAAGTGGCATAAAGGCAGCTCCGAAACAAGCCGAGAACGTTTTTTGTGGTGTAGTAATTCCTACCTCTGTTCCAGCTACTTTTGAAGTATATCCTGAAACGAACTGATACGCAGCTTGTTCTGGTGTCAATTTAGAGATTGGAGGCAACACTCCGTAAGCATCGAACGTTAGGAAGAAAATATTTTTAGGATTTTTTCCGATAGACCCTGGTTGAATGTTATCAATATGGTAAATTGGGTAAGAAACACGTGTATTTTCAGTAATTGACGTATCAGCGAAATCTACTTCTCCTTTGGCATCCATCACGATATTTTCAAGGATAGCTCCTTTTTTGATGGCACGGAAAATTTCAGGCTCTTTTTCAGCGGTCAAGTCCACTACTTTTGCGTAGCAACCACCTTCAAAGTTAAATACGGTGTTTTCTGGTGTCCAGCCGTGCTCGTCGTCTCCGATTAGGTGGCGGTTCGGGTCAGCTGAAAGGGTTGTTTTTCCAGTTCCTGAAAGTCCGAAGAAAATCGCTGTATCACCACCTTTACCAACGTTTGCAGAGCAGTGCATTGGCATTGTATTTTTGAATACAGGAAGCACGAAGTTAAGAGCCGAGAAAATACCTTTTTTCATTTCCCCTGGGTATCCTGTTCCACCGATTAGAGCGATTTTTCTGGTAAAGTTCAAAATAGCGAAGTTTGATTGGCGAGTTCCGTCCACAGCAGGGTCAGCCAAGAATCCTGGTGCGTTTACTACCAACCAATCTTCTTTAAATCCAGCTACTTCGCTCTCTTCCAAACGAAGGAACATATTGTACACGAATTGTGCACTCCAAGGAAGCTCGGCAATGGTACGAACGTTTGTGCGATAGTTAGGGTCAGCACATACATATCCGTCGTGAACGAACAATTCTTTTCCTGAAAGATATGCCATTACTTTATCGTAAAGAGCGTCAAATTTTGCTGCATCGAAAGGAATATTTACTTTTCCCCACCATACACGGTCTTTTGTAATGTCATCTTTTACGATGAAACGGTCTTGCGGAGAACGTCCTGTAAATTTTCCTGTTTTGATAGATAATGCTCCAGAGTTAGCTTCTTCAGCTACACCTTTTGCGATAGCTTCTTTGTGCAACTCGTCAGCAGAAAGTTGGTAGCGTACGTTTGCATTTTTGATTCCGTAATTCTCAACTGAAATTGTTTTTGATTTACTCATAATTTTGATTTTATAATTATTTATATTGTTAATTCTAAGCAATGCCTTTTTTAATTTGGCGATGTAAAAGTAAAAAAAAAACTTGAAATAAAAAATCAAATTCACATTTTTTTTATCCCAAAAATGAAAATTTAATACTTACGTAACATTACAAGACAAAACTAATTGTAATTCTGATTAGTATGTTTTGGTCAAATTTACAGAACAACAAAAACAATAATCGAAATACAAAAATTGTTCTGTTTTCCGTATTTTTTAAAAACAATTCTCCTAAAGTTAGTCGTCAAAAGCCAAAATCTATTGTACAGACTTATTTCGCACCTAATTTATTAATTTATTCCTATTTCAAATAACTCAACAATAGAGTTAATCTAAATATATATAATTCATTTTCAGTTATTTAAATTGTTTCTAAGTGTTTCTACTCTTACCTTTGCAACGTAAAATAAATGAATTATTAATTAAAAAAAATATACGATTATGGCTATCAGATTAACAAGCGGTTGCGTAAACTGCCAAAATTTAGAAAAAGACAATATTTGCAGCGTTCACAAAACAAAAGTAGAAGCGAAATACACTTGTGACAGTTTTGATATGACTGTTGCTGCAAAAGAGGCTATCAGTTGCGGAACTTGTGTTCGTTTTAAAACTGATAAATGTGCTCACCCTCAAAAAGCCAGCTCAGAAATGCTTTGCTCTTCTTGGGCACCAGAGGCAAAGGCTTAATGGTTTTTAGTTATAAAATTTTTTAGTTTAATTTTTTATCGGTAAGTGACTTTTCATTTACCGATTTTTCTTTTCACAAAAAAACAAAAAAGAATGGATAAGTTTTTATCCATTCTTTTTAAATTATTTTTCAACTTTTAGTTAAGATTTACAACGTCAATCGTGTTTCCGATTGGTAATAAATGTAACTTACGGTGTGAATCTGCAAACTTTTGTTTTGAAAATTCTTTATCTACCTTAATAACGTCAAAAGTATCGTAATGAACTCCTAATGTGTGATATGAATCAACAAATTTCGCAGCCAATAACGCATCTTGAACGCCCATAGTGTAATTATCGCCTATCGGAAGAATTGCCAAATCTACCTTATATTGGTACGGAATGAGCTTCATATCCAAAGACAAGGCCGTATCTCCTGAAATATATATCGTAATGTTTTTACTGCTTATAAGAAATCCCGCCGGATTTCCGCCATATTTTCCATCAGCAAAGGCAGATGAATGCTCAGCTTTGGTCATTTTGATTTCTACTTCTGCGTTTTCAAATCGTTGCGTTCCTCCGATATTCATTTCGTATCCGTCCAATCCCAACTCTCTGTAATGTGCCATTATTTCAGGATTGGTAACAAGCTTTGCTCCAGTATTTTTAGCAATAACCTCAGCATCTAAAATATGGTCTAAATGAGCGTGCGTGAGCAGAATATAATCCGCCTTTACGGATTTGATATCAATGTGTTTCGCCAGCGGATTGCCCGAAATGAACGGGTCAACAAGGAAATATTTTCCTCCAATTTCGATATTGACACAGGCGTGCCCTAAATAGGTTACTTTCATAATTATATCTTTTTATTTTAGTCACAAATTTAAAAAATATTCATCAAATTAATTAGAGACAGCTTTCAGCCCAATGATAGAACCGATAAGTGTTGTGATGAAAAACAATCTCCAAAAAGTAGCCGGTTCTTTGAAAATGAATATTCCTACCAAAACAGTTCCTACCGCACCAATGCCCGTCCATACAGCGTAAGCCGTTCCCAATGGAAGATGTTGCGATGCTTTCATTAGCAAAGTCATACTTATTATCGTACAAATAACAAATCCGCTGTACCAAAAATATGTTTCTGTTCCGATGCTTCCTTTTGCTTTTCCCAAACAGAAAGTAAACGCCACCTCAAACAACCCAGCAATAACAAGAAGTATCCAATTCATTCCGCTTAATTATATTTTGAAGATAATCACACCTTTTTTAAGTTTGATTTACATCCAATATTACTTTTTATCTCAATGCAAATATAACTTAAGTATGTCGAATATGCAAAAAACATTTCTAAAGTCTTTTTCCTTATGTTTTAAATACAAAAAAAACAGAATACCCAAAAGCATTCTGTTTTTATTTTTAATGATTGTTAGCAACCTTATTTTTTCTTAGCCCACCAAAGAGGTGTATGAACTTCATCTTCTCCTCCTAAAAGTTGTACAGCTTGTTTGTATCCATCTGGAACATTGCTTTTTAGAGTGCTTGGATATTGTAATCGTTGTGGGAAGAACTCTACCTTGCTTTCCATATAATTGGCATCAGTAAGGGAAGGAACTCCTACCAACGGATTTTCAATAGCAGGATTATCAAAGAAAGGAAGCCCCAAACGACGATGATCACTCCATCCTTCCAAAGGTAACCAAGGTACTTGTGCAATGAATTTCTGTGTGATGATTTTAGTTAGAGCATCATTGCGTACACTTCCATTTTTGTACAAATGATTTACAGGATATTGATATGTAGTTGTTTGCTCAGCATTGGTATAACCATCTTTGTATTTCATTGCAACAGAAGTAGGTTCGGTATTATGTGACCATTTAACCGAAGTACCTATACGGTTGTAATCTTCTGAAGCTATGTAAGTTGAATAATATGAAGCAAGTCCCCAATAATCGAAACTCATTTTGATTCCTTTTTCGTACGCTTCTTGTGCGGTCATTGGCACGTTCCAACCTCTTACGGCAGCTTCAGCAATTAGGAAATAAGACTCCCACGCCCCGAAAAATAAACGTTTTGCGGTACTGTTTCTCAGATTGTTTCTCAAACGAGGTGTCATTGCCGGCCAGCTATAAACTTGGTTAAGACTTCCTTTTGCACCCCAACTTCCTAAAGATTGAGCGTTCCAAGTAAAAACCGCATCAATTTCCACTAAGTCCTCCTTATCATCTTTTTTCAATTTTCTCTTAGTATCAGTCACTTGAGAAGTAGCCCAAGAAGGATATAGATTAAATTGCTCATTTTGAACATCTCCCGGAATAGGATAAAGTGCATAAGCACGAGGGTCGATAGCATCTGGCAATCCGTCAAACCAATATCCAGCCATAGGATTGTTTGTTTTAGTTGCTATGTGATTTTCATAACGAACTCCTAACCAATCTGCCGGTTTTATATTTGAGATGATAGAATCTTTCTTTCCAGCAAGTTGAACAGAAGATTTTACGCCTCCCAACCCTACATATAAGTTATTTAATGTAGGAGAAAGATACTGCATATTCCATTCGCGTGACATTACTCCTGTTAAATCATCCCAGCCTGGTTTTTCTTGCACCTCAAAATCACCACTTAACTCGGCAATGTATCCTGCATTTACCGCTTCTTCAAAATGGCTTTGTGCCACAGATGGAGCAACCTCTGACAGACGCATCGCCAAACGCATACGTAATGAACTTCCGTAATTTTTCCATTTCGAAAAATCATATCCGTAAGCAAGGTCAAGTTTAGCTACTTTACTTGGTACTTTCCCTACACTTAAATCCATTTTTGAGGTTGCATCTTTCAATTCTGAAAGCATATAGTTATAAACTTCCTCAACGCTATTGTATTTTGGATTCTCATCGTGAAACCCATTGATAGGCATCGGTCCAAAATTATCAGCACCTTCGCTTAATAGGTAAACTCTCCAAATTCGGGCAACTTGTAGCAAATTATTGTAATAATTTTCGCTAAATCCCAAACTTGTTTTCTCCTCATATACCTTTATGGCTGTGTTAATATCTGTAAGCCACTTTGCCAAAGCGTTGTAATAGTCAGTACTCCATCCGTCATCGGCTACACCTGCTGGCAGAGTGTTAATTCTGTCCATTCTCCCTGCGGCTTTCCAATACAGAACGAAAACCCTTTCGGCTACGTGCGGATTTTGTTGTGCTCCTAAAACAGAATTATTGATAAAATATTCTATCTGAACTTGTTCAACATTAGTTGACACGTTAGGATTCACATTAATTTCATCAAAATTACCACAAGAGAATAATGCCAATGCCGATGCTAATATTCCTGTTTTGATATATTTACTATTTTTCATTTTTTTATACTTTAGAGGTTAGAAACTTATCGTTAAGTTGAAATAATAAGAACGCATTGTTGGTGCTGAAAAATATTCAAAACCAACTGCATTACTTCCTGTAGCATAAACTGATTCGGGGTCAACACCGTTCAAATGGCTTTTTAGCATCACTACGTTATTCATAGAAAATCCTACTTTTGCATTCTGAGCTCTGAAAGCTTTCGCCCAAGAATCCGGTAATTTGTAATTCAATTGAATATTTCTGATACGAACATTCGTGGCGTCATACAAGTTATCCTCTGTAATCCCTAAATTTCGATTGGATTTTCCTGCTAAAGTTGTCCAGAAAATTTGCGGAGAAACAGCTTTGGTATTTTCTGCGTATCCTCCCTGACCATCCGATACAACTCCGTTGTAAATAATATCAGCTCTATCACCATTAACTACAGTGACATCTGAACGACCGCTTGCTTTCAAACCATAATTAGTTCCTGAGAATATTTTACCTCCAAAGCGTCCGTCAATTAAAACACTTAAACTTAAGTTCTTGTACGTAAACGTATTGGTAAACCCAACCATAACATCAGGTTGCTGATTTCCTAAGTAAAAACTTCCTTCTGCTGCTTCAGGAATACCGTTGGCATCAACAATAATTCTGCCATAATGCGGACTTGCAGTATCTTCAACGCGAGAGAATTTACTTCCGTAAATAGCTCCATAACGTTCTCCCGTAGAAGCCAATATTTTAACATTTTCAAATCCTCCTAAGGCATATTGCGTAATTCCTTCTGTAAGTTCATTAACTGTATTTATGTTTTTAGAAACGTTCAAATTCATATCCCACATAAAGTTCTCATTTCGAATAGGTTGCCCTGTAAGCATCAACTCAAAACCTTTATTTTCAATATCTCCTGCATTTATCTTTTTGGCAGTACGCCCGCTCATTGAATTCAAAGGAATGTTCAATAATTGATTCGTAGCATTTGATTTATAGAAAGATAAATCCACTCCCACACGATTGTTAAACATTTTGGTTTCCAACCCTACTTCCCAAGATTTAATCAACTCATTTTTTACATTAGGATTGAAAAGAACTGAATTGGTACTACCTGTTGTATTTCCGTTAGGGTCTGAACCTATTACGTAGTAATTGTACAACTGATATGGTCCCATATCATTACCAACTGCTGCATATGAAGCTCTGATTTTTCCGTAATCAAACCAAGAAGGTTTTGCTGAAAATTCTTTATCTAACAATTCTGTAAATACTACGGAAGCACTTACTGACGGATAGAAAAACGAACGATTTGCTTTGCTCAAGGTTGAAGACCAGTCATTTCTTCCTGTGAAATCCAAATAAGCATAACTATCGTAACTTATTTGATAAGTTCCATAGAATGAGTTAATCTTATGTTGTTTATAATCTTGACTTACAGAAGGCGTGCCAACGGAATTATTCACTGAAAACAGATTTGGCACTTCCAATTCTCCAACCGTGATGCCCATACCTGTATGCTTACGGCTCATCAAGTTACCCCCAAATGTAGCTGCCATTCCCACTTTTCCGAATAAGTTACTTTTATTGGCACTTAACAAGAAACTCATATTGGTTTCATTAAAGGTATTTTTCCCGATGCTATATCTTCCTGTGGCTGTCAAAGGTCCTTTTCCGTAAGTTTTGTTTTCCAAGTTAGTTGTGTACAAATCTGTTCCAACTTTCACTTCTGCATTTAACCAATCGGTAAATTCGTATTTTACAGAACCATTAAGCAAGAAACGGTCACGAGAATCGCTATTCAAATTATATTTAGTTGCCCAATAAGGATTTAAACCATCTTTTGGATGAAACCAAATATGATATCCGTTGGAATTAATTCCTGAACTAAACTCCGAAACATCAACAGTGGAAGGAAGATTAATCAATGTTGAAAAAGGATTATCTTTTCGGCTACCATTAATAGGACGGTTATTCACCTTAGAATTAATGTACTGAACTTTGAAATCTGTCGTCCATTTGTTATCTTTCCCAAATCGAGATACTGCTCTTGTTATCAAATTCAAACGCTCCAACGTAGAACCGGGAATGGTACTTTCATTATCCACGTGTGTTAAAGAAGTGTATAAAGAAGTTCCGTTTTTTAATTGTTGTTGAAACGACACAGAATGCTGAATATCAATTCCCGTATTTAAGAATGAATTAACATTGTCGTACGAACGTAGAGGTATTTTTTTCTTATCCCAATTCGTAATTGTTTGTCCTTCAATTTTTGGTCCCCAGCTGGAGAAAGAAATCGGGTCATAAACTCCATCTTCTCCCTGACCGAAAATATCCTGAACATTAGGTCTCATAAAAACATTTTCAAAACCTACGGAAGAAGAATATGTGATTCCCAATCCTTCGCGTGCTTTACCCGTTTTTGTGGTAATAAGAATAACCCCGTTACCAGCACGAGAGCCGTACAAAGCAGCCGCAGCAGGACCTTTTAACACCGACATACTTTCGATATCATTCGGATTCAAATCTCCCAATCCATTTCCCATATCATTGGAAGGATTCCAAAAATCATTGTTGGAAGCTCCCGTGAAATTGTCCATCGGAACTCCGTCCACAACTACCAAAGGCTGATTATCACCTGTTAAAGAATTATTCCCACGAAGCACAATTTTGGAAGAACCCGCAGGGCCGTTACTTCCTCTAACAATCTGTAATCCGGCTACTTTCCCTGAAAAAGCATTTGCTATGTTAGCTTCCCTTGCCTCCACTAAAGCCTCTCCTTTAACTTCTTGTAAGGCATATCCTAAAGATTTCTTTTCACGCTTAATCCCCAATGCTGTAACAACAACTTCACCGAGTTGCTCAGCCTGTTCTTTCATTACAACGTTAATTTTCAGAGAATTACCACCACCTGTAACTTTTTTGGTTTGAGTTGTAAATCCAATGTAAGAAAACTCAAGAACGCCACCTTCATTAACTTGTAAAGTATAGTTCCCGTCAAAATCAGTAGAAGTCCCCTTCTTCGTTCCTTGTATTAGAACGCTCACACCAGGTAGCGGACTACCTGCCTCATCTGTAACAGTTCCTGTTACGGTCTTTACTTGTGCAAAGAGAGGAAAACTCGCTATAAAAAGCACAAGTAAGCATAAAACTCTCCTGTTCATACTTTATCGTTTATTAAGTTAATACTCAAAAAAAGTCCTACAAAAGTACAAGATAATATTGTTTTATAAAAGTTTTATATTAAAATTTTATTTTTTTATGATAAAAATCAGTTTTTGAAGCTTCTCAAAAGTTATTTTCTTTCCGAAAGTAATATAATTTATAGTTTGGTACGGTTATTGCCCTATTATTTTCGGAAATTTAAAATTTACAGAATATGAAAAAGACGTTCTTAACATTTTCGGTGATTCTCACGCTGTTATTTTCCGTGAGTGCTTATTCACAACTTAACATTGGTGTAAAAGCTGGTGCTAATTTGGGAAAAATTGATGGTGTTGCCTACAAAGACAATTTCAAATTAGGTTACCAATTGGGTGGTTTTGTGAGTGTTGGGCTTCTTGATAAGTTAGCAATACAAGGTGAAGTTCTATTTGACCAAACAAATACTACCATTGAAGATTCTTACGCTTCAATTTGGAATGACAAATTCGATAAAGGGAAAAAGCTGAACTATTTAAACGTTCCTGTTTTACTCAAATTCAATCAAAACGGATTTATTTCGTTACTTGCAGGTCCTCAGTTCAGTATCTTGACCAATCGCGGTGATAATTTATGGCAAAACGGAGAAAAACTTTTTAAAAGCTCCGATTTTTCGTTCCTTGCAGGAGCAGAAATAAACCTAAGCCCCTTCTTTGTTTACGGACGCTATGTTTGGGGCTTCTATGATATTAGCGATTTTTTAAAAGAAAAGGCTAAAACGCAACAAATTCA
Organism: Capnocytophaga stomatis; assembly: GCF_002302635.1. Classification (NCBI taxonomy): domain Bacteria; kingdom Pseudomonadati; phylum Bacteroidota; class Flavobacteriia; order Flavobacteriales; family Flavobacteriaceae; genus Capnocytophaga; species Capnocytophaga stomatis. The sequence continues at coordinate 508,209 of NZ_CP022387.1, forward strand.
GGTTGGAGTCGGATTGAAATTCTAATCGGTTATCTATAATTGGTAAAATCCCAGTAATGAGCTCATTACTGGGATTTCTGTTTGAAGTAATTTAGCATTTGCAATTATTCAGAAGAATAAAAGCTATATCAAATTCTACATTCTTACCTTTCTTCCTACGAATCGCTCTTGTAAATGCTGGAAAATCACGAATAAAACCGGAATAACTATCAATCCTAAGAACGTTCCTATAAGTAATCCGCTTACAGCTCCCGTTGCCACAGAACGATTCCCTGCCGCACCAATTCCTGAGGCAAATACCAATGGCAATAGCCCTACAATAAAGGCAAATGAGGTCATCAAAATAGGTCGCAAACGTGCCATTGCTGCATTGATAGCTGAACGCGACAGGCTCTCCCCGTGGTGTCGGCGTTGTTCGGCAAACTCAATAATCAAGATAGCATTCTTAGCCAACAATCCAACTAACATAATGAGCGAAATCTGAAAATAAATGTTATTTTCCAAGCCAAATAACCATTGTCCCAGATAAGCTCCCATTATCCCAAAAGGTAGCGAGCAGATTACCCCCAAAGGAAGGATATAACTTTCATATTGTGCTGAAAGAATAAAATAAGTAAATATCAAGCTAAGTACAAAAATGATAGCTGTCTGCGAGCCAGAACCTTGTTCTTCACGTGTAATTCCTGTATAATCAATGCTATAATTTGCCCCAAGACTTTCAGCTGCTACTTCCTCAATGGCACGTAAGGCATCACCTGTACTGTATCCTTCGGCATTAGCTCCTGAAAGATTTACAGAAGTAAAAAGATTATAACGATTCAAGCTCTGAGGACCGAAAGCCCTTTCCAACGTTACAAATTGTGAAATCGGAGTCATTTCACCTGATGCTGTTTTCACCATCAAGCCATTTAAGTTATTTATATCCTTTCTATCATCGGGAAGTGCCTGAACCATCACACGAAATTGCTTCCCGTACTTAGTAAAATCAGTAGCATACACACCTCCTATATAGCTTTGAAGAGAATGCAAAATAGTACTTACATTTACTCCCGACTGTACTGCACGCTCTACATTTAACGTCATCTGATATTGCGGATAATTCGCATTGAAAGAAGTTTGCACATATTGTATTTCAGGTCGTTGCATTAGCTTTCCGATAAACTCCTGTGATACTCGCTCCAAATCTTTAATCTCTCCTCCTGCCCTATCAAGAAGTACTATTGAGAATCCTGAACTCATACCAAAGCCAGGAACTGCTGGTGGTTGAAAAAAGATAACGCGAGCCTCTGGAATATCTGAAACTGCTTTGAAAGCCTGCATTGTAATAGCTTGTATGGATTGATTGGGGTCTGACAGACGTTCTTCAAAAGGCTTCAAACGTAAAAAACCCATACCATAATTACTCCCCGCACCAGAAATAAAACTTCTACCTGTAATAGCTGTTACGGAACTTACCCCTGGTATCTTTCTCAGTTTTTGTTGTGCTTCTTCCATTACAGCTGCTGTACGCTCCATTGAAGCTCCTGGTATCAATTGAGCATCTATAAATAACAATCCATTATCTTCCGTAGGTACAAAACCTGATTTCATCTGACTGTTAGCCACATAAAACCCTACACCAGCTAAGGCAAATAATACCAAAGTTACCCACTTATGACGTAAAAAGAAGGTAAACGTTTTTCCATATCGTTTGGTAGCAGCATCGAAAGCAATATTGAATTTATGAAAGAATTTCTGCAAGAAGGATTTGTTGGCATATTCCTTATGTGAGTGGGGTTTTAGGAATAATGCACATAGCACAGGACTAAGTGTAAGGGCATTCACCGCTGAAATAGCAATAGCTACAATAAGTGTTATCCCAAATTGCTTATAAAATACACCCGTTGTTCCACCTATAAAGGTTACAGGAATGAATACTGCTGCCATTACCAGAGTTACAGAAATGATTGCTCCTGAAATCTCGTGCATTGCCTCGATAGTTGCATTTCTTGCTTTATCTCCTGTGCGTTCCATTTTAGCGTGAACAGCCTCCACCACGATAATCGCATCGTCCACCACAATACCAATAGCAAGCACCAAGGCAAAAAGTGTAAGCATATTAATTGAATAACCAAACAAATTCAAGAAGAAAAACGTACCTACAATAGATACTGGCACTGCAATAGCAGGAATAAGCGTAGAACGGAAATCCTGCAAGAAGATATAAACTACTAAAAACACTAATAAGAAGGCTTCTAAAAGTGTAGTAAGTACCTTTGATATGGAGGCTTCCAAGAACTCATTGGTATCATAATTAATCGTATAGCTTATCCCTTCGGGAAATGTAGGTTGTGCCTTTTCCAAGTATGACTTAATATCATTAATAATATCCTGTGCATTGGAGCCTGGCGTTTGGAAAATACCCATAGACACTGCTGGATTTCCATTATTCTTAGCAAATCCAGTATAGGAAAGAGCTCCTAACTCTATCTTTGCTACATCTTTCAATCGCAGAATTCTACCTCCATCTATCGCTTTGATGACAATATTTTCATACTCAGTTACTTCATTGAACTTACCTTTATATTTGATGGTATATTCATAGATGCTTCCGCTGTTTTGCCCCAATGTACCTGCTGCGGCTTCTCTACTCTGGCTGGTGATAGCTGAGGTAACTTCGGACGGATTTAGTTTATAGGCTGAAAGTTTCTGAGGATTGAGCCATATTCGCATAGAATAATCCTTCGCTCCGAATACTGATGCATCACCTACTCCATTAATACGCTTAATGGCAGGAACTACGTTAATATTCATATAGTTCTGGATAAAGATATCATTCAGCTCTGGATTTTCTGAATAGAAAGTTAGGAACATCAATGCTCCTGAGTTTTGTTTTTGGGTGATAACTCCTGATTGCGTAACCTCCGAAGGTAATATAGCATTAGCTCGTGCAACCCTATTTTGCACATTTACCACTGCAATATCCGGATTAGTTCCCTGCTTAAAATATACAGAAATACTTGCAGAACCGCTATTGTTTGCCGTAGAGGTAATATAATCCATATTTTCTACCCCATTGATTTGTTCTTCAAGGGGAATTACCACCGATTTTAGCACCGTTTCTGCATTTGCACCCGTATAATTAGCCGAAACCGTTACCGTTACAGGGGCAATATCAGGATACTGCGATACAGGCAATGCTACTATTCCTAAAATACCTACAATAACTATCAAAATGGAAATAACCGTTGATAGTACAGGTCTGTCAATAAATTTTTTTATCATACTTTTTATTTGCTAATAGATATTATTTAATCTGTGTAAGCCCTTGACCTCTCTTGGACTTACACAGAATATTTTTGGCTTATTAATTTTATACATTTAACATATAAAATCAATATCTGCCTATAATACATCACGATACAGAAGGAACATTTTCTTCCTTAGTTGATATATTTTTGTTTGCTTTAAGCTGACCTAAACGCTGTTTGTATGCATTCATCGTATCTTCCATTAACTTACTGAGCAAGGTAATAAAATTTTTGCTTTCTTCTGATGGGTGTATTACATTATTAGAAAAAGCGAAGCGAACTAACTCCTTATATAAAACGTGAGCTTCTTTACGTACCTTTTTCACATTGATTAATGGTGTTGTAGCCTGTGTTTCAGCACGCACTCCCACCAATTCCTGATATCGGGTATTGGCTTGCTTTAAAGAAGCCACAGCGTGTGATACACTCAATGCATTCAAGTGCTTAGAGATTTCAGGCTTTTCCAAATCTTTAATCAATGCATCGATAGCTTGCGACTTTTGTCGAGTAGGTAAAGATTGTACTTTTGAGTAGCTTTTAAATTCATTAACAAGCACTTGTGATGCTTCTTTATGTGCTGCTAATGAGCTTTTTTTACCTAACTTAAAAGAAGAAAGCAAATAAGACAGCAATTCATTACGTTGCTTATCTAACACATTAATCTCCATTGACTCTTTGCTTGAACGACTTTGCCGAGAGGCTTCCGTAAGCAAATCCAATTTCGTTTGAATATCTGTAAATAACTCTTGACGTATGGATAACTTGTCCAAATTATCTACATCTATCAGTTTCACCACCCCTTTTATAAATTGGGCATACTCATCATTGTTTAACTTAACAAGATTTGGTAACGAAATATCCATTAATACGCTCATAACTTATTATTTTTAAAAATTAAACTTCATTTATATAATCTTATTTCAAATACAATTCATAAATAAATTATTCTATTTAATTGTTTCTAATCACTTTTATATATTGTACAATATATAAATACTTCAATACAATAGGTTTTATCATTTATAGTAACAATAAACTACACAATACTACAACTATTAATTTTTACACTCATAAAAAACACATCACTACACCAGATACAATTAATTAGAATTACAATAAAGACCTCAATACAACAATTTCAACAACACAAACCCACAATAAAGACCACAATACACTAACTATTTTTTTTAATGATTTCTTACGCAATATCAGTACCACTATTTCATAAATCAATACTATCTAAAATCATCGCCAGCCACCACCCAAAGCCTTATAAAGCACAATTCCATACTGCATTCTCATAAACTGAGCATTTGCAAGGGATAATTCAGCATTCAATCGATTAACTTCCGAAGTTATTACCTCCAAATAACTTGCCATTCCACTATTAAATAACTCTTTGGAATAGTCTGTCGCTTTTTGGTAAGACTCCATTTCTTTTTGTTTTATCTGTATAAACTCATCTTGTGAAGTAAAATTTTGCATTGCATCTGAAACTTCTTTCCCTGCGATGAGTAATGCTTTTTGAAATCCTAATAAAGCAATCTCTTTATTAATTCCGCTTACTTCATATTGTGTGCGTATCTGTCGGCGATTAAATAAAGGTTGTGTAAGCCCTGCAATGAAATTCGCAAATATAGACTTTACTGAAAACCATTGCTCAATATCAGTACTTGTAACCCCTGCACGAGCTGTAAGGGTCAATGACGGATAAAATCCTGCACGTGCTACATTATGCAGTTCAAAGGCATTGATAAGGTTATACTCTGCACGCTTTACATCGGGTCGGTTTTCAAGTAAACTAAGGGTATATCCTTGCTTGAAGTCAGTAGGGAACTGTTGTTCTTCCAGCTTTGTACGTTTAATGGCTTGTGGATTTTCTGCCAGTAGTACTGCTATGCTATTTTCTAATGCCCAGATAGCATTGTTTACAGTAATTAATTGTGATTGTGCATTGTATAAAAGTGCCTGAGTTTGTTGCACAGCTACTTCTGTGGTAATCCCTGCACCTTTAAGTGTCTGAGTAGTTTCCAAACTGGCTTTCCGTAGCTTGATGGTTTCCTGTAATATTTCACGTTGCTTATCATACATTAACAGTTGATAATAAGCTGTTGCCAGTGTAGCCACCACTTCGGACTGTACCGCCTGATGCACTGAAACGGAAGACAGATACGAGGCATAACTCGCCTTCTTTTGAGCGTTTAATTTTCCCCATATATCGGCTTCCCAAGAGGCATTTACTGTCAAATCCCATACGTTGTTATAGCTTCTTTCCGCCTGCAATGGATTTGCATTGAGTGAAGATGTGCTACGCGTATAGCTTGCTGATGTTGTAGCCGAAGGAAAGAAGGTACTCTTGCTTTGTTTTAAATAGGCTTGTGCCGAAGCGACATTCTGTAATGCCACTCTGATATCCAAATTTTCGGTCAAAGCCTTGCCGATATACTGCTGTAACACTTTATCGGTAAAAATATCCTTCCACGACACCACCGCCGAACTGAGGCTATCTGCTGAAACATTCTCAGTACGGAACAATTTGCTATCTACCAGCTGTGGTCGCTCATAGTTTTTTCGGGCAGCACACGATGTCAGCAGGACAGTAGCTATCGTAACTCCTATTATTTTAAATATATTCATTATTAAATTATTTTATACTGCAATTTTTTTTTATTTACATCTCCCTTGCCCCCTTCGAAGGGGGAATTTTTACTAAAAACAGTTTTAGAATACCTCTAAACTCCCCCTTTGAAAGGGACAGAGGTATGTCTTCTTCAAACTATATAAAAGCTCTTACTAAAAACAGCTCTATCAAATTCCTACATTCCCCCTTTGAAGGGGGCAGGGGGATGTCTTCTTCAAACTATATAAAAACTTTTACTAAAAACAGCCCTATCAAATTCTTACACTCCCCCTTTGAAAGGGACAGAGGTATGTCTTCTTCAAACTATATAAAAGCTCTTACTAAAAACAGCTCTATCAAATTCCTACATTCCCCCTTTGAAGGGAGCAGAGAAATGTTTTATACGTTAAATAAAAGAGCTTATTTCTATTTTAATTATAAGAAATTGTGCGTTGATTAACCTCTGTTATTTGTTCATTATCTTCTAAAAGATAGGTTGTATTTGCTTAACAATGCTATCCATTTGTACAGGTTGCGGTTTGATGACCATTCCTGAACGAAGCCCATTGATACCCTGCACTACGATAACTTCACCTTCTTTCAGTCCGCTTTCTACCACCATTGTATTAGCTGTTCGGTTGCGTACCTTCACTACTGACTGTTTTATGGTATCTTTTTCAACTTTATATACAAAGACCAATCCTTGTTGTTCAAAGGCAGCTACTTCTGGAATAATGATAGCCTCGCTGGAATGTTGCGGAATTTGTATAGTTCCACTATTTCCATTGGTTAATAAGCCATTAGGATTGGGGAAGGTAGCCCTGAATTGTATGCTCCCAGTAGAAGTATCGATTTGCCCTGTAACGGCTTGGACAGTGCCACTTTCAGGATATATAGCCCCGTTAGCTAAAATTAATTTTACCTTCGGAAAACTTTTGAGCTTCTCGGCTGTGGTTTTTCCTGGCACTTGTTCCAAAAAGGTAAGGTATTCTTTCTCGTTCATAGAGAAGTAGGCGTACACTTCCCCCACATCAGAAACGCTGGTAAGCATCGTATTTCCTGCCGTTACCAACGCTCCCTCTCTATGGCGTATCGCTCCTACTACCCCACTTACAGGAGCCTTTACCGTAGCAAAATTCATATTGGACATTACTTCGCTATAAGTGGCTTGGGCTTTTTGTAAATTTGCCTTAGCTGTTTCGAGCTGTACAGTACTTACAATGTTTTTTTCCACTAATGGAATGAGTTTGTTTACCTCTACTTGTGCTACTTCCACTGATGCTTTGGCAGCTTGTGCCGTTTGGTTAAGTGTTTGCGTCTCCAACCTGAAAAGAGGTTGCCCCTTGGTTACAAATTGCCCTTCATCAACTAAAACCTGAGTGATATAGCCTGTAACTTTTGCTTGTATGGTACTATTTACCTTACCTTCAATATTGGCAGGATATGAAAAATAGGACGTTGCCTGCCCTTGGCTAACCGTAATCACAGGATACGATTTTACACTCTGTGGTGCAGATTGTCGGTTTTCTTTACAAGCTATAAATAAACCAGCTACAATTACTGAAAATAATATTCTATTCATCTTTTTTTACATTTATATAAAGAATTGCTATTCAACTTTTAATAGAAAAATACCTAATATAATTTTGACTTTTTTACACTTTAAGTATTTAATAATTGATTATAACTCGGCTAAACTTTCTTTTAATATCCTTGTAATTTTGCGGGTTAATGCCATATGTACTTGAAGCGTGCTTAGTATTTCAGGGTTGGCTGTTTCCTTTTTAGAGAACAAATCAGCAAGTTTTTCAATTGTTTGCTGTTCAAATTCAAGCTTTTCTATTTCTGATTTTAATCTTTCTGGAAGATATCCTGAGTTTTGGGTAAAGTATCGCTTTCTGTCATTGAATTTATTGAACTCTATCACAAAACCTTTATCAATCAGAGTTCTTAAATTAAGCGAAATAGAGCCTTTACTCACTCCCAAAGCCTCTTGCAACTGCTCAAAAGTTACGCCTTTACCACTAAAATCAAACCTGAGATAAGTCAATATTTGTGCAGCAATAGGCGAAAGCCCCTTATTCGTGTACACATTTACCAACTGCTGAATTAAATTTTCGTCTATATTTTTTATCATAATTATATTCTTAACTTGGAGATACAAAAGTACACAAAAAGTTCAATCTATATTAAACAAATTAAACTTTTTGATTTCTTTAACTACACCATAACTTATTTTAGGTATAGTTTATTGATAAAAAGAGAGATGCGACAATGTAGTAATTAGTATATGGTGATAATGCTTGTAATCAGTAAGGATTTTATATCGAATATTTTTGAAGATAAAGGCAGTAACAACCAAAGTACGACTATGAGATTACGCTATTTAATATCAATCACTAAATTATCATACGCCAAAAAAACGTTGGACGGTAGCTTCTCTGAAACTTCATCGTGAAACCCAAACGTTTGGCTTATGTGGGTAAAAAAAGTCCGCTTAGGTTTTACAATTTCGACAATTTCAAGAGCTTCTTGTAAGTTTAAGTGAGTAGGGTGAACCTGCTCTCGCAAACAATTCAGTACCAAAACATCTAAATCATATAACTTATCCAACTCGTTTTTCTGAATAGTTTTTGCATCGGTAATATAAGCCATATTTTCAATTCGATACCCCAGCACAGGCAACTCTCCGTGCATCACTTGTATAGGTATTATCGTTTTTCCACAAAGGCTAAAACTCTCGCTTTCAATCTCATTGATGATTACTGACGGAGCTCCTAAATAACGATTTTCAGTTCTGAACACGTATTCAAATCTCCTTTCAAGTTCCGAAATTACGCGTGGCAGTGCATAGATGGGCATATCTCCCTGCTGATACACAAAAGGGCGGATATCGTCTATTCCCGCAGTGTGGTCGGCGTGTTCGTGGGTAAACAAAATAGCTTCAAGGTGAGTAACCTTATTTGTGAGCATTTGCTGGCGAAAATCAGGACCACAGTCTATAACGAGGTTTACATTTTCCCAAGAAATCATTGCAGAGGTACGTAAACGCCTGTCTTTCTTATTTTTACTAAACCCTACGGGATGATTACTGCCTATAACTGGAATTCCTTGCGAAGTTCCTGTTCCTAAAAAAGTGATTTTCAAAGTATTTTTTTCGTGCAAAATTATGATTTTATCAGATAAATGCTTATATTTGTGAAAATTTTTTTCTGAAAAACGAATCGTGTACTATGAGCGTCATTATCCAAGGAGATAGAGATATTCCTATTGAAGATGTGCCTTCAACCTTAGCAAAAGCTTTGAGAATCAATCTGAATGAGAACATTTATGGTACCTTTGCCGAAATCGGAGCAGGGCAAGAAACCGTGCGACATTTTTTCAGAGCGGGTGCAGCTTCCGGTACTATTGCCAAAGCGATGAGTGCCTATGACAAGGAAGTAAGTGACGCAGTCTATGGAGTTGAAAAAGACGGCAGATACGTTACTGAAAGCCGACTCAAAAAAATGCTTGATTATGAAATCAAACTAATAGAAACTCGCTTAACCAGAAAAAATCATCCCAATAAAGTGTTTTTTTCGTATGCGAATACCGTAACCACGATTGATTTTTCAAAACGGAAAAAAGGACACGGATGGGTTGGAATACGTTTTCAAACGCAGCCACAAGGCGAATACAATGAAATAATCATTCACATTCGTTTTCATCAAAATGAAGCTCGAGCCCAACAGGAAACTTTGGGTGTTTTGGGAGTGAATTTAATTTATGGGGCTTTTTACAAGACCTCAAAACCTGAAAAGATATTAAAGTATTTATACGACCATATCGACAAGGATTTGATTGAAATTGATATGGTTAATTTCTCTGGCCCTGATTTCAAAGACGTTGATAACAGGTTAATTAGCCTGCAACTTATCAAAAACGGGATGACGGAAGCCGTAATGTTTGGTCCCGATGGGAAAAATATTCTTCCTGCGGAACAACTTTACAAGAAAAATATTCTTACTTTGAGAGGAAGTTTCAGACCTGTAACTAAGGTAAATATGGATATGTACCAAAAATCATTGGAGATGTTTCTCAATGAAAATAAGGTGAACCCGGCACGTACTGAGGTTATTTTTGAAATTACACTTTCCAATCTCATCTCCGGAGGTGAATTGAATGAGCAAGATTTTATGGACAGAGCCAGATTGTTGTGTTCTTTAGGACAGAAAGTACTGATTTCCAACTTTAAAGAATACTATCGCGTAGTTGAGTATTTTTCAAATTATACTCATTCACGAATGGGATTAGCAATGGGAGTAAGTAATTTGATTGCCATTTTTGATGAAAAATATTACCGACATTTGAGCGGCGGAATTCTGGAAGCTTTCGGAAAATTATTCTATCGGGATATAAAAATTTATCTGTTCCCGATGAAAGACCCAAACACCGGAGAAATAATCAACAGCGAGAATTTAAAAGTTCATCCGCGTATGAAGGAATTATACAAATTTTTCAAATTCAACGGAAAAGTCGTGGACATCAAAGACTACGACGAAACGCACCTTAACATCTTTTCAAAAGAAATACTTTCAATGATTGAAAAAGGTGATTCAGGATGGCAAGAATTACTTCCTGAGGGAGTTGCGGAAATCATTATGAAAAAAGAATTATTCGGATATAACCAAAATATTAAACATAAAAATAAGTAAGCGTTATGACAAAAACAGGAAACATTTTATTAGCATTAGTAACAGGTGTTGCTATCGGAACTGGAGTAGGAATTTTGTTCGCTCCCGATAAAGGAGAAGACACTCGCAGAAAAATCAAAGATTCTGTCGATAAAAAAACTTCCAAATTGAAAAAGGAAATGGACAAATTGGCTCGTGAAGTGAAAGGAAAATCTTCCGAAATCAAAGGTTCATTGGAGGAGAACATCGAAAGCTTGTTGGCTAAATCAGAATACAAAACTGATGAAGTTATTAAGCTTTTAGATAAAAAATTGAACGATTTAAAGAAAACGGTTAAATCCTAATTTAGGTTATTAACTTATTTATTTTAACATTATTAAACTATTTAAATTTAAAAAATTAAGATTATGGCAAAAACAGGAAATGTTTTATTGGCGTTAGTAACAGGTGTTGCTATCGGAGCTGGAGCTGGTATTTTATTTGCTCCGAACAAAGGAGAGGAAACTCGTCAAAAAATCAAAGATTCAGTTGATAAAAAAACGTCCAAAATGAAAAAGAAAATGGACAAATTGGCTCGTGAAGTAAAAGGAAAATCTGCCGAAATCAAAGGTTCTTTGGAAGAAAACATTGAAAGTTTATTGGCTAAATCAGAATACAAAACTGATGAAGTTATTAAACTTTTGGACAAAAAATTAAACGATTTAAGAAAAACAGTTAAATCCTAAGGATTAATTTATCACTAAACTATTCAAATTTTAAAAAAATCAAAATTATGGCAAAAACAGGAAATGTTTTATTGGCTTTGGTAACAGGAGCTGTTATCGGAGCTGGGGCTGGTATTTTGTTTGCTCCGGACAAAGGAAAAAATACTCGTAGAAAAATCAAAGATTCTGTTGATGAAACTACATCAAGATTGAAGTACAAAATAGATGCTTTAAGTCAAGAAGTTAGAGAAAAATCTTCAGAATTTAAAGGTACTTTGGAAGATAAAGTTGAGAATTTATTATCTAAATCAAGCCACAAGGCTGAAGATGTTATTACTGTTTTAGAAAAAAAATTAGCTGCTTTAAAGGAAGCAAACGCTAAATTACAGAAATAATTAAATTTTTTTCACAAATTTCACTGATTTTGTTTTAATGTGAGTTTTTGTTATTTCTTGATTCAGAAATATTTATTACTAACTTGCATTTTTACATAATCAGTGGAGCTTTTGTGGAAGATAAAATACATATTTATGTCTAAAAACAGTATTAAAGAAAGCTTCAGAGGAATCTCGGCAAGAGCTGGCGAGGCTTTGGACTCTAACGTATCATATTATAAGTTATTCGCTTTCAGATTTATAGCAAAATCATCGTATGATTTAATTAATATTTTTCTGTTAGGTCTGGTAAGTTTACTTGTACTTTTTTTCTTGTCATTTGCGATGGCTTTTGCCATCGGGAGTTGGTTAGATAGTTTTGCTTTAGGGTTTCTCTCTATGGGAGTTTTTTATGCCTTAGTGGCACTTATTGCATTCCTTTTCAGGAAAAAACTCATCGAAAAACCTTTACTTGGCAGACTTTCAGAAGCTTATTTTAAATCAGATGACGAAGATGATTACGAAGAATAAAAAATATCAATCATTTGAAGAGATTGAAACTGACCTTAAAATCCTGAAACTAAAAAAACAGATAGATGGGCTTTATCTAAAAAACAATGTTTCGGATTTAAAAGATAATCTTTCTGTGAAAAATATTGTTTCAAACACGTTCACAAACATAGGTTTTTCATTTCTGAATCCTAAGAAAAGATGGATGAACCTGATTGTGGATTATGCAATATATTTTTTACTGAGAAGAAAAAGATAATAAATAATAACTTTAAAAATAGTAATTTGATGGTTTGAAGATGAAATATTTTTCAAATCATCAAATTTTCTGTATTATAAACAACGTCTAATTTTTCAATTCAAATAATGAAGCGAAGCCTCATAAAAAATCTAGATTGGTTATCCATTTTGTGCTATTTACTTTTAGTTTGTATTGGTTGGGTTGCCATTTTTTCAACAACTTACAATGAGATTAATACTACATCTCTTTTTGACATCAATCAGTTTTATGGCAAACAATTCCTCTTCATAGGTCTTAGTTTTCTGCTGATTATCTTTATCTTAGCTATTGACCCGAAATTTTACGAAAACTTTTCGATAGTTTTTTATATCGTCAGTCTTGTAATACTTGCAGGTTTGTTCGTATTTGGAAAAGAAACCAACGGTGCAAAATCGTGGTATGCCATAGGTTCCGTAACAATTCAACCAAGTGAATTTGCCAAAGTAGCCACAGCCTTATTTTTTTCCAAATATTTAAGTGATATTCACACCGATATAAGGCAAACTAAAGATTTATTCCGAGCATTATTCATACTAATTTTACCCGCTGTACTAATTTTACTACAACCTGACGTTGGTAGTTTATTGGTTTTCTTTTCGTTAGTCTTTGTTTTGTATCGTGAGGGAATGCCTTCTTACCTGCTCTTTTATCTAAGTATTACGGCTTTAATTTTTGTTGCTACGCTTAAATTCGGAAGTATTTTTGTTATCATTGCGTCTGGGTTATCAATTTGGCTTTATGCTTTTTGGCATAAAAAACGTACTAACAGAATCCCTTTTCAAAATATATTTATCTTATCATTAATATGTTTAACAACCTCATTATCAACAAAACCTATTTTTGATAACGTACTGAAACAACACCATCGAAATAGGTTAAGTTTGTGGCTGCGTTTAGAGCAAGACCCACAGAAAATCAGCCAAATGCGAAGAGATTTCGGATATAACACTTATATGTCCGAATCGGCAATTACCTCCGGAGGAATTTTCGGAAAAGGATTTCTGGAAGGAACTCGAACCAAAGGAAGTTTTGTTCCCGAGCAACATACTGACTACATTTTCACCACTTTAGGAGAAGAATGGGGGCTCATCGGTACTTTAACAGTAATTGTTCTGTTTACTTTTTTACTCTTGCGACTGATATTTCTGGCAGAAAGGCAAAAATCAAGTTTTAGTAGAATTTACGGCTACTGTGTGGCTTCCATATTATTTGTCCATTTTTGCGTAAATGTAGGAATGGTTATTGGGCTGATTCCTACCATTGGCATACCTCTTCCATTTTTTAGTTATGGTGGCTCGGGCTTGTGGGCTTTTACCATTTTATTGTTTATTTTCTTGCGACTTGATGCCAACCGAATTTACAATTGGTAAAACAGAAAATCTTTTTTGTTCAATAAAAAACACACAGAACTTCAAATATAACTGAAATTCTGTGTGTTATAAATAAAAAATCAATTGTTAGAAAATAACTCAAATTATTTTCCTGCAAAGCTTTTCACATCATCTTCGGAAATTTCCTTGCCTCCAAGGATTATCAGACGCTCTACCACATTACGAAGCTCGCGAATATTTCCTGTCCAATCTTGTTTTTGCAACAATTCAATTGCTTTTTTATCAAACTTTTTAGGAGAAATTCCTTGTTCTTCCGAAATTTTTTCAGAAAAATGACTTATCAAAAGAGGAATATCATCACGCCTTTCATTCAAGGAAGGAACTTTTATCAGAATAACAGCAAGCCGATGGTACAAATCTTCTCGAAAACGTCCTTCTGAAATTTCCTTTTTCAAATCCTTGTTAGTGGCAGCAATCACACGAACATCTACATTAATATCCTTATCGCTTCCCACGCGTGAAATCTTATTTTCTTGTAAGGCTCTCAACACTTTAGCTTGTGCGGACAAACTCATATCACCAATTTCATCCAAAAAAATTGTTCCGTTATGAGCCGCCTCAAACTTTCCGGCACGGTCTTTAACAGCTGATGTAAATGCTCCTTTTATATGACCAAACAACTCACTTTCAATTAATTCAGAAGGAATTGCTGCACAATTAACTTCCACCATCGGAGCTCCGGCACGTTCACTTTTTTCGTGTAAAGCGTGTGCCACCAACTCTTTACCCGTTCCGTTTGAGCCAGTTATTAACACACGCGCCTCCGTAGGAGCTACTTTTTCGATAATCTGGCGAATTTGTTGCAAGGCGTCGCTCTCGCCAATCATTTCGTAATTTTTGTTGATTTTCTTTTTCAAACGCTTATTTTCAACAACTAATTCCTTCTTATCCAACGCATTACGGACAGTGTTCAACAAACGATTCAAATCCGGTGGCTTTGATATATAATCATAAGCTCCTAATTTCATTGTATTTACGGCGGTTTCCAAATCTCCGTGTCCTGAAATCATCACAAACGGAATTTCAGGCTTAATTTTCTTCGTGGAAGTAAGGACTTCCATTCCATCCAATTTTGGCATTTTTATATCGCACAAAACCAAATCGTAATCTTCCTTTTTGATTTTTTCCAAGCCTTCTGCCCCATCGGGAGCCTCATCTACTTCGTACTCTTTATTCTCGTCTAATAAAATTTTTTTGAGTACTCTTCGGATAGCCGGTTCATCTTCAATGATTAATATTTTAGGCATATTTTCGTATTATCTATTTTTTGCGAAAGATAAAAAATTTTGACTAAATAAGGAATTAAAAAATTATTTTTTCAGTCGTTTTCTAAATTTTTATCCGCTTAACTAAATCTTTTTTAAAAGAAAAGCCCCGGAACAAATCGTTCAAGGGCTACCTAATTAACTATGAAAAAGTATTTATTCTTTAAATGTTCCTTTAAAATTAGCTTGATACTTTTGGAAATCTTCTTGAGATTTGATATTTTTAAAATCATCTTTAGCAAATAATTTCAAAAATATTTCTATTTCAGTTGGCGAAAAATACCCCCTAAGTGGTTGAAGGAATTCACCTTTCTCATCAAAAAACAGCATTGTTGGGTACGCCTGAATCTGCAAATAACTTGCAAACGGGTGCGATGCATTTCTGCGTTCAGCTCTGGCAGGGTCATATCCTTTATTTTCAAATTTCTGACCTTTGTAATCTACCACTTCGTTTCCTTCTCCATTGAATTTAACCGCGTAGTAATTCTCATTGATGTAATTTACTACATCTTTGTTTTTAAAGGTTTTCTTTTCCAACTGCTGGCAAGGTCCGCACCAAACTGTGTAAACATCCATAAAAATTTTCTTAGGATTCTTTTTCTGAGCTGCAATAGCTTCATTGAAAGTCATCCATTTTATTTCTTGGGCTGACAATAAGTTTACATTTACCAAAACAAAAGCAGCGATTGCAATAATTTTCTTCATCATAATTCTAAAATAGTTAAATAAATTAATATTCTCCCTCCATCAAAAATAATGCCACAATATAAATTTATAAAATTACAAATCTATATCGTAGGCTTTAAGCTTGTTATAGAGCGTTTTACGAGTTATATTTAATAGTTTTGCGGCTTCTGTTTTGTTATTTTGTGACTCTTTTAAGGCACTTATGATTAGTTCCTTTTCATTATCCTTAGTCGAATAAGATATTTTTTCGGCAATGACATTATGTGTTTCCGAAACTATTTCTTCTGGCAAATCATCCTCTGTAATGTAGTTCCCTTGAGCCAATAACGTAGCTCTTTTTATCACGTTAGAAAGCTCTCGCAAATTTCCGTTCCAAGGGTACAAAAGCATTCTTTGCACTGCTTTTTCAGAAAAACCATAGATTTGCTTACGTAATTTTTGATTCGCAACCTCCAGAAAATGAGATGCAAAAATCATCAAATCATCTTTACGCTCTTGCAAAGACGGCACTTTTATGGAAAATTCATTCAAACGATGGTATAAATCCTCTCGGAATTGCCCTTTTTCGACAGCTGTAAGTAAATCTTCATTGGTTGCCGCCAAAACTCTTATATCTACCTCAATTTCTTTAGAACTTCCTATCGGTTTTATTCTTCTTTCTTGCAGAGCCCTAAGTAGTTGTATTTGATTCTCGTAGCTCAAATTTCCCACTTCGTCCAGAAAAATCGTTCCTCCGTTAGCTTCCTCGAAATGTCCTTTTTTGTCGCTAATTGCCCCTGTAAATGAACCTTTTATATGTCCGAAAAATTCACTTGATGCAATTTCCTTAGGAATAGCTCCGCAATCCACTGCGATGAAAGGTTTGTTGGCTCTTTCACTTTTAAGATGAATTGACTTTGCGACCACTTCTTTCCCCGTGCCACTTTCTCCCGTGATTAAAACTGACATATCAGTAGGAGCAACCAAACTGATAAATTCATTCAATTTCTTCGACGCAAGGCTGACACCTTCCACGAAAGAAGTGTCTTTTTCAGGTAATTTCAATTCTTTCTCCTCTCTTACTCTTGGCAAAGAAGGAGTTATGATTTTTGGAGATTTTGATTTGTCTGCATTTTTGATTACATTCAGTACGTCTTCTTGCTGAAAAGGTTTTGATATATAGTCAAATGCTCCTAATTTCATTGCTTCAACGGCTGTGGAAACCTCGGCGTAACCCGTCATTACAATCACAGGAATTTCAGGATATGAGGCTTTGATTTCCTTAAGTAAAATGATTCCATCGCCATCGGGAAGACGCAAATCCGTGAAAACCATTTTTGTAAAAGGACTTATTTTTTTCTTGGCTTCTTCTAAAGTACCGCACTCTTCTACTCTGTATCCGTTTCGTTCCAAAAAACGAGTTAACATTTTTGCAAACGTAATATCATCCTCTACCAAAAGAATAGGATTCATACTCATCAATTTTTTTAATGTGAAAAATTTGCTATAAGTTTTCGATTGGAGGCAAATATACAAATTTCAAAATAAAAAGTATGTTAAAACGAAAAAGACTTTTTCTCACGAAAAAGTCCTTTTTCACAATGCATATAAATACTACTACTAACTCCAAATTTATTTATTTTCAATCATTTAACTATTCAAAAAAGTAAGTTTTTTTCATAAAATTTTGTCTCAATGACTTTTGAATAGTTTAATAAATGATTTTACCTAAAGTAATTGTTTTTCGATAATCTTTGATTAATGAGTAATCTCATCTAAACAATGTTTCTTATAGCAATTTGTAATTTAGTTTTATAATTTTTTGTTGTAACCTATCATTTATCATCTCAAAGTTACGCTCTCATCATAGAAAATAGTGTGCCATTTTGAAGACATCTCAATAAAAACAAACTAAAACACTGATAATCAACATAAAATAAAAATATTTATTTATTAAAAAAAATTTACACACTGTGTAATAAAGTGTGTAAAACGATTTTAAATGTATAAACTTTACACACTTCAGATATACAATACTCCCTTTCTTGTTCAAATCTATCACGTTTGCTACAAAAAGACATCTTACAAATAAATGGTCTGATATTACCATAATTCAACATTAATTCATAATTTTGCCGATGTTTTTATTCAACTACAATTAACAGACAACCCATAATTCAATGAATAATAGTATTTTAATTTTAGATTTTGGTTCGCAATACACACAATTAATTGCACGAAGAGTCAGAGAACTTAATATCTTCTGCGAAATTCATCCTTTTAATCATTTACCTGAAAACTTAGATGAATTTTCAGCTGTAATTCTTTCAGGTTCACCTTATTCGGTACGAGGAGAAGACACCCTTCATCCTGATTTATCACAAATTAAAGGAAAGAAACCTGTTTTGGCGGTTTGCTACGGTGCACAATATTTGGCACATTTTAACGGCGGAAATGTAACTCCTTCAAAAATACGCGAGTACGGGCGTGCCAATTTATCTTTCATTGAAAAGAACGAACCTCTTTTTGACGGAATTTCACAAGGAAGCCAAGTTTGGATGAGTCACAGCGACACAATCAAAGAACTTCCTACCGGTGGAATTTGCTTAGCAAGTACTTCTGACGTAAAAAATGCAGCCTATCGTATTGAAGGCGAGGACACTTACGCAATTCAGTTTCATCCTGAAGTTTCGCATTCCATTGACGGAAAAAAACTCTTGGAAAATTTTTTAATTAAAATTGCAAAAGTAAAACCTACTTGGACTTCGGATAATTTCGTGGAAATGACTATTCAGTCTTTAAAAGAGCAAGTTGGCAACGAAAAAGTTGTTTTAGGACTTTCGGGAGGTGTGGACTCGACTGTGGCTGCCGTTTTACTAAATAAAGCAATTGGAAATCAGCTACATTGCATCTTTGTAAATAATGGTTTACTTCGCAAAAATGAATTCCAAAATGTTTTGAAACAATACGAGGGTATGGGATTAAACGTAAAAGGAGTTGATGCTTCGGAGCGTTTTTTAAATGCCTTAGCCGGAAAATCCGACCCAGAAGAAAAACGAAAAACAATCGGACGAGTATTCATTGAAGTATTTGATGATGAAGCACATAAAATAGAAGACGCTAAATGGTTAGGACAAGGAACTATTTATCCTGATGTAATTGAATCACTATCGGTAAAAGGTCCTTCTGCAACCATCAAATCTCACCACAACGTTGGCGGACTTCCTGATTTTATGAAACTTAAGGTAGTTGAACCTTTACGTATGCTTTTCAAAGATGAAGTTCGTCGTGTGGGAAGAGCTCTTGGCATAGATGATGAATTGTTGGGCAGACATCCTTTCCCAGGACCAGGATTGGCAATTCGTATTTTGGGAGATATTACAGCCGAAAAAGTAAGCGTTTTACAAGAAGTTGATGCTATATTTATCAACGGACTTAAAGAACACGGATTGTACGACAAAGTATGGCAAGCAGGAGCTATCTTACTACCTATCAACAGTGTAGGAGTAATGGGAGATGAGCGTACGTACGAAAAAGTAGTTGCTTTACGTGCCGTAGAAAGCGTTGATGGAATGACTGCCGATTGGGTTGATTTGCCATATAAATTCTTACAAAAAATCTCGAACGAAATTATAAACAAGGTAAAAGGCGTAAACCGAGTAGTTTACGACATAAGCTCAAAGCCACCAGCCACAATTGAATGGGAATAAGCAATTTATAATTAAAAGTGAAGAAAAAGAAACAGTGTTTTTATTCTTCACTTTTCTTTTTTCTTCAAATGAATTTCAACTTCAAAAAACTTAAAAATATGCTATTTTTTTAGGTTAATATCTTTATTTCTAATTAATATAGTATATTTGTGGTTTGGATTACTTAATTTTCCAAATTAAAAATAATACGTAAAAAATTAATTATAAACTCTTTATGAAGAATTTATTTATATTAGGATTTATTTTTTCATTCGGGATAGGATTTGCTCAGCAACAAACTCACAATGTGAAAGAAAACGAAAACATTGAAAGTATTGCAAAAACGTACCGTGTTTCGCCTTCTGACATCATCAAGAAAAATCCGGAACTGAAAAACGGCTTAAAAAAGGATATGGTCATTTACATTCCTTCCGGAAAAGTAAAATATTACAGCACTCAAAAACCTTTGGGATTCAAATCGCATAAAGTAGAAGCAAAAGAAACTTTTTTCGGTTTGTCACAAAAATATGGTATTTCAATTGACGACCTAAAACGCTATAACTTTGACCTTTACGGCAGAGGTTTGTTGGAGGGAGAAACTATCTCTATTCCTGTTTTTGAGAAAGCTTCCGTAATGATTCAGAAAGGAATTCAGGGGCAAAGAAAGTATGTGGTTAAGCCACAGGAAACTCTTTGGAGAATCTCAAAAAATCATAACATAAGCCAAGATGAACTTGAAAAAATGAATCCCGGAGTGACTGCTGAAAACCTCCGTGAAGGACAAGAAATTTGGGTTCCTGCGTCAGAAACACACACTCCTTCCCTACCGAAAAACACTAACAGTCAAGACCTTGTTCTTTACTCTGTTGAAAAAGCGGAAGGTTTTTACAGTTTGGAACGCAAATTCGGAATTTCCGAAGCTGAAATTATTAAACTGAATCCTGAACTGAAAGACGGGCTGAAATCCGACTCACAAATTTGGATTCCGAGAGAAAATTTTGAACGATACAAACAAGGGGAAGTCATCGCGGTGGAAAATCAACTCTTTGAAGATTCTACTCAAAAAATGCTTTCCATTGCATCTGCTGAAAATGTGAAAGAAATTTCATTTATTTTGCCTTTCAGAATTTCCGATATAGTTGGCGAAACTGACAAAATGGCTACCTTGAAAGGGCGTTTGAGCGACAACAGAGTAACTCCCATTGCTACGGATTTTTATTCGGGAGCGTTGATTGCCATTGATTCATTGCAAAAAAAGGGATATAAATTCCGTGTAAATGTGTTTGATAGCGAAAAAACAGAAAAAGAAATACAAAGAATGGCTTCAAATGAAAACATCCAAAAATCGCAAGTGATTATCGGACCTTTCTCTGCCAGATCTTTCAACGCAATTTCAGCTTCAATTTCAAATCCGAATGTGGCTATTTTGGCACCGCTCTCCAACAAAAACATCGAACTGAAACCAAATGTTTACCAAACATTGCCTACGGAAAGTGTTCAGCAAAGTAAAATGATACAATTTATCTCGCAAAAATATGCCAATGCAAACATTTTGATTTTAGCAGATGTAAATAATACTTCCGTTCGTGAGAAATTAGAACAAAGTTTCCCGAATGCCAAAGTAGTTACTGAAATTACTGTAAATTCGGTTCCGAATGCGTTGGATTATTCTCGCGAAAATGTTGCTATTGTTCAATCTAACGAAATTGGCTTCGTTTCCAATGCAGTACGAGTTTTACATAATGTGATGCAGAGCAAAAAGGATAACGTTTCTCCTAAAATTATTTTGATGACAACTGACAGAGGAAGTGTTTATGATTCCAGTAGCCTATCTAACAATCAGTTATCTGACTTGCAATTCACATTTCCTACGTTCAACAAATATTCGGACGGGAATGATAGTTTTTCAAAAAGATATTTAAAAACATACGGAATTTTACCAAATAAATATGCTGTTCGAGGCTTCGACATTACTATGGATACCATTCTGAGATTGGGAGTTACGGGTAATTTTAACGACTCAAACAATCAATTGGGCGAAACTTCTTTCCTTGAAAACAAATTTGCATATTTAAGAAATCCTTACCGAGGTGGAGGATATGAAAATCAAGGAGTTTATATCGTTAAATACGAAAATATGGAAATTAAAGAAGTTAAATAAGTAAGAAAACTTGTTTTTTCAAAAATAATATCTAAATTTGCACCCGATTTGGAGTAACCTCTGGCGAAAGACGTGATATGTTGCCCAATGTTAACTATATAATATTTTTATTTTTTTATGGAATCTTTATTAAAGTACGTACAGGATAACTTTGTAGCAAAAAAAGATTTTCCTGAATTTTCAACAGGAGACACTATTACAGTGTATTATGAGATTAAAGAGGGAGACAAAAAACGTACACAGTTTTTTAAAGGAGTTGTAATTCAACGCAAAGGAAGTGGAGCGACTGAAACATTTACTATCCGAAAAATGTCAGGAACGGTTGGTGTTGAGCGTATCTTCCCTTTCAATATGCCTGCTCTTCAAAAAATTGAAGTTAACAAAAGAGGAAAAGTTAGACGTGCAAGAATCTACTATTTCAGAGGGCTTACCGGTAAAAAAGCTCGTATCAAAGAGATTCGATAATACAATCCGAAATAAAGCACAAAAGAGCGAGATAATCTTGCTCTTTTTTTTATTTAAAATTTCTATTTTGCCAATTTCCTGAATATTAAAATAGTAAATTGGCACGAAAGAGAGATTTCACATATCAATTCTTCAATCAGAAATTTCAAAATCATTTTACTTCCCACAATTTTTAAGATTTTTTACTTATATTTGCACGTATTTTTGCGGTTGAACATCTAATTTATGCGTTCTACCCTATAATTCTCAGAAAAATCTTCACAAATTTTTGTACGCAATTCTGGACATAGAAACCACTGGAGGGAAATACAACGAAGAAGGCATTATGGAAATTGCCATTTATCGTTATGACGGTCACGAAGTGGTTGATCAATTCATCTCCTTAGTTAATCCTGAAAGAGAAATACAGCCTTTTGTAACAAAACTAACAGGAATTAATAATAAAATGTTGCGAAATGCACCAAAATTTTATGAAATTGCCAAAAGAATTGTTGAAATTACAGAAAACTGCATCATTGTAGCACACAATGCAAGTTTCGATTATCGCGTGTTGCAAACTGAATTTCGCAGATTAGGATATGAATTCTCTCGAACTTCTTTATGCACGGTAGAACTCGCCCAGCAACTCATCCCCGGAAAAGAATCTTATAGCTTAGGAAAACTATCCCGTTCATTGGGAATTCCTGTAAGTGAGCAACATAGAGCTTCAGGAGATGCCTTGGCTACGGTGAAACTTTTTAAATATCTTCTTGAAAAAGATTCAAAAAAGAATATCATAACCACCTCATTACGAAATGATTCACAACAGGAAATGACTTCAAGACATATCCGAATTATAGATGAGCTGCCTGAACGTGTTGGGGTTTATTATATGCACAATAAGGAAGGAAAAATCATTTATATCGGAAGGCATAAAAACATAAAAAAGCGTATAAATCAGTTATTTACCTCCCCAACGAAAAGAAATCAGTTTCTACAAAGGAACACCTATTCAGTAACATACGAAGAAACTGGAAATGAGTTAATTGCAAAACTAAAAGAAATTGAGGAAGTTCGGCAAAATAACCCAAAATTCAATCGGGGAAACAAATATAAAACAAACAATATCAATTATATACTAACAACGCATTTCAACAAAGCAGGTTATCTCTGTTTTTCAACGAAATTAATTGAAGCTAATGATAATTTCATCACCACTTTTGAAACACAACATCAGGCTCAAAACTTTCTGTATCAGATTACTGAAGAATTTCAGTTATGCCCTAAATTTCAAAACCTTTCACAAGCACGAAAAAATTGCCATAACTACACTATAGGAAAATGCCTTGGAGCTTGCTTGGAGCTTGAACCCGTTGAACAGTACAACGAAAGGGCTTCGAACGTTTTAAAAAAGTACGGATTTGTAAATCAGAATGTTGCGATTATTGACAAAGGCAGAAATACCAGTGGAAAAAGTATTATTCTCATAACTGATGGAAACATCAAAGGATATGGGTTTTTCAACTTGAATTATCAGCTTTTACAATTGGAAATCATTGAAAACCTGATAACTCCCCTACCCAACTCCCTGATGAACAGGCATATTTTACACTCCTACCTCAGAAATCATAACGTTTTGAAAATCATAAACCTTAAAGAACAAAAATCTTTCAACAATGAATAAAAATATTTTTATTGTACTTTTTGTAATTTCAGCGATTTTAAACATCTTTTTATTTACAACTAAAGAAAAAAACGCCATTGAATTACCCAAAAAAATAGAAAATTACTCAGAAAAATCTTTTTCTGCAAATGAAAAGGAAATTCTGATTGATTCCATCCGAAAATTAGCCATAGAAAGGAGTGAATTAAAGTATTTCAATCTTGAAGACAATAACTATGCTTTGGATTATTTTGCAAAAATGGGAATAAAAAGTCCGACAGAATTGATAACCTCAGCAATTTTGAAGACAAATGCTGGTAAAAAACAACATACTTTGGTTCGTTTTGAATCCAAAAATGGTTCATTTCAAATCAATAAAATCAAAATTTTAAATAACAAGTGGATTATTTGTGATTTTTCTGATGGTGAAAATTGGGGAGAATTGTTGTTAAAATATCACATCAACGATGATAAAAAAATTGAATTTACCGTAATTGATGATTTAATTTATCCTGAGGTAAGCGAATAATTTTTCAAAAATAGGATATTTTTCTGTCTTTAATATGGTTGTTTTTGAAAAGAAATTAATCAAAAAACATATTAAACATTCATTTTATCTGACTGATTGACAATTTTTTGTATATAAAATGCAAAGAAATAGGTAAAAAAAACTAAAAATAATTTGCGAATATTAAAAATTGTTGTACATTTGCAACCGCATAAGTGAAACAACAAGTGCAATCGGAGAGATGGCAGAGCGGTCGAATGCGGCGGTCTTGAAAACCGTTGACTGTAACAGGTCCGGGGGTTCGAATCCCTCTCTCTCCGCAGTAAAGGGTGTAAATCAAGTAGTTACGAGATTTACACCCTTTTTTACACCCAAAAATATCGAATGATTTTTATTCCTTCCTCACATTCTTCATATTTTTTCCCAGATTTATGGTTTTAAATTTTCAGATTGGCTCAGAACTAAGCTTTTGAGTTGGAAACCTCAATTCACACTTCACACAAAACACTAAAAATCAAATAATTAAAAATAAAATTCTTATTAATTTCCGCACGTGTTGTCCCAATAATATAAATTCAAAAACATAATTTGTAACACTTTTCACACAAAAACAGAAAAATAAAAACCTCCCGATGAAGTACATCGGGAGGTTTTGCGTTAAATAAAATGTTGTGATTACCCTTCAAATGCTTGCATTCATAAGTTCCTTTGAAAAAACAAATAAAATTTCACGAATAAAATGAGAGCAGTTCCAACACAGAGGTAACCTTGTAACCTTGACCACTTGTTGTGATTACCCTCCAAAATGAGAGCAGTTCCAACGTTAGCTTCTGTAGAAGCACAGATTAGAAAGTTGTGATTACCCTCCAAATGCTGTGCATTCATGAGTTCCTTTGAAAAACAAATAAAAAACTCACGAATAAAATGAGAGCAGTTCCAACTGCGAACACGTACATCATACCCCCATTGGTCGTTGTGATTACCCTCCAAAATGAGAGCAGTTCCAACCTCAATTGATGCTCGTTATTTTGGAGCGAAGTTGTGATTACCCTCCAAAATGAGAGCAGTTCCAACATAAAATATTTGATTATCTTTATGATTAATGTTGTGATTACCCTCCAAATGCTTTGCATTCATGAGTTCCTTTGAAAAACAAATAAAACTTCACGAATAAAATGAGAGCAGTTCCAACTTTCCTGTGCGAGGGCAATTTGTAACGCCAGTTGTGATTACCCTCCAAAATGAGAGCAGTTCCAACAAAATGAGTTTTATGCTGAATTAGGACATTGTTGTGATTACCCTCCAAAATGAGAGCAGTTCCAACACAATCACGTAGCTTCTCTAGTAGCTAGTTGTTGTGATTACCCTCCAAAATGAGAGCAGTTCCAACATGCTGGTTTAATTACTATTACTAATTATAGTTGTGATTACCCTCCAAAATGAGAGCAGTTCCAACTTGTTGGCAGAAAACGAACAAATCAAGACGGTTGTGATTACCCTCCAAAATGAGAGCAGTTCCAACGCAAATGGCTTAAAGACTACGAAGAGGAGAGTTGTGATTACCCTCCAAATGCTGTGCATTCATGAGTTCCTTTAAAAAACAAATGAAAACTCACGAATAAAATGAGAGCAGTTCCAACTGAATGATATACTGACTGTGAATGAAAGTAGTTGTGATTACCCTCCAAAATGAGAGCAGTTCCAACCCAAAGAAATATCAATGTTGCAAAGGTCGGGTTGTGATTACCCTCCAAAATGAGAGCAGTTCCAACGTCATACCTCTACCTTTGCTTACTCTATCCGTTGTGATTACCCTCCAAAATGAGAGCAGTTCCAACGTATGAAGAAAATCCTTTTATGGTAGAACTGTTGTGATTACCCTCCAAAATGAGAGCAGTTCCAACAATTTTTTGTTCCTTTAGAGATAGAAAAAGGTTGTGATTACCCTCCAAAATGAGAGCAGTTCCAACAACAATTTGTACAAGAACATACAGGGCTTTGTTGTGATTACCCTCCAAAATGAGAGCAGTTCCAACAGTAGAAAGAAAAAGTCCGACAGATTTGAAGTTGTGATTACCCTCCAAAATGAGAGCAGTTCCAACTAAAATTCTTTCTTCTTCACTCATATCAGTGTTGTGATTACCCTCCAAAATGAGAGCAGTTCCAACGAAGAAATGCTTGGTTTGTAAAAAACTCTAGTTGTGATTACCCTCCAAAATGAGAGCAGTTCCAACTTCTTCGGTAAGTGGTTTAAAGTTGTCAAGTTGTGATTACCCTCCAAAATGAGAGCAGTTCCAACGGCAGCGGTTTGGGTATCAGCCGCCTGGGCGTTGTGATTACCCTCCAAAATGAGAGCAGTTCCAACCTAATTCGTTTTTTTTTCAAAAATAAAATAGTTGTGATTACCCTCCAAAATGAGAGCAGTTCCAACCAGAAGCTAAGAGTCTAAGAAGTGTTATTGGTTGTGATTACCCTCCAAAATGAGAGCAGTTCCAACGGGGCTGATGATGTGTTAGATAAAAAAATTGTTGTGATTACCCTCCAAAATGAGAGCAGTTCCAACTCGAGTGCTGTAATGGTGGTATGTCCTGTGGTTGTGATTACCCTCCAAAATGAGAGCAGTTCCAACTTAAAGACTTTTTTAATCTTTTCGATTTCTGTTGTGATTACCCTCCAAAATGAGAGCAGTTCCAACCGATTTTGGCTTTTAGTTCCTTGTTTTTTAGTTGTGATTACCCTCCAAAATGAGAGCAGTTCCAACCATTGAGCGGATTTTCTCAAACGAATCCTTGTTGTGATTACCCTCCAAAATGAGAGCAGTTCCAACCTTGTCTTGTTCGTTCCAATCGACTGTATTGTTGTGATTACCCTCCAAAATGAGAGCAGTTCCAACATATATTCTGTTTTTCCGCCGTAATGTCTTGTTGTGATTACCCTCCAAAATGAGAGCAGTTCCAACTTTCTTTCGGATATAACGAAATAGCCATTAGTTGTGATTACCCTCCAAAATGAGAGCAGTTCCAACTTTTTCATCTCTTGAACAAAGGTCTTTTCTGTTGTGATTACCCTCCAAAATGAGAGCAGTTCCAACCTTTCTGCCATCGAAACTATGGGTTTCGGTGTTGTGATTACCCTCCAAAATGAGAGCAGTTCCAACTCGATAAAGCTTCGTTAAATTTATTGTAATGTTGTGATTACCCTCCAAAATGAGAGCAGTTCCAACATTGGCTTTCGCGTACAATGAGCTTTGCTCGTTGTGATTACCCTCCAAAATGAGAGCAGTTCCAACTAGACTACACAAGAGACCCAATCAAATCTAGTTGTGATTACCCTCCAAAATGAGAGCAGTTCCAACACATCACACGAACGATTGTTTAATTTTTTGGTTGTGATTACCCTCCAAAATGAGAGCAGTTCCAACATCTGCATTAGTGATGTATCACTCGCCTTTGTTGTGATTACCCTCCAAAATGAGAGCAGTTCCAACGAGTACACCTGCAACGGCTAAACCATTAGAGTTGTGATTACCCTCCAAAATGAGAGCAGTTCCAACTATTTGTTTTGTGGTGCAAAAGTAGTGCTAGTTGTGATTACCCTCCAAAATGAGAGCAGTTCCAACATCTGGGCTTATATATTATTCCGACACCTTGTTGTGATTACCCTCCAAAATGAGAGCAGTTCCAACTACCACAAGAGGCATATTACTCAATTATGGGTTGTGATTACCCTCCAAAATGAGAGCAGTTCCAACGTTAGGCACTTTTGCATCCTTTACAGTTACGTTGTGATTACCCTCCAAAATGAGAGCAGTTCCAACCTCAATGCCAAAAAATGAGTGTATAAAACTGTCTATCAGGAGTGTAATATCCTATATTTTACTTTATCAGTGCTTCTTTTTCCCTTTTAAATATCTCGGAAAAGTACTCGGCATAGGTTTTTTCTTTTTCTATTTTGCCGTATTTTTCTTGACAATAGTCCCAAAATTCTCTTTTAGGCAACTGATTGTGTGCAAATTTATTACGAATATAGGTTAAAACAAAAGCTTTTTGTTCTAAATCGGTTGCTTCTTGTTTTAGTTGGTTAATGTTCACATCTTCAGGTTCAGTATTTAAGTTGAATACCTTATAGCTCTCCACATCTTCATTTTTAAGTTGCTTTAAAAGTCCGTTGAGAATATAGTACTTGAAATTTTGATTATCCCCTTTTTTTAATATTTCCTTATCTTTTACCTTTTCCAAAATATACTCCTCTATAAGATGGACTTCCTTCAGCAGTTCTTCCCTTCTCACTTTTTCATATTGTTCTATTTCTCTTTCTACTACATACGGATAATTTTCCTCTTCCTTACTCTCTTTGATTAGAAACGCCTGCCATTCTATATTTTCCTCATATTTTAAGAAAGCTTGAACCCTTTGGTCGTATTCATATTTTATGAAATCTCCTACATTTTTTAGCTTTACATTTTCTACCGTAATTTTTCCGTCACACAAGTTTAAATTAACGGTTTTGTTCCAAATATAGTTGGTATTTCGCTCACCCGTTTGCTTGGCTTTTTCCTGATTTTCTAAGCGTTCCTCTCGAGATTGATACAAATCTTCTAATGAAAACTGGTCAATACTATCCTGCTTGAATACCGATTTGAAAATATGTTTTGCCATCAAAAGTGTAAACACATCGTTTTTCTTTTGTTGGTAGATTTTGGTTTTTCGTTTTCGGTCTGCTTGGTTTTTTTCCAATTCTACAAGCGGATATTGTTTCGCATTATAAAATGTCTGAAAATTCTGATATTCCTTGTAATACCTGAACCAATCGGCAAAAAGAGCTTCATTTCCTTTAAAAGTTTTTCCTTTAATTATCGTAGGCTTTTCATCCATAAATCCTCTTTCTAAAAAAATCGGATATCCCAATATGGACTGAACCTGAGCGTCTAAGCCTTTGTGAGTATAATTTTGTTTTTTCAAAAATTTAAAACACTCATTTTCTACCTTTTTGAAGACTTTATTTTCGGATTTAAAGTTTTCGGCTTGTTGCACCAACCCACTGATGTATTCCAACCGTTTATCTAAATAACGAGTGTAAAATTGGTACAAATATTTTTGTTGAAAATATCCTCCCAACTTAAAAGGAAAATGCTGAAATACTTTTTCAGGCAAAAGATTTTTCAACTCCTCTTTACATTGCTCATAATACGCCAACGATTTTTGTAACAAGCTGTGCTGCTCCCCTTTCCATTCGTTTTTGAAATCGGTAGGCATAAAGCGTTTGATGTCATTCGCCAACCAAACCGCTACTTTCCCTTTTTCCTGATAATAAAGAATTTCTTTTCGTGTAGGAGCTTCAGGGTACTTTCGTTTAAGGTTATCTTTTAAATATTGTTTATGATTTCTATCTCTGACTTTATTTATCTCCCTATTTTTATCTTGATAAGCAATACATTCTTTATATTCTTTTTCACGAGCCGTTTGTTCGTCTTTTAATTTTTGTAGAATGTTTTGCTCTTGCTTCAAATCTTTTATCAATTTGTCTTTATCGATAGCAGTAGAATTTCCGTCTTGATAAGGTTTTAATATCTTGGCGTGGGTGTCTTTATCTATGATTTGCTGAATTTGAACTTGAATTTTTCCTACGATTTTCTCTTCTAACTCTTTTCCAATTTCCTTTCTTAATTTTTTTTCACCTTCCTTTTCTAACCTCTCTTTCTTTTCCTCCCATTTATCGAAAAACTCATACAGAATGGAATGGATGTCATTCATACTCAGATAAGCCGTGGGTTGCCCACCAAAAACAATAATTTCTTCTTGATTATTTCCATTGATTGGCACTATTTCTTCTATAATGTTCTGAATAGACGGCTTGCTGGCTTTTCTTTGCTTGAGCTGATGGGCTTTTACGGCTTTATTTATTTCTGAAATGTATTGTTGGTTGAGCAATTTCACTTTTATCCCTATCTTCCCTGCGGTAGGCTGTTTCTCTCTGTCCAAAATACTACCTGCGATAGGAAAATCTTTATCATTAACGGAAATATTTTCCTTAGGAAAATCATAATTGGGGTTAGGAAAAATTTCCCAATAGTGTTCTCTATCTTCGTTGGTTTCGGTATTTTTTATAAACAATGCTTTTTTATGTTCCAATTCCGAAAGCCTGCCGAAAACGGTGATTTTTTCTTTTATTCTTCGGTCGGAAATCAGATTTTCCTTAGGGCGAGAATCGTGAAGATAATTCCCTAAATGCACCTGAAAACGAAGCGTAGGGAACTGAGCAAACTCATCTAAAAAACGAATGGCAAAATAATTGAATTTGTCTTCGTAACGCTTGCGAATCACTGGGTGAATTACCTGCTCTTCTTCCATTGTCCCTACATCGCCATTGTTTTCTTTTAGGTATTCGTTCCAATCTTCGATGAAAGTTTTTTGTACATCTTCGCTCAAATTCTGATAGACCACATCGGGTACTTTGCTCAATTCATCGAGCATCTGCATCATTAGAGTTTCTTTAGCATAAACGAAAAGCTGTTCAGCATTTTCTGCCTTACCATAGTTGATTTCAGCAGTTCGCACTTTTCGCTTCAATTTTTTGTAAGCCAAATGCGAGAAAATTTCGTGCGTAGCCATAAAACAAATGCTGTTTTTTCTATGGCTCACCGTTGCTTCAGATACCGTTGCTTCATCAATAACCGTAGCCTTAAACCCTGCTATTTTAGATTTGAATGCGTGTACTTCTTGTTTGGAGAGAAACAAAGAAAGCAGGAAGACCACTCCGTTTTTCGAAATTGGAATTTTCAAATCCCCCTCTTCTTGCTGAGGGTAACTTTCGGTATTGTACTTTGTTTTGCTCGATTCTTTTAGGCTATCTTTTTTCTTATCGATATAAACATCAAAAGCGTCATTGTAAATCGCTGCTATTAAATCATCCCTTTTGTCACTGTATTCGAATGGAGCTACCAATTTTTTCTCTCCTCTTTCTCTTTGATTTCTACGCTTCTCCTCTATTTTTCTTGCTGTGTCTCTTAGATATTCTAATTTCTTTTGGCATAAAATATCCAATTGTTTTTCTATGCTTTTTTTCAGGATTTCTTTTGTTTTATCGGTTTTTACTTTTTTCTTTTTTACCGTTAAAACCGTGCTTTTCAGCATCTCATCCAATACGCCAAATATTTCATCTGTAATTTCTACCTCTCCGTGTTCCTTATGCGTATAAAAGTTTCTTAAATCTCTTACCGCTTTTATAATGCCTTTAAAATTCTTTTTAAAATTTTCTTTTCGTTCTTTTATAGGAGCTTCTTTTTTATCCAAAAGACGAGCCATAGGGAAATAATCCGAAAGCAATTTCACATACCTTTCGTATTCCACCAATGAAATATTTTCCTTAAAAATAGCATCAAAAAAATTCTCCCAAGTGTACTCTTTACCTTTTAATCTTTTTCCCAGCTCTCTAAATACACTATCTATATTTTCCATTGCTACATTGAGATAACCCGAAAAATACGATTTATCTTGTGGTTTAAAAGGGTTGTAATAAATATTATTCCCCAAAGATGTTTTGTTTTCCATAGTTAGTTTTTATTTTTTATTGTGTGTTAATTCTGCATAGTAAAGTCCGAAAATTCTGTCTGTCATTTTTACCCGAAACCACTGGGCTATGATTGATGATAACCCACCTATAACCAAAGTTCCTATCACAATTGTAATGATTTTGCCACTCAGCGTACAATCGTTCATAAAAAAGGATGCTAATAAAAAGATAACACTCACGGGAAGTACAAATACTGAGAGCGTTACAATATTCCGAAACAAAAAATAAATACTCTGAAAATTTTTTGCTTGGGATATTTTACCTTGTGCTTCTAAGTAGTAATACGCCGTATCAAATACACTTCCATTACTGATGCTTTCCGCCTCCGAAATCCCTTTATTTACCCTATAAATTTCTTTCAAATCAGGAAGAATTTCAGTGATGTACTCGTCGTTTTTCATTTTGTCCATAGGCGTACAAGCGAGCTTCTTATACCACTTTCTCTTTATCAACCGAAATGTGATGATATGAATCAAGCATCCTATAAATAGGGCAATGGCAAAAAACAACAGACCGTCGCTAAGGTTTCCTGCTGTAATGAGTGGGGCTTTCCCAAAAACATATTCCGCTGAAAAATTTATCAGCTCAATCATAATGACTCCCGGAACTACAAAGGAGAGCAATTCGTAAATAGATAATCTTTCCATAAACTATAAATTTTTAAATCACAAATGTAAGTTAATTATCTCAATAAAATTTAATAAAAATTAGCATTTTTAAAACTACATAGTTATTTCTGGACTATCTCAAAATCAAAACTCTAAAAATAATCATTCCTTTTGCTTTAATCTTTAGTAAGTTGCAGATTCTGATTGGAATGCAAAATCTTAGTAACAAGAAATGTTCAGAATTTGAAGCACAACAAAATTATTTCACATCTTTCTTCCTATTTAAATCTCCTTACATATCTATTTTTTTCACTCTTCTTAGATTCATCGTACTTTGGTCTAAACCAATTGGTAAATTCAACCCTCAAAAAACGTATATTTTATTTTGAATTTTGATACTTCTCAATATACAGGTTATAAAATCATACAATAATCTTGATGCTCAAAAACAAAAAAAATAAGGAAGAAAAACATTTTCTTCCTTATAAAAACATACAGATATCTATAAAATAAAATTTATTCCTTCCTCTTTTTACTGTGCAGAAGTGTTGTTATTATTCGATTTTTTACTCCTTCCGATGATGTTACTGTTAATCGTATTGATGATTTGTGCTATCGTGTCGGCAAAGTGCGTAAATGTTTCGGGGCTGACGAAAGTTGCCGAGGTTAGGTACGGAATCAATCCTACGTTGATTTGCTTTAAGAGTAGCTTTTTAAGGTGAGCAGACTTAGGGCGTTTGCTCTGTGCCGCCATATTCTTTTCATAGGTTAAACGCTTTTGGTCAAAGTCCGCCTGAGCCGTTTTCAGGGCTTCGATGGTGGAAGCGATGCCTTCGAGTGCCGAAATATCGGTTTGTAGCGTAGGTTCGGCAAGGTCTTTCAGTAGTGATTCGATATGTGCCGACTCCACCGCATAGCTTTCGCGAGTAATTCTTACGCCATATTTGGAAAACACCGCGTAGAGCCTTTCGCCCGATTTGCGAAGGTTTTCCACCGGAATGTTAGCATAACTTTTCAGATATTTTTCGAGCTGGCGAACCAAGTCATCACGAACATCATCTGCTTTATCCACCTCCGAAAGGATTTTGTCACTTTTGATAGCTTGTGAAAGGGCTTCGGCGAGGGGTTCAATCTGTGCGAATACGGGTTTTAGTATGGGGTCGTTTGCCAATGCCGTTTCGCTTTTATAGAGCATCACCAATTGCTTGGCGGTATCTGCCATTTCAGTGATGCGGACGGAAGAATTTAAAATTTTCATATCGTACACAATTTTAAGTTTTTATTCGCCTGAAAGACAGCAATAATAATGCCAATTTTATGAATATTTTAGAATTGTTTTTAAGTCGCTGTGTCATTTCGAGCGAAGTCGAGAAATAATATATAAAAAGGCTTCGACTTCGCTCAGCTTGACAATAACTACATAGCTAACTTTATATAATTTGTCTTTTGCTTCTATTCTTTTGTCTTGAAACAAAAGAAACAAAAATTCAAGACTTTGGATACTCTGCTAAAAATCAATTCTCACATACTCCGCCTTCGCGGACTTTGCTAAAAATATCCGAACTTGCTCCCTTCGGTCACTTCGAACAGCGGATATTTTTCACGCTTCATTTATTGATTTTCTTAACGACACATACTCCGCCGTGCGGACTTTGTCTCCAAGGTCGTAAACTCACTCTTGAAAATAACAACAATTTAAAGTAGGTTAGTTAATAAACTTACAAAGATTTAATTGAGTTTTACACAATGTTAAAGGACGCCTTTAAAAAATCTACGAAAGGAAAAACATCACTGAAATGAATATCGCAGAGTTTGCGATGAGTGAAACACTAATGAAATGTACGTCGCAGAGTCTGCGAAGTGTAATTCATTGCTGAAATACGTTTCGCAAACTCTGCGATAAGTAGCTTAATGTTGTTTTAATAAAAACTGAATTCAACGAAACTTAAAATACTCGTAAAAAGAGTTTCACTATATTTAAAATCATAAAATATAACTATAAATCTCCTTAACCATATTCTTGATAGTTAAATTATCTAATTTCATTGCTAGTGACTTTGTAATATCCTGTCCTTGTTTCAAATGTAATGATGTGTTATATATAAGCCCTAAAAGGTAATAAGTTTCGGGAATATCAATGCCTATTGAATATGCATAATTTAATTTTTCCTTTGTTTTGTGAGTATCCAAAAATTGATTTTTTTGTTTATTGTCAGTTATCTGATTATAGACTTTCATCTCTATAACTTTTCGTAGAGCAAAACAAATAGCGAGAGGGTCATAAGGCTTGTCATCTAAATATTCTTCGACCTCTCTAAATATTTTTTTATGAAACTTTTTTACTTTTCCCCATTCTTTTGGTAATCCTAAATTATAAAAATCATTTTCAATATTAATAGTATTATCTGGGTGAAAATGAAAAAAGTATGTATCTAAATTATCTTTTATAGAAGGATTTTCTCTTTGGTAAATTAATTTATGTAGATTTTGTGTATTCTTTACATCATGTTCTTTCAGATAATGTATTTGTAACTTCTTTTCATTAAAACAAAAATGATTAAAAAAATTAGGGTCTAAATGTGTTAATAGTATAGGGAATAAATTGATATTTTTATCTTTGGCTTCATCTACTAAATTGGTTATAAAATATTGAAATGCCGTTAAATTAGCATCGTCTAGATAATCGAATACTTCATCTATAATAAGAATTTGATTGGTATTTTCTCTCAAATTTGCTCTGAATTTTAGCAACAAAGCTAGAAAGTTCAAAATGTCTCTTTGTCCATTGGAAATTTCGTGTGCTTTTGGATAATGGACGACTAATTTTCCTTTTTCTTCTCTTGCCTTTATCTCAAATCTTGTTGTGTTACAATCTGAAAGAAAATTATTTGTATCTTCTAAAAAATATTCATAGTTGCCACTATTACATATTTTTCTAATTTGAGCCTCTGTTTTTTTATTGAACAAATAAACAATTTGCCATGCAAATAAAAAAGATTTCCCTAATGTATCATTATTCTCAAATCTATAAGAATGGATTATTTCAACCAAATTCTTAATTTCAGAATACTGATTTAGAAAATTTCCAACATTTTGTTCAATCCAATTATTTATGATATTTGCAATTCCACTTTGTTTGTTGATTTCATCTACAAATGTTTTTACTTTATTTCTAAAAGGTGAAGACTTAATTTTACCTATTCCAACTTCTGAAATAATTCTATTTAATAAATTTCTTGTATATAGAAAATTTTCGATATTAACCAAAACCTTTCCATTGTTACCAAAGTCTCTTCTTATATTGGTAATTTTATAATCCAATTTTTCTTTTGTAGGAATTGTATTCAATAAAATTGTTGGTTCTATATCAATAAAATGCTTATTGATAGACCTTCCCATATATCTTTGATTTGTTCCACTTGGTTTTAATTGACTATTGATAACAGAAACATTGAATCTACCCTTAATATCATTGTTAGTGTTATCAGCGGATAAAATAGAGATACCTGTGGTCTCTTCTACTTCAATTTTTATTTGTGGTATTAAGGCTCTATCATTATTATGGGTATCATTCTCTGCTAAATTAATTTTTGAATTAGATAAATACCCAAATGCTTTACTTAGTGAGGTTTTTCCAAATCCATTTGGAGCAACAAAAATATTTATTTTGTTAGGTGTTAGGTTACATTCTGTCTTAAAGGAAGAAATCCCCTTAATATTTAATATTTCTACTGATTTAATTTTCATATTATAAGTTGTAGTTAATTTAAAACCCCACCCAATTAGTATTAGGTGGGGCTGTATTTATTGCCCGTCCGTGCTACGGACTATTTGACTTCTTCAAAATCTACATCTTGCACGTTGTCGCCGTTTTGTTGTTGCTGACCGCCTGTGTTAGGTTGTGGTTCGCTTTGGGCTTGTTGTGCTTTGTAAAGGTCTTCGGAGGCTTGTTTCCACGCTTCGTTGATTCTGTCCAAAGCAGGTTGAATTTGTCCCAAATCTTGGCTTTGGTGTGCTTTTTTCAACTCTTCCAAAGCAGACTCAATGCCTGATTTCTTATCTGCCGGAAGTTTGTCGCCAAATTCTTTCAGTTGTTTTTCAGTTTGGAAAATCATTGAGTCTGCCTCGTTGATTTTGTCGGCTTTTTCTTTGGCTTTTTTGTCAGCTTCGGCGTTGGCTTCGGCTTCGCGTTTCATTTTCTCGATTTCCTCTTGTGAAAGTCCTGATGAGGCTTCAATTCGGATATCGTGTGATTTACCGGTTCCTTTATCGGTTGCCGAAACTTTGATAATTCCGTTAGCGTCGATGTCAAACGTTACTTCGATTTGAGGAACGCCACGCGGTGCAGGCGGAATGCCATCTAAGTGGAAGCGTCCTATCGTTTTGTTATCGTTTGCCATTGGTCGCTCTCCTTGCAACACGTGGATTTCTACACTTGGCTGATTGTCAGCAGCGGTTGAAAACACTTGTGATTTCTTGGTCGGAATGGTAGTATTGGCTTCGATAAGTTTGGTCATCACTCCACCCATTGTTTCGATACCGAGTGAAAGCGGAGTTACGTCCAAAAGCAATACATCTTTTACATCTCCTGTTAAAACTCCCCCTTGAATAGCCGCACCAACAGCTACCACTTCATCAGGGTTAACACTCTTGTTTGGTTTCTTTCCGAAGAATTTCTCTACCGCTTCTTGCACCGCAGGGATACGTGTAGAACCTCCTACTAAAATTACTTCGTCAATATCGCTTGTTGAAAGTCCTGCATTTTTAAGAGCGGTACGACAAGGCTCAATGGTTCTTTTTACCAAATCATCAATCAATTGCTCGAATTTTGCACG
The DNA here is from genome assembly GCF_002302635.1 of Capnocytophaga stomatis. Lineage (NCBI taxonomy): Bacteria > Pseudomonadati > Bacteroidota > Flavobacteriia > Flavobacteriales > Flavobacteriaceae > Capnocytophaga > Capnocytophaga stomatis. The sequence goes on from NZ_CP022387.1 coordinate 545,462, forward strand.
AGTAAGGGTACGCACCAAGTGTTTTGGACCTGTTGCCGTAGCCGTGATGTATGGCAAGTTGATTTCGGTTTGTGTAGAAGAAGAAAGCTCGATTTTGGCTTTTTCCGCAGCTTCTTTAAGACGTTGCAACGCCATTGGGTCTTTACGCAAATCCATTTGCTCTTCTGCCTGAAACTCTTCGGCTAACCAATTGATGATTTTTTCATCTACATCATCACCTCCAAGGTGTGTATCTCCGTCAGTCGCAAGTACTTCGAATACGCCATCGCCTAACTCCAAGATAGATACGTCGTGCGTACCACCACCGAAGTCAAATACTACGATTTTTTGGTCGTTGTGTTTTTTGTCCAATCCGTAAGCCAAAGCAGCAGCAGTAGGCTCATTGATGATACGACGAACTTTAAGTCCTGCAATCTCTCCTGCTTCTTTGGTTGCCTGACGCTGTGCATCGTTAAAGTATGCAGGAACGGTGATAACGGCTTCGGTTACTGTTTGTCCTAAGAAATCTTCGGCAGTTTTTTTCATTTTTTGAAGAATCATTGCTGAAATTTCTTGCGGAGTGTACAACCTTCCGTCAATATCCACGCGTGGCGTATCGTTATCGCCTTTTACCACTTTGTAAGGTACGCGACCTACCTCTTTGTCTGACTCTGAAAATTTGTTCCCCATAAAACGCTTGATTGAGTAAACCGTTTTATTTGGGTTGGTAACCGCCTGACGTTTAGCAGCGTCACCTACTTTTATTTCGCCTCCTTCTACAAAAGCTACCACAGAAGGAGTGGTTCTTTTACCTTCGGCATTGGTAATTACCACAGGGTCATTACCTTCCATTACAGAAACACACGAGTTGGTTGTTCCTAAGTCTATTCCAATAATTTTGCTCATATTCTTAATTTATTTTTAATTCAACATTTACTTACCACCTTAGGCGGTACTGTTCCGCTTTGGGCTTCGAGCATCTAATAGTCAATGATTGTGCCAAAGGAAGAAATCTGACAAAATGGCAGGATCAAGAAGATTTAAACCCGTAAAAAATAAAATTCAACCGACAAAATATCGGTATTAAACTCGAAAATCTGTTATTATTTCCTATTTTTGTGCGATTAATAAATCCTGATATTATTGTAATGGAACCTCTTAATTTCGACAAGTTACATATTGAAAATCAGTTTGTAGATATTCCTTTACCTAACGGAGTTTCACTTCATATCAAACGTGAGGATAAAAATCATCACTTCGTTTCGGGAAACAAACTCAGAAAACTAAAATACAACATCTTACAAGCGAAAAAGGAAGGAAAAACCTGTTTATTAACTTTCGGCGGAGCTTACTCAAACCACATTGCTGCCACTGCCGCTGCGGGTGAACTCACTGGGCTGAAAACAATTGGTGTTATTCGAGGAGATGAATTGTACTCAAAAATAGAAGAAAATCCTACATTAAGTTTTGCTCAAAAGTGTGGAATGGATTTTCTGTTTGTTTCTCGTGAAAAATATCGTCTGAAACACACTAATGAATTCTTATCCGAATTAAAAAGCAATTATGGTTCAAACACTTACATAGTTCCGGAAGGTGGAACAAATGAATTTGCAGTGAAAGGCTGTGAGGAAATTTTGACCCCAGAGGATGAAAACTTTGATGTAATTTGCTCGGCAGTTGGCACAGGAGGAACCATTTCAGGTTTGATAAATTCGAGTTTTTCACACCAAACCGTTTTGGGTTTTCCTGCTTTGAAAGGCGAATTTTTATCCGATGTCATAAAAAACTACACCCAAAAAACAAACTGGCAACTCATTCACGACTACAATTTTGGAGGATATGCTAAAGTATCTGACGAATTAATATCTTTTTTAAACAACTTTAACAAAAAAACAGGAATTTCCTTAGATCCTGTATATACTGGTAAAATGATTTTTGCTATTTTTGCCCTCTCAAATAAAAACTTTTTCAAGCCCAATACAAAAATATTAGCCATTCACACCGGTGGCTTGCAAGGAATTCAGGGCATAAATCAAAAAAGAGCTAAAAAGCATCAACAGATTTTGAATTATGATTAAAAAAATTAGCATATTTTTACTTTCTCTGTTTGTGTTATCTTCTTGTTCATCAAGATATTACAAAAACAAGAAAAATCCAAAGCGAGTAACCTATCGCGGGCAAAGACCTCCGACAAACGTAATTCCGAAAAAAACAACAACTATTGCTGCAAAAAAATATGACAGCTCGGAAGAAGATTACCACGAAATTCCTCCTGCTATTCAGGTAACTCCTTCTGTGACACAAAAGTATATTGATGATTATAAAGAAATTGCTATGGTGGAAATGCAACGCTACAAAATTCCGGCAAGCATCACACTGGCTCAAGCAATTTTGGAAAGTGGCTCAGGACAAGGAAAATTGGCACGACACGGAAATAATCATTTCGGAATCAAATGCCATTCATCTTGGCAAGGAAAAACAATGACACACGATGATGATGAAAAAGGAGAATGTTTCCGTCGCTATAAATATGCTTTTGAGTCATTTGAAGACCATTCTACCTTCTTGGTAAATCGCAACCGATATGCGTTTTTGTTTGAATTAGACCCTGATGATTACGTAGGATGGGCTCACGGTTTGAAAAAAGCCGGATACGCCACAGACCCAGGATACGCAAAAAAACTGATTCAACTCATCAAAAAACATAAATTATACGAGTATGACCAACAAGTTTTAAACCCTGATGGTAAGGTTGTTAGCACGCCTAAAACAAACACACCTGTGGAAACTTCAAAAGCAGAAGTTCGAGTAACGAGCACTCCCAAACCTAAAGCCACAGAAGCCCTTAAAACTATTGAAAATCAACCTAAAACAAAATATTATACGGTAAAAGCTGGCGATACACTTTACAAAATTGCACGCGAACAGCAAGTTTCAGTTCAGCAAATTATAAAACTCAATAATTTGAATGAAAAAACAAGTAACGAAATAAAAGTGGGTCAAAAATTACAATTAAACTAACATTTTGAAAATAAAAGACTTAAAAGATTACTTATTTCAAAATCTGGATTTTCTTTACTCAAAGGAGGAAATTCAGGTTTTTTATTTTATGTTGCTCGATTTTTATGGAGGATTTTCCAAAACGGACATTCTTCTTCATCCCGAAATGGAATTAGAAAAAACATTGGAAATAAGCATTTTAAATGCCGTCAATGAACTAAAATTCGAAAAGCCCATACAATATATATTGGGTGAAACAGAGTTTTTCTCAAATCGTTTTTTTGTCGATGAAAATGTTTTGATTCCCAGACAAGAAACTGAAGAATTGGTTGATTGGATTCTTTCCGAAACTCCTCATAATGATTCAATAAACATTTTGGATATTGGGTGCGGAAGCGGCTGTATTTCTGTTTCTCTTGCCAAAGCTTTGCCTAATGCCAATGTTACCGCTTTGGATATTTCAGAGAAAGCCATTTCCGTTGCTGGGAAAAATGCAATTGAAAACAATGTAAAAATTCATTTCGTTCAGCAAAATATCTTAGAAACGGATTTTCTTGCAGAAAAATATGATGTTATTGTTTCAAATCCGCCTTACGTGCGAGAACTTGAGAAAAAAGAAATTCAGAACAATGTGCTAAATTACGAACCTCATTTGGCTTTATTTGTACCAGATGAAAATGCGTTGATTTTTTACGAAAAAATTGCAGAATTAGCAAAAAGCTCACTAACCGAAAGAGGAAAGCTTTTCTTTGAAATAAATCAATATTTAGGAAATGAAATGGTTGAAATGCTAAGGAAAAAAGGGTTTTCAAAAGTAGAATTGCGAAATGATTTGTTGCAAAATCCAAGAATGATTAAAGCTGTAGTTTAAAAGTGCCTACGACTGGATTCGAACCAGCACGCCCGAAAGCACCACCCCCTCAAGATGGCGAGTCTACCAATTTCTCCACGTAGGCATCAGTAAAACTAAACAAATACAAAAAAAGTTAAGTTCTTCACTTAACTTTTTCTGTGACCTGGCTGGGGCTCGAACCCAGGACCCCAACATTAAAAGTGTTGTGCTCTACCAACTGAGCTACCAAGTCATTAAAAAATAAAAAAACAAATTGTATAACCCTGTGACCTGGCTGGGGCTCGAACCCAGGACCCCAACATTAAAAGTGTTGTGCTCTACCAACTGAGCTACCAAGTCATCATTCATTTCTTGAATGCGGGTGCAAATGTATAGCTTTTTTTTTTATTTAGCAACAAAAAATTAATTATTTTTGCATCATATTTTTATTTTTTTTTCAAACAATTAAAAAACAAAAAGTTACAAATGAAAATAATTTTATTAGGTTATATGGGAAGTGGCAAAACCACACTCGGAAAAGCACTCGCTAAGAAAAAAAACTTGCCTTTTATTGACTTAGATAGCTATATTGAGGATAAAGAAAACACTTCTGTCAAAGAAATTTTTGCAACAAAAGGAGAAATTTATTTCCGCAAGAAGGAAACTTTTTATCTGAATGAATTACTTCTTTCTGAAAAAGATTTTATATTGGCATTAGGAGGAGGAACTCCTTGTTTTGGGAATAATATGGATTTAATTTCCAAAGCAACTGAAAACACCTTCTATTTGAAATATAATCCCAAGTCATTAACCGAACGACTTTCCGCTGAGAAAGACGCTCGTCCGCTGATTTCTCATCTTAAAAACGAAGATTTGGAAGAATTCATCCGAAAACACTTATTTGAACGAAATCCGTATTATTTACAAGCAAATCACATCATTTCTATGGATAATTTATCCGTGGAAGAAAGTTTAGAAAAAATAGATAATTTACTAAGCTCAGATAAATAATTGTCATAAAAAAACTCAAGATATTATGAAATATCTTGAGTTTTCGCTATGAAGTTTTATTCCCGATAAATTTCTATAAAAAGAGAACAATTAGTAGCTGAGCCACCATAATCCGCATAAAGGTTGTTAGCGGATAAACTGCCGCATAGGTTACAGCCGGAGCATCCGAACCCGTAACATCGTGAGCAAAAGCCAAAGCCGGTGGGTCAGTTTGCGAACCTGAAAGCAATCCGCAAATTTCAAGGAAATTTAGTTTAAAATAAAAACGAGCTGTTAATGCTACGATAATCAGTGGGATAAGCGTTATGGCAACTCCCATCAACATCCACTGAAAACCAGCACCTTCCGAAAGCGTTTTGATAAATCCTTGTCCGGCACCTAACCCAACACTTGCCAAGAAAAGCACAATACCAATCTCGCGAACCATTAAGTTAGCACTATGTGATACGTAATGCGTAACTGAAAAACGTCCGCCATAACGGCTAATTAAAATCGCAACAATAAGCGGACCTCCTGCCAAACCGAGTTTCACTGGTGAAGACATCCCGGGTATATATATAGGTATAGAACCTAAAATTACCCCAAGCACAATTCCGAAGAAAAGTTCGGCAATATGCGGATGTTGCAAACGTTTTTTAGAGTTTCCGAATACTTTTTCAATCAATTTAATATGTTCCTCATCTCCCACAACTGTAATAGTATCACCGAATTGCAATTTTGTATCTTTCGTCGGGACAAACTCAATTCCAGCACGGTACACACGACTGATAGTAACGCCATACTTTTCACGAACGTTAATCTCACCTAATTTTTTGGTGTAAGCCTGTTTGTTTGTAACATTCATTCGGCGTGAAATGATGTTTGTTGCCTCTTCATCAAACAATGATAAATTAGCCTTCTTACCTACCAAAGTGGAAAGACGTTCAAAATCTTTCGGGTTGGCAACCAAAAGCAAAATATCACCTTCTTTAAGGAATGTATCTTTGTCAACTAAAAGTATATTATCATCACGATACAAACGTGAAATCACAAAATCCATTCCTAAAGTTTGCTTAATGATAGCAATGTGTTTGTTAAACAAAATCGGATTTTCAACATATACGGCTATCTTATCAACTGTTGAATTATTTTTGTTAATTTTCCATCTATTCAATCTTTTTTCTGCATCTAAGTTTACTTTCAAAGCATATTTCAGAACCATCATCACCAAAATGATTCCCAAAACTCCGAATGGATATGCTACTGCGTACCCGTTAGATACGTTGGACAATGTATCGTTAATCGCTTCTTGCGAAAGCCCTCTTTCTAACGAAATATCAACGATTGCTTGCTGAGCAGCCCCTAATCCGGGTGTATTGGTAACGGCTCCTGACATAATTCCTACCAACTCTGCCATTCCCGTGCCTGTTGCGTAATGCAAACCGATAACCGTAAGAACGCAGGCAATAGCTGAAAGTATTGCTAAACTGTTCAGTTTAAGTCCTCCTTGCTGAAACGAAGCAAAAAAACCTGGTCCTACCTGCAAACCAATCGTATAAACAAATAAAATAAGTCCGAATTCTTTCACAAAATGCTGAATGTGACCATCTACCGTAAAACCAAAATGAGCTACGGCAATTCCTGCAAAAAGCACACAAGCAATTCCGAAGGAAATACCCCAAAAACGAATTTTGCCCAGAGCCACACCCAATGCAATGACGATACTGTAAATAATCACTGTGTAAGCCACGCTTTCGTGGTTTGAAAATAGGTTTACTATCCAATCCATATGTTAAAGTTTTTAAAAAATTTCCGCGTGCAAAAGTACTGCTTTTATTCGACTTTAAGCAATAAAAATCACTTTTTTTCAATTTCTATTTAACAAAATTATCATATTAATAATTATCTCCGTTACAATTATTATTTTCACAATTTTTAATTCACTCACTTTCAAGTGATAATTATTTTTTTTCAAGAAAAGCTTTTATTTTAAAAAAATATATGTATATTTGCACCCGCATTTGGGAAGATACTCAAGCGGCCAACGAGGGCAGACTGTAAATCTGCTGACTATGTCTTCGCAGGTTCGAATCCTGCTCTTCCCACAAGAAAAAGAGATTTTCAATAATTGAAAATCTCTTTTTTTATATAGCATTTTTTATAAAAAGTGATTACTTTTGCAACACATTTAAAAATATGTTATAAAGCTATGTACAAACAACTTATTCAACCAATTCTTTTTTCTTTAGACCCCGAAAAAGCACATCACTTAACTTTCTCTTGGCTGAAATTCATTCATAAAATCCCTGGAATTCCTGCACTTATCCGCTCCATATACCAAGTTGAACATCCTTCGTTGGAACGAGAAGTTTTCGGAATTAAGTTCAAAAATCCTGTGGGATTGGCAGCAGGCTTGGACAAGGAAGCTAAATTATATGAAGAATTATCAAATTTAGGGTTTGGTTTCATTGAAATTGGGACAATAACTCCCAAAGGACAACCGGGAAATCCTAAAAAAAGATTATTCCGACTCAAAGCCGACAAAGCCATTATCAACCGTATGGGCTTTAATAACCAAGGAGTTGAAGAAGCTATCAAACAATTGAAAAAAAATAAAAATGTAATTATTGGCGGAAATATTGGGAAAAACAAAATTACTCCTAATGATCAAGCCGTAGATGATTACAGTATTTGCTTCGAAAAATTATTCCCGTATGTAAACTATTTCGTGGTTAATGTCAGTTCTCCTAACACTCCTAATTTGAGAACTTTACAAGAAAAAGAACCTCTCACACTTTTGCTCAACACTTTACAAAAATTAAATTCTCAGAAAGAAAAACCAAAACCTATTTTGTTAAAAATTGCTCCTGATTTGACTAACGAGCAACTTCTTGATATTATTGACATTGTAAAAGAAACCCAAATAGCTGGCGTAATTGCCACAAACACAACAATTTCACGTGAAGGTTTACAATCACCTGACAGAAACGAAACCGGAGGCTTGAGCGGAAAACCTTTGACCAAACGCTCCACCGAAGTTATTCGTTTTTTGAGCGAAAAAAGCGGAAAAGCCTTTCCTATCATCGGTGTGGGCGGTATTCATTCGGTGGAAGATGCCCTTGAAAAATTGGAAGCCGGAGCGTCTCTCATCCAGCTTTACACAGGATTTATTTATGAAGGTCCCAAACTTATCAAAGACATCAACAAACGATTAATAAAAAGATAACAAAATTTCAAAAAAATAAAAATTTAACAATCAATTTTACATCTATTTAAGTAAATCATAAAAATTTTCTCTATCAGAATTTTAAAGTTTTGATAGAGATTTTTATTAAAACAAATTGATTTCTTTTTGAAATTATTGGGAAAATTATTTTCACTATCTTATCAAGAAATTTTCCGAATTTGGAACTATGCCAAAGCATTTTAATTTTATATATTTGCCCCAAATTTTTAACTTTCAGCTGTAAAAATGAACTTATTATCCGTAGAAAACATATCAAAAGCATTCGGAGAACGTGTTTTGTTCCAAAATATTTCTTTTGGCATCAATAAAGACCAAAAAATTGCATTTGTTGCCAAAAACGGAACGGGAAAAACTACTCTTTTGAACATTATTGCAGGAAAAGACCAGCCCGATAGCGGAAAAGTAGTGTCCAGAAACGGCATTCACATTGCTTTTTTATCTCAAAATCCCGAATTTGATGAAGATTTAACCATCGAACAGACCATTTTTTCAGTTGAAAATCCCATTCTGAAAATTATTCAAGAATACGAACACGCTTTGCAAAATCCTGAAAACGAAACTGCCTATCAAAAAGCCTTCGAGAAAATGGAATTGCACAATGCGTGGGATTTTGAAACGCAATATAAGCAAATTCTTTCCCGATTGAAGCTTGAAAATTTGCAATTGAAAATAAAAAATCTTTCCGGCGGACAAAAAAAACGATTGGCTTTAGCAAACGTTCTCATTAGTAAGCCTGACCTCTTGATTTTGGACGAACCTACCAATCACCTTGATTTAGAGATGATTGAATGGCTGGAACAATTCTTCGCTAAGGAAAATATTACCTTATTTTTGGTTACGCACGACCGTTATTTTTTAGAGAGAGTTTGCAATGAAATCATAGAGTTAGACAATGGGGAACTTTTTACCTACAAAGGAAACTACTCATATTTTCTTGAAAAAAAAGAACTCCGATTGGCTCAAGAGCAAGCAAGTGTAGAAAAGGCTAAAAACCTATACGTTAAGGAATTAGATTGGATGCGAAGACAACCCAAAGCCCGAACCACCAAGTCAAAATCACGAATTGATGACTTCTATGTAATTAAGGAACAGGCTCATAAGCGTAGAAAGGAACACGTAGTTCAGTTGGAAATTAATATGGAACGCTTAGGAAGCAAAATTGTGGAGTTTCACAATGTGAGTAAAAAGTTTGACAAACTCATGATTCTCAACAAGTTTGATTATAACTTTGTACGTGGCGAACGCATAGGAATTATCGGTAAAAACGGTACGGGAAAGTCCACTTTTTTGAATCTTTTAACCCAAAAAGAAAATCCTGATAGCGGAAAAATCATCATTGGCGATACAATAAAGTTTGGATATTACACGCAAGCTGGCATCGAAGTTAAAGAAGGACAGAAAGTTATAGAAGTAATTCAAAAATATGGCGAGTACATTCCTCTGCTCAAAGGGCGAACGCTTTCTGCAGCTCAACTGTTGGAACGTTTCTTATTCGACCGAAAAAAACAATACGATTATGTTGAAAAACTCAGCGGAGGCGAGCTAAAAAGGCTGTACCTATGTACGGTTTTGATTCAAAATCCAAATTTTTTGATTTTGGACGAGCCTACCAATGATTTGGACATCGTAACGCTGAATGTTTTAGAAAATTTCTTGCTGGATTATCCGGGTTGCCTTGTGGTAGTTTCTCACGACCGCTATTTTATGGATAAAATCGTTGACCATTTATTTGTTTTTCGAGGAAATGGTGTGATTGAAGATTTTCCCGGAAATTATACGGATTTCCGTGTGTATGAGGAAAGTACGCCTCCTATGGAAGAAGTTGCAGAGAAAAAAGAAACCATTAAAAACACGTGGCGAAAAGATGGCTTGAAAGGACTTTCTTTCAACGAACAGAAAGAATTTAATCGTTTAGAAAAAGAAATTCCTCAGTGGGAAGAGAAAAAGTCGCAAATAGAAGCATTATTTTCCGAGGGAAACCTAAATTCAGAGGAAATTCACGAAAAATCGGCTGAATTAGAGCAAATAATCAATGAATTAAACGAAAAAACGGAACGTTGGTTTGAACTTTCGATAAAAATGGAAGAAAATGGAGATTAATACGATACAAAAACTCGCAAAAGAGAAGAAATCTGAAAATCAACGCTTCTTCGCTCAATTAAAGAAAAAACCTCCAAAAAATCTTGATTATACGGTACAGGAAATTCACGATGAAATTACGGAACAAATTGATTGTTTAAGCTGTGCAAATTGTTGCAAAACTACGGGACCGTTGCTTACCAACATAGATATTGAGCGTATTTCCAAGCACTTACGACTAAAACCATCCGATTTTATTACTAAATATTTAAAAATTGATGAGGAAAATGATTATATTTTTCAGTCGATGCCCTGCCATTTCTTGGCTTCGGATAATTATTGCTTAATCTACGATGTTCGTCCTAAAGCTTGTCGTGAATATCCACACACTGACCGAAAAAAAATCTACCAAATTGCAAATTTAACCATAAAAAATACCGAAATTTGCCCTATTGCTTACAAAGTTGTAGAAAAAATGAAAGAAAAACTATAATTTTCTTTTAAAATAGATTGAAATCTAAACATATTAAGTATGTAACTTATGAAGAAATTATGAATTGGCACACTTTTTTAGCTGAATACAAGCATTTTTTACGACTTCAACGAGGAATGTCAAAAAATTCGGTTGTTTCTTACGGATTAGATATCGAAAAACTGATATCTTATCTTGAAAAATATGAAATCCACGAAAATCCGAACACTATTTCCGCGGACACATTGCGTCAATTTATCTACGATACATCAAAAGAATTGAACGCTCGCTCGCAAGCACGCCTTATTTCGGCTTTGAAGAGTTTTTTCAAATTTATGACTTCAGAAAAAGGCAGAGAAGATTTCCCGATGAACTTGATTGAAAGTCCGAAAATCGGGTTAAAACTTCCGGATACACTTTCTTTACAAGAAATTGATAAGTTATTGATTTCAATAGACTTAAGCACAGAAGAAGGACATAGAAACAAAGCTATTATTGAAACCCTTTACGGTTGCGGATTGCGGGTATCGGAACTTATATCACTGCGATTATCAGATTTATTTTTTGAGGAAGATTTCATTCGGGTAATTGGAAAAGGCAACAAACAGAGACTTATTCCGATAGGAAATTTCACTCAGAAACAAATTGAAAATTACATCAATCACCAACGAAAAAAACTGAAAATAGCCAAAGGGCACGAAGATTATGTTTTCCTAAACAGAAGAGGCAAACAACTAACAAGGGCAATGATTTTTACTATTGTTAGGCAAGTTGCCGAAAATATAGGGTTGGAAAAAAAAATAAGTCCGCATACGTTTCGCCATTCATTTGCAACACATTTGCTTGAAAACGGAGCGAATTTGCGAGCTATTCAAACAATGTTAGGACACGAAAGTATCACAACAACAGAGATTTACGTTCACGTAGAAAACTCTCATCTCAGAGAGATGCTCACAAATTTTCACCCTCGTCAGAAAATGAAAAACCTATAAGGGAGAGCTTTTAAAAAAATTCTCCCTTATAGATAGTAATCTTTTAAAAATGAGGGTGAAAAATTTCTACTTTATATCTTCAAAATCAAAATTTGTAAAAGAACCACCAGCTCCCACTTGTTCTTGATAGAAGGTTTTCTTAAAATCTTTTTGATGACGCTCAGAAATTACCTCTTCTCCCTTCTCTTCAAAAACGTAGTTAGTCATTTCATTCAAAATTTCCTTAAACAACTCGAAATCTTCTTTATACAAATAAATTTTGTGCTTTTTGTAGTGGAACGACCCGTCCTCGTGAGTGAATTTCTTACTTTCTGTTATTGTGAGATAGTAATCCTTTGCACGAGTGGCTCTTACATCGAAAAAATAAGTCCTCCTACCTGCTCTCAAAACTTTTGAGAAAATTTCTTCATTGTCCAAAAATTCTTTCTCTTCCATAAACCTTAGTTTTTATTAGTCTTTATATGTTAACATTGTTGGGGCAAAAGTCTAAAAAAAATATCACTTATACAACTCTTAAAAAACTTTTTTTATTTTTTAAGAATTTTTATACCGTACCCATACGCAAACATACCTCTATCCAACCAAGATATTTCTGTTAAAACGACTAATATTTCCCAACTTTTCTGGATTAATTCCTAAAATAACGACTCTTTTCAGCCGATCATTTTTTTCTTAAAATTTAACTCTTTTTTACAATATGATTCTTTTTTATCAATTCTATTTTTTCATTAAAAGACCGAGACATAAATCTATTACAACAGACAAAAAATCAATTAATTAGCCACTTCACTAATAAATTTAACACGATACATACGAAGCTCGTCATCTTCGTAATCTCCATCAAACTCCTTAGAGGCTACCGAAATTTTATCCGTTTCGGCTTCCATAAAATAATCGTGAAGTTCTTCTTGTTGCTCCTCGTCAAAAATTTCATCAATATAGTAGCTGATATCCAGTCTTGTGCCACTGTAAACAATTTGTTCCAATTCCTTCAAAAACTCATCCATTTCCAGACCTTTTGCTTTGGCAATATCCGGCAAAGGCAATTTTCTGTCTATATTCTGAATAATATACAATTTCAAAGAAGAATTAGACCCAGTGGTTTTCACTATTAAATCTTCGGCACGCAGGATATCATTCTCCTCTACATATTTGCCGATTAATTCAATAAATTCGCTTCCATATTTTTTGGCTTTTCCTTCTCCAACTCCGTGAACATTAGTAAGTTCTGATATTGTAATCGGATATTTCAGAGCCATATCCTCCAACGAAGGGTCTTGAAAAACAACAAATGGCGGAACTCCTTTTTTCTTCGCAACTCTTTTGCGTAAATCCTTTAACATTCCCAAAAGAACTTCGTCGGCAACGCCTCCACCAGCGGTATTCACATCTTCGGTGTCTTCCTCGTAAACGTGGTCTTCAGTCATCATAAAAGATGTAACGTTTTCAAGAAAATTTCGTCCTTTATCTGTTATAAACATCACCCCGTAAGTTTCTATATCCTTACGAATCAGCCCACTAACCATAACCTGACGAAGTAACGCCATCCAATACAAATCATCTTTGTCTTTACCGATACCAAAAAAAGGTTGCTCGTCAATTTTATGTGATTTTATCAAGGCTGTCACCTTCCCTACCAAGGTATTTACAATTTCTTTCGCTTTGAACTTCTGTTTAGTGGATATTATGACATTCAATAACTTAACAACATCATCTTTAGCTTCTTTCTTAACTTTCGGATGTCGTACGTTGTCATCCATATCAGCTCCTTCTCCGTTTACTTCATCAAATTCTTCTCCGAAATAATGCAAAATAAATTTACGACGAGAGCTTGAAGTTTCTGCATAGGCAACGATATCTTGCAACAAAGCCTGACCGATTTCTTGTTCGGCAATGGGTTTGCCTACCATAAACTTCTCTAATTTTTCAACATCTTTGTAAGAATAGAAAGCCAAACAATGCCCTTCACCGCCGTCACGCCCGGCACGCCCGGTTTCTTGATAATAACTTTCAATACTTTTTGGAATGTCGTGGTGAATTACAAAACGCACATCGGGCTTGTCAATTCCCATACCAAAGGCAATAGTAGCAACAACCACATCAACTTCTTCCATTAGGAACATATCCTGATGTTTAGCCCGAGTTTTAGCGTCTAATCCTGCGTGATAAGGAACTGCTGTTATTCCATTAACTTGCAGAGTTTGAGCAAGCTCTTCTACTTTTTTTCGGCTTAAGCAATAAATAATTCCTGATTTCTTGCTATTTTGTTTTACAAAGCGGATAATATCTGCATCTACATTTTTCGTTTTCGGACGCACCTCATAATATAAATTAGGACGGTTAAATGAAGATTTGAAAACATTGGCATCGGACATTCCTAAGTTCTTCAAAATATCTTCCTGGACCTTTGGTGTTGCCGTAGCGGTCAACGCCACTATGGGAATATCCTCCCCTAATCGGTCTATAATAGTTCGTATATTGCGGTACTCCGGACGAAAATCGTGCCCCCATTCCGAGATACAATGTGCCTCATCCACAGCTACAAACGATATAGGAATTGTTTTCAAAAAGTTAGCATACTCATCTTTTATTAAAGATTCGGGTGCTACATATAATAGTTTTGTTTTCTTATTACTGATATCGTCCATCACCTCACGAATTTCGCTTTTGGTGAGTGATGAATTTAAAACGTGTGCAACGCTATCCGTTGATGAAATCCCGCGCATTGCATCTACTTGATTTTTCATCAGCGCAATTAACGGAGATATAACAATAGCCGTACCTTCCAAAACCAATGCAGGAAGCTGATAACATAACGATTTTCCTCCTCCTGTTGGCATAATAACAAACGTATCCTTTCCGCTGATAACACTTTGTATAATTTCCTGCTGATGCCCTTTGAAGCTGTCAAAACCGAAGTAATGCTTCAAAGCACTTTGTAAATCATTTTTAGCCGTTTCCATCTAAATTATATCTATATTTTATCTAACTTTGCGAACATAAAAGTACAACATTTTTTTTAATTGACAATAAAAAAAGTAAAAAAATTAATGGAAACTAAAAAAATCATAGAAATTGCAAGAAAAACAATTGAAGAAGAAGCTAAAGCAATATCAAATTTAGCTGATTTTATAGATGATAATTTTATAAAATCTGTTAATTACATACTAAATTCAAAAGGAAGAGTAGTTATTACCGGAATTGGAAAAAGTGCCATTATTGCCAGCAAAATTGTAGCTACAATGAACTCAACAGGCACTCCCGCCATTTTTATGCACGCCGCCGACGCCATCCACGGGGATTTGGGCATCATTCAAGAAGATGATGTGGTAATCTGTATTTCAAAAAGTGGGAACACTCCCGAGATAAAAGTACTCGTTCCTTTATTAAAAAGAGGTAATAATAAGCTGATTGCCATTACATCAAACAAAAATTCAGTTTTAGGGCAACAAGCAGATTGTGTACTCTATGCTCACGTTGAAAAAGAAGCCTGCCCGAATAATTTAGCTCCGACTACAAGCACCACAGCTCAATTAGTTCTGGGAGATGCTTTAGCGATATGCCTACTGGAAATGAAGCAATTTGGCAGTAGTGATTTTGCAAAATATCACCCTGGAGGAGCTTTGGGCAAACGCTTATATTTAAAAGTATCGGATATTGTGGCAAATAACCAAAAACCACAAGTTTCACCCGAAACAGACATCAAAAAAGTAATTGTGGAAATTTCGGAAAAAATGCTTGGAGCCACCGCTGTAATTGACGGACAAAATATCATTGGCGTTGTAACAGACGGAGATATCCGAAGAATGTTAAGCAAAACCGACACAATAACAGGGCTCACCGCAAAGGACGTTATGACCGCAAATCCTAAAACGATTGACGCGAACACCTTAGCCATTGACGCTCTTGATGTTATGGAAACAAACAAAATCACTCAACTGCTCGTTACCGAAAACAATTCATATATAGGTGTGGTTCATCTGCATAATTTGGTACAAGAAGGTTTGATTTAATTTTCAAAATAATCTAAAAAATTCCCGTACAAAGCATTAATTGTATGGGATTTTTTTGTAAAATTATTGATTTTCAGAGGAATAATTTTCAATTGCTCTTTTCAAAATAGAAAGAATTTTTCGGCGAAATCTACGAGGACTAATTACTTCTATCGAACTTCCAAATCCTAAAAATAAACGTTCCAATTCAAAATTATGACGAACTTTAATCTTGAAAATCGTTCCGTTTTCTTTTTCTTCCAAAATAACTTGCGAATGATGAAAAGGCTTGGTTTTGACGTAATTCGCATTAATTCTATCAACAAAAAACACGATTTCTTCTATGGGATTTCCTTCCGAAACAGTTACACCTACAACGTCCTTGAAATATTCATCAGCGTTTATATTTTTATTAACATACGGAATATCAATAATTTGCAAACCTTCTATTCGGTCTAAAGCTAATGTAAGTAACGTTGTTTTATGATAACACACCACAAACCAACGATTGTTAAACTCTTTCAGAAATTGCGGATGCACTTCCAAAATGTTAGTTTGCCGAGCTTTAAAAGACTTATAATGAACTTCTAACGCTTTTTTCTGCTGTATGGCTTTATAAATGGGGTCGATGTATTCCAATCCTCGTAAAAATTCGTTTTTATCCAAATGAATTATTGTAGAATTTTGACTATCTTTCCCAAAAACAGAATCTTCCAAACGATGAATAATTCCATTCATATCCTTGAAAAAGGAAAAATCTTTGAATTCTTTTAACAATTGTATGGCGTCTCCCATCAATTTAATATCATTCTGTGATATTGGCGTATTTTTAATGCTATAATCGGGGTCGGAATACCTATAGTACTTATTTTCAAACACTTCAATCGGAGCGTTATATCCCATTTTATCGCTTCTCATATTTTGAATATCCAACTGAATTGTGCGTTTGCTTACCATATCATCTTTGCCTTCATATTCGTAAAGGGCATCGGAACAAGCATCAATCAAATCCTCCAAAGTCCAACGTCTTCCGGTATTTCGCAAACACGCATCAATGGTTTTGTATCGAATAAGTGCATTTTTATTGGTAGCCATAATTCACTGATTTTAAAATAGAAAACTTCTGTATCTTATATTTTTTTATCTTCTTAAAACTCAAATATCATCAAAAATATTTTAAATAATTTGGTAAATATCACTTTACTTCTCTCCCACAAAGAACGTAAAAAGCGGATAAATACACAAATCAATTCCAAAAAATTTCAGCCATAAATACAACTTGAGAACTGTTTTCTTACCGAAAATATTTGTATAATATCTATTTTTTTTTGACCTTTGTCATATTTTAATTTTAAAGATTATGAAGATATTAGTATGTATAAGTAGCGTTCCTGACACTACTTCAAAAATAAATTTCACGGATGAAAATCGTAAATTCGATTCCAATGGCGTTCAATTCATTATCAACCCTAACGATGAATACGGGCTTACTAAAGCTATTATTCTTAAAGAAAAACTTGGAGCTTCCATCACTTTAATTAATGTTGGAACTGCCGAAACAGAACCCACTTTGCGAAAAGCTTTTGCCCTTGGTGCTGATGATATTGTACGCATCAATGCTGTTGCTTCTGACGGATTTTTTGTAGCTTCACAAATTGCTAAAATTGCAAAAGAAGGAAGTTACGACCTGATTATCACGGGAAAAGAATCTATCGACTACAACGGCGGAATGGTAGGCGGAATGGTTGCAGCCATTTTAGATTATCCTTTTGTGAACAAATGCACAAGTTTGGAAATTGATGGAAATTCCGTATCTGCTGAACGTGAAATTGATGGCGGAAAAGAGAAAATTTCTGCAAAACTTCCTGTTGTTATCGCCGGACAAAAAGGTTTGGTACACGAAAAAGATTTGCGTATTCCAAATATGAGAAATCTTATGGCTGCCCGAACCAAACAAATCATGGTTGTAGAGGCTGAAAATTCAGAAAACAAAACGGAAACTGTTGGTTTTGAAAAACTTCCGGCTAAGCAACCTGTAAAAATGATTTCTTCTGACAATTTGGATGAACTAATCAATCTTTTGCATAACGAGGCAAAGGTAATATAACAATCAAACCACTGATTTACTGAATATTAAAATCAAAAAATCATTTAAAAAAATACGAAAATGTCAATATTAATATATGCCGATTCCGAAAATGGAAAATTGAAAAAATCTGCTTTTGAGGTAGCTTCTTACGCGAAAGCCATCGCAGATAAGCAAAGTACATCTGTCACTGCTGTTGTAATAAACACTGACTACGTTACTTCTTTAGGAAACTACGGAGTGAATAAAGTAATACGCATCAAAGATGAAAAATTAAATCACTTTTCACCGAAATCGTATTCATCTGTATTAAAGCAAGTTGCAGAAAAAGAAAATAGCCAAATCATTATCTTGAGTTCTTCTTCCAATTCAAAAGCAATAGCTCCGTTTGTGGCTATTGCATTGCAGGCTGGCTGTGTTTCAAATGTAATTTCACTTCCTGAAGATAGTGATAATTTCAATGTTAAAAGCAATATTTTCTCAAACAAAGCCATCAGCACAACAAAAATCACCACGGCTAAAAAAGTAATCAGCTTGGCTGGAAATGCTTACGGATTGAAAGAGAATCCTGCAAACGTTTCTGTGGAAGATTTTTTTCCCTCATTGGCAGAAAATGATTTCGACATTACGGTAAACAGCACTGAAAAAAACAGTGGAAAAGTTTCTTTAGATGATGCTTCTATCGTTGTTTCAGGCGGAAGAGGATTAAAGGGACCTGAAAACTGGGGAATGATTGAGGAACTGGCTGAAGTTCTGGGAGCTGCAACCGCTTGCTCAAAACCCGTTGCCGATATGGATTGGCGTCCTCACGAAGAACACGTAGGGCAAACAGGAAAGCCAATTGCAACCAATTTGTATATTGCTATCGGAATTTCAGGAGCTATACAACACTTGGCTGGCGTAAATGCTTCAAAAGTGAAAGTTGTTATCAACACCGACGAAAACGCTCCTTTTTTCAAGGCTGCCGATTATGGCATTGTTGGTGATGCTTTTGAAGTAGTTCCAAAATTGATTGAAAAATTAAAAGCTTTTAAAGAATAAAAAACATATTTCAAAAAACAAAAAACTCGCAAAATAAATTGCGAGTTTTTTTATTAAACTTTACAAATTCTGTAATTACGAACTTCTGTTGATAAGTTGTTGCATTATTTCTTTTCCTCCAGAATTAAGAACTTTTTCAGCACATCTTTTTCCGAAATTTTCAAAATCTTTCTCATCTGTTCTTTCACAAACGTACACTTTTTCTCTTCCGTCCAAAGAAAATAAAGCTCCCTCAAAAAGAATTTCTCCTTCTTTAATTTGAGCAAACGCACCGATTGGGGCTGTACATCCTCCCTCTAAAGTCTTTAAAAATTCACGTTCTATATGCGTGCAAATATCTGTATGTAAATCATTTAATTTTGAAACCGCTTCACAAGAAAAAGTATCTTCCTCATTTACAACCACAACCATCGCCCCTTGTGCCGGAGCAGGAATCATCCAATCCAAAGTAATGTAATTTTCAGGTTTTTTGTTAATTCTTTCCAATCCTGCAGCTGCAAAAACAGCTCCGTCCCAATCATTTTCTTGCAATTTTTGCAAACGCGTGTTCACATTTCCTCGCAAATTTTCAACTTTATGACTAGGGAATTTGTGCAACCATTGTGCCTTTCTGCGTAAACTTCCGGTGGCGATAGTAGCTTCTGTTTGCAGGAAATCTAAATTGTTTTTATACACCAAAATATCGTGTACATTAGCTCTTTTCAAAACGGCTTTTTGCACAATTCCCTTTGGTAATGAAGTTGGTACATCTTTCATACTATGTACGGCAATATCCACTTTTCCTGTTATCATCGCCACATCCAGAGTTTTGGTAAAAATGCCTGTAATTCCCATTTCGTACAAAGGCTTGTCCAGCACCAAATCACCATCTGATTTTACAGAAATTATTTCTGTTTGGTAGCCTAATTCTTCCAATTTGCTTTTAACAGTATGAGCCTGCCAAAGGGCAAGCTCACTATCACGAGTTCCAATACGGATTATTTTTGTCATTTTATTATTTTTTATCCTTCAACTACTTCTAACTGAAATACTTGTTGCATCCAATTGATACTTTCTTCCGATGCTTGTGAATCTTTTAAATGATTTACAAAATGTGTAGTTATTTTTTGAATAATTCGGCTGCTAATTATTTCAGCTTGCTGTTCATTGAAATCTTGAATTTTTTTACGTTGAAAATCCAACTCTGCTAATTTCAAGCTTTCCAATTTTGATTTCAAAGCCTGAATAGTTGGTGCAAACTTCCTACTATCAAGCCATTGGAAAAATTCAGCCTTTACCTCCTCAATAATATTCAGGGCATCAGGTACGGCTTCTTTTCTGCGTTCAAGGGCTTCATCCGTAAGTTTTGAAAGAGCATCCATATGAATTAGAGTTACTCCCGAAATTTCCTGAACGTCTTCATTTACGTTTTTCGGAATGGACAAATCCAAAATAAGTATTTCCTTATTTTCAGGAATAAGTTCCTTATAAACAGTAGGTTGAGGTGCCCCCGTAGCAACTACAAGCACATCCGTTTTTTCAATTTCCGACTTTAAATCGTCATAATTTTTTACAACCAAATCAAATTTTCCCGCTACTTGCTCGGCTTTCTCTCTGGTTCTATTAATAAGTGTAATATGCTTATTTTGAGTATGTTTAATCAAATTTTCACAAGTGTTACGCCCGATTTTACCTACTCCAAAGAGCAATATATTTTTGTTTGAAACGTCAGGAACATTCTTTAAAATGTACTGTACCGCAGCGAAAGAAACCGAAGCGGCACCGGAAGAAAGCATTGTTTCGTTTTTGATTCGTTTACTGGCATTAATTACGCAGTTAAGAAGACGCTCCAAGAAAGAATTAGCCAATCCCTTTTCTCTTGAAAGTGAGAAACTTTGCTTTATTTGACCTATAATTTCAAAATCACCTAATATTTGGCTATCCAACCCTGTTCCTACTTGAAACAAATGTTGCACTGCATCCCGATTTTTGAACACAAAGCCTACATTTTGAAAATCATTAACCGAACCATTTGAAAATTCGCAAAGTAACTGAATCAATTGAAAAGGATGCTCGGCGTATCCGTACAACTCAGTACGATTACACGTTGAGATAACCAAAAGTTCCTCAATGTTCTCGCTTTTTGCCTTATCCAACAAAAGTCCCTTATTTTCAGCAGATAAGCTAAACAAACCTCGCATCGAAGCGTCAGCCTTTTTATAGCTTAGCCCAATGCAATAGAAACTTTTATTTTTAGAAACACTGTACTGATTCATAACTATTTCTTCCGTTTTCAATGGCAAAAATAATGAGTTACTGAAAATAAAAATAACGCTGGAGGAACTTTTTTTGTCGCCTTATGTTTGTCTTTCATTTTTTTGTTTTATATTTGCACATATCTTCATAATTATCAGAAGAATACATAAAATAACTACAGTGAAATATAGAATAAATCTAAATAAATTTATATGGAAAATTTGAAGCTTCTATTTTCAAAAAATACCGCAGAAAGTACCTCAGATGTACTTATCATTGACAAGGATATTATCTTCATCAAAACGGAAAATGATACTCACGAAAATATTGAATTTAAAAAAGAAATTAATCAGAATTTTATTCAAATTCACTTCAATATCAAAGGATTATCTCATTTTTTGTTCAATGAAGGGCATTACAAAATTCCGCTTAACAACGAACGGATGTTACTGCTTTACAATCCGCAGAAAGTACTTCCGTTACACCAAGTTACGGCTCCGAAATCACAAATTATCTCACTTTTGATTTCAATTCATAAATTTCATTCTTTATTTTCAAGTGAAGCCGGATACATTGATTTTTTAAGTTTGGAAAACAAAGACAAAAAATATTACAATGAAGACAGTATTTCGCCTGCGATGATGGTGGTTTTGCATCAAATGTTGCACGCAAATTTTCAGAGAAATCTGCAACCTCTTTATATGAAAGCAAAAGTTTATGAATTGCTGGCTTTGTATTTCAATCGCTCCAATGAGGCTGATATTGAACAATGTCCGTTTTTGGCAGACGAGGAAAGTATTTCAAAAATTCATCGGGCTAAGGAAATCATTATCAATCATATGGCTGAACCGCCAAGCCTGCAAGAATTAGCCAACGAAATAGGATTGAATATCAAAAAACTAAAAGAAGGCTTCAAACAAATTTATGGCGATTCGGTTTATGCTTTTTTGTTTGATTACAAAATGGAAGTCGCTCGAAAAATGTTAGAGAGTAAAGAACTAAATATCAATGAAGTAAGTATAAAGGTAGGATACAGTACTCCAAGTCATTTCATTGCCGCTTTCAAAAAGAAGTACGGAATCACTCCGAAAAAATATTTGATGAAAACCGAAAGATAATTTTAAGAAATAAATTCTTTCACAAAAACAAAAGATTGAAGTTATTTTTATGTATTAACTTCAATCTTTTTCATTATTAATCAATTATTTACGAGTTTTTCTGCTGCCAATCGTTCAGAGCCTCGATAATAATATCACAACCTTCTTTTATTTCTTCTTCGCTTAGAGTTAATGGCGGAGAAAGCCGAACGGCACGCGTTTCAAACAATAACCAATACACAATCAAGCCTTTATCTTGAGAATAAAGCACCACGTGATTGGCAATTTCTGCTGATTTCACAATAACAGCCAACATTAATCCTTTCCCGTTAATACTCTCAATAAGTGGATGTTGCAAATATTTTCGGAATAATTTTTCTTTCTCTAACGTTTGCTTCATCAAATCGGTGGACAAAAGTTCTTGCAAAGTTGCCAATGATGCCGCCGCAATTACCGGATTTCCGCCAAAAGTGGTAATATGCCCCAATTTTGGAGAGTGAGAAAGCAATTTCATCAGTTTGTGAGACGAAACAAAAGCCCCAACCGGCATTCCGCTTGCCATTCCTTTTCCTATTGCGATTATATCCGGAACAAAGCCATAATTCTGAAAACCAAATAGTTTCCCTGTTCTTCCGAATCCGGGCTGAATTTCATCAATGATAAGCAACGCACCCACTTCTTCGCAACGTTTTTTAACCTTCAGAAGATAATCATTTTGTGGTTCAATAAATCCTGCACCGCCTTGAATACTTTCTAAAACCACACCCGCCGTACGATGCGTAATTTTCTGTATATCAGCTTCATTATTAAATTCGATAAAATCCACATCAGGAATAAGCGGACGGAAAGGCTGTTTGCGTTCTTCATATCCCATCAAGCTCATTGAGCCTTGTGTATTACCGTGATAGGCGTTTTTCGCTGCTATCATTTGCGTGCGTCCGGTGGCTCGTTTTGCCAATTTTACCGAACCTTCAATAGCTTCCGTTCCGGAATTTACCAAATAGGTAGTATCCAGATTTTCAGGAAGATACTCTGCCAACAATTTGCAGAAATCCACTGCGGGTTTTTGAACATATTCTCCATAAACCATCACGTGCATATAGGTTTCTGCCTGATTTTGAATAGCTTTTACAACTTTAGGATGGCAATGCCCGAGCGTGCACGCCGAAACTCCCGCTACAAAATCGAGATATTTTTTGCCGTCCGTAGTGTAGATGTAACTGCCTTTTGCGTGAGAAACTTCCAATAACATTGG
This sequence comes from Capnocytophaga stomatis, assembly GCF_002302635.1. Taxonomy (NCBI): domain Bacteria; kingdom Pseudomonadati; phylum Bacteroidota; class Flavobacteriia; order Flavobacteriales; family Flavobacteriaceae; genus Capnocytophaga; species Capnocytophaga stomatis. Next base: position 568,759 of record NZ_CP022387.1, read on the forward strand.
AGAGGGCGATGTTTGAGCCTGATATTTTAAAAAATCGCTTTTTTGTGTCATAGATTTTCGTTTTTCAAAGAGCAAAATTAATTTATTAATGAAAGACATACAAATTAGAACTGATTTTTTTTAGTCTTTTGTCATTTGTAACACCGAAAAATTATTTAGTTGAAATTTTCATCTTCTTTTTTATTAATTTTATAAAAAAATATTAACTTTGCTCAAACAGAGAAACCATTTATTTCACAATTAATACGATATGTTTATGAAAAATCTTTTGTTCATCATTGCATTATCAATTATCTCATTTCAAGATTTTTACGCTCAAGAAACATCTGATTTAGCATCGAAAGAAAAAGAAGAAAAAGTTTACGATGAAACAAGACCTTTGGATAGCTTTGTTCTATTTACTTCTTGTGAAAATGTCTCAAGAAAAGAACAAGAGCAATGCTTCAAAAGAAATCTGGACAGAATTGTTGAAACTCATTTCAAATATCCTGAAGAAGCTGCTAAGTCAAAAATTCAAGGGCGTGTGAATGTAACTTTTCGTATCAACACGGATGGAAGCATTACCATTCTTGACATTTATACTCGTCACAAAGAGTTTGAATATGAGGCTCGTCGGATTTTCTCTTTTATTCCTAAATTAATTCCTGCAAGGCAAGATGGAAAAAAAGTGCCTTTGACCTTTACATATCCCATTATTTTCAAGCTGTAATTTAATATACCACATATGAAAAATTATTTTTTGCTGATTATCATTATCTTATTAAGCTTTGGAACTTTTGCTCAAAACAAAAATTCTTTTGTATTGAAAGGAGAAATTGAAAATCTTCAAAAGGGAGATACTCTATTGGTTCGCCCTTGGACGATATCTGAATTTGAAAAAGTTAAAAATCAAACATTTATAGCAAATCAAGATAATTCATTTTCACTTATAATTCCCACCAAACACTCACAGTACTATCAATTAACTCATTCCAATTCAAAAAACAGTAACGAACGTAATACATTTGTCTTTTTCGCAAAGCCAGGAGAAACTATTTCTTTGACAAAGAAAAAGGATACTCATTCTTCAATAAAAGGAGGGGTTTACGACATTCCTCTGTATGCTCGATTTGCTAATCTTTTCTTCTTGAAGGAATACGAAGAAAGTAACTTTTCAAGGAAAATAAAAGAAGCAATCAAAAATAATGATGATGAAACCGCCAATAGGTTATACGAAGAATACAGCAAATTACAAAATGATTTTACCTATCACAACTTGATGGATTCCATTGCTAAAAACGTTAAAGATAGTGAGTTTGCCGTACTTATGTATTTAACAACCAGTTATTCTTGGGATTACCAGCAAGGGAATGCACATCACCAGCAGCTACACCCCAAAGTAAAATCTTCGTACTACGGAAAGCTTTTTGCACAGATTCTAAAAAAAGAACAAAAAGTGAGTGTTAGCGTACAAGCTCCAAAATTTACACTAACTTCCTCAACTGGGAAAAAAGTTTCTCTTTCGGACTACAAAGGGAAATATCTGCTTATGTACTATTGGACTCCACTGTGCGGAGCTTGCATATCCACACGTCCTGAAATAGATTCAATCTATGAAAAATATGCTAAACAATTAGATGTACTTTCTATCACGCCATCACCAAAAGAAACACATTTAGAACAGCAAGCCCATTTGTTTGAAACAGAAGGTATGAAAGAAAAATATCTTGACCCACCTTTTAACAAACCTTGGAATTTGGTTTTTACTTCTGATGAAAAAAACAAAAAAGCACTTGAAGTTTATCGATTACAAGCGTTTCCAACACTTACACTGATTTCACCTGAAGGAAAAATTCTTTTCAAGACATACACAGACACTCAGGGACTTGAACGCGTATTGGCTGAGCATCTATTGTAACTATTTTTACCAGAATTCAATATTTCTAACTAAATTCATAAATAACAAACACTATCGTAATTCGACATACATTATGGAAATTACACAGAAAAAAATAGAAGAACTCGCTCCTAATGCGGAAGCAGCTAAAAAAGGACGCGATTTAGCAAAAAAGAACAAATTTGCCAACCTGAAAATTTCAGCAGAAAAAAACTTAATTTGGGGAGAATGTGCCGGAAGCGGAAAAAATCCGTATTATTGTTCGGCAGATTATGTTGATGCGAACAATCCCGTATTTCGCTGCAATTGCCCCAGTAGGCAATTTCCTTGCAAACACGCCATCGGGTTGCTTTATTGTTATGAATTGGACGATAAAGCCTTTATCACAGCCGATGTTCCTGAGGATATCCTATCGAAACGGGAAAAAATAGAGAAAAAACAAGAAAAGAAAGCCCAAGAGAAAGAATCTGTCAAAGAAAAAGCCGAAAAACCAAAGAAAATCAATAAGGCTTCCTTTGTAAAAAAGATAGACACGCAACTCACTGGCATTGAGCTGGGGCAAAAAATACTGAAAGACATTGTACACACGGGGCTTTCCTCTGTCGATGCCAAACTGCAACGTACCTTGCAATCACAAATAAAAGAACTTGGTAATTATTATATTGGGGGAATTCAATCTGGATTTAATAACTTGCTTTTGGAATTGGAAAACGTTACTAATGAGGAATATACCAATGTAGTAAATCAGATAAATTACCTATCTGCTTTACTGAAAAAAGCCACCGATTACCTCAACCAACGCAAAGAAAACCCCGAAGGAAACCCCGAGTTGGATTCTGCCATAGAAGAACAAATTGGCTACGTTTGGAAATTAATTGAGTTAATGCAATACGGATTGTACGAAGAAAATGCGGAATTGGTACAACTTTCATTCAACAGTTATGACAATGAGGCAAGGCGAGAGTATGTTGATGAAGGCATTTGGCTAAATCTGAAAACGGGAAAGATATACAAAACAAAGAATTATCGTCCGTACCGTGCCACAAAATACATAAAAGAAGATAATAGCCATTTTGACATATTGCAAATCAAGGATTTATACATTTATCCTGGCGACCAAAATCCGCGTATTCGTTGGGAAAATGGCAACTTTACAGAAAGAAAAATTACCAAAACAGACCTTAGCAATATCATATCATTTTCAGCTAAAAACTATGCAGAAATGATTAAATCTGTGAAAAATACAATCAAAAATCCTTTGATGGACAAAAATCCCGTGGTATTGATTTCCATTGATAAAGCCTATCTAAACGGAGAAAATTTGGTGGTAGAAGATAAAAATGGTAACAAGCTCACACTCAAAGATATTGAAAACCAACAAATATCCTCAACCACCAGCCTGAGAACCATTTTACCTTCAAATACGGAAGGTTTTGCTTTAACGGTTATGATGAATAATGATGTGCAAAATGGGCTACTTTCAGCACAACCAATGTCGCTGATAACAAATGATAAAATCATCCGATTGCTATACTAAATCTAAAAACGAAATAATGGAAATATTATATAATTTACAACAAGAAATCAATCGATTATTTATCGCAGGAAGCAAATTCGCCAAAGGAGACCCTCGTTTGCAAAAACATATCCCGACACTCAATAAATTAGGCGAAAAAGCTCCTGTTTTTGCCAAATTAGCGAAAGATATTGAAGAACTGATTCAAACAGATAGCCAACAATCAGCAGAAAAACTGATGGGAATTTCAACCCTTTTATATTCAGTGTTATATACTCAAGGACAGACCGTTGAGGCTGATGTTACACAAAGAGAACAAGTGCCAAACGTTCCGCTTTCGCAAGTAAATACTGAATTTTCTTATTTGCAACTAAAACCTGTAATTCAGGCTTTAACTACAAGTAATTCAGGTCGTTTGGAGATTCTGACAGATGCCTTTGAACGCAAAATTTTCAAAGATTCACGCACTTTTCCTTATTTGAATATCGCTCTGGCGGACAAGTATTCTGACTTATGTGATTACATCGAAAGGGCAGTTATTTCACTGATGGTAGGAAAAGCAATTGTACCTTTTTTGGTGGAAGGATTCAAATATGAAGATAAAACTGAAAACGTGCGTCGTTTGCGATTGCTAAGCCGTTTTGAATACAGCGAACTTCCAACAATAATCGAAAAGATTTTTCAGGAAACTTTGCCAAATCTGCAAGCCGAAGCCATTAGCATCTTGAGTAATGACGCTAAAAATGAGGAATTTATAATAAATCTGACAAGTGATAAAAGCAAAACCGTCAGAGGAGCTGCTTACCGTGCATTGGCAAAAATAGGAACGCATTCAAGTTTAGAAAAATTGTACAATTTGTACGCCAACAGTAAGAATAAAACCAATCAAACACTTCTGGCGGAAGCTCTTTCTATCGGAAAAATTCCGTTTTTCTTCAAACAAACTTACAATTTGGTGCTAATTCACTTTGAAGAATTACTAAATATAGACAAATCCGACCAAAAAGCACTTAATAATGCTATGGATAGGTTCTGTACCGATATGGAACTATTCAAAAATAAGGATTATCCTGAGGTTTATGACTTTTTTGAGCGAATTTTTACCGATAAAACCTATGCGGAATTCATCAAAAAAGCAAAACTCCATCATTATGACGATACAATACACTCAAAAATCACCGAAGCTCTTAACACATTTGACAAGCATCGTGTAGTTAATTTCTATGAACGAAATGTTGATAATCTTCCATCAAAAAATTGGTATTATTCGGCGTGGTATAATTACTTTAGCAAAGCTGTGAATTTCTATCCGAAAGAAAAGATTTTTGATATTTTCAGTCCGCAATTTGAAAAGAGTATTTCAATGAGTAACTTCTACGGGCTTTTAACAAATAATAAAAATTTCCACTACAACGAGTTGGAAATTTATAGCGACAAAATAGACCCGAGATGGATAGAATTTTTTTCAAATTACATTAAAAATGGCAAAAAATGGGATTATTCACACCTCCAAGCTCTTTTTATCGTTAATAAAATGGAGTCTGATAAAGAAAAAGTGCGTGATTTGATTGAAATTGTACTCCTAAAAGTGCCACACGATGTGCGAATCCCATTGTATGAAGTCATAATGGAACAAAATTTCAAAGATAAATTCAAAATGATTTATGATTCCATTGAAAAAGTGCCAAAAAATACTTACGTTTACGCTTTTTCCAGAATAAAAGATGTTGGTTTTTGGACGCAATTCCCGAGAGAATACGCTGAGAAATTCAGGAATTTGTACGAGAAAACAAAAATGGAAGTGTATAACGAAATTGCAGAAGAAATTGAAAGTCAAAAATAAATAATAAAAAAGCCAAATTAGAATTTCAAAATTTTAGTTTGGCTTTTTTCAAGATTCTTTACTTATCTGTTAATAAAACATTGATTTCCTTAGAAATATCTGAAAAGAATTGAAAGAAATCCTGTTCAAAATCGGTTTCATTGTTTTGTAAGAATTGCGGAGCAAACTGCATTTTAGAGCGAAAATCGGTGCGTCTGTCCATTTGATAAAATATTTTTTCGATTCCTTGCACAGTTTGATAACTTTCCAACCAATTTTCCTTTATCATATAATAAATCAAATAATTAGCACGTTCGTTAAGCAGATGTTTGTGTTCTTGTAACAAAGCATAAAATTTCTGAACATATTCATTTAAAGGCATTTTTGAATATGTTTGCCAATTCTTAGCCAAAAAATAATCGTAAAAAATATCAACAATCACTCCTGAATAATGCCCAAACTCGGTAATTAATCGTTTTTTACTTCGTCTAAAAATGGGATGTTCATCTGTGAAAGTGTCTATTTTCCGATGGAGCAAAATTCCCTTTTGCATCATTTCCGGATAATCCAAATACTGTTTTCCTCGAACGGTATCGGCAATAAAGTTTCCTATCTTCAAAAGGTCATCATTTCCCGATAAATAAATGTGTGCTAAAAAGTTCAATTTCTCGAAGTTTGTATGGGCAAAATTAAATAAAAATGTATTTTTGCAAAACGAACACACAATTTTCATTAATTTTTTATTATGCTTCGGTTTTTCCTTCTATGTTTTATACTCGTTGGTTGTTCTTCCTTAAAGGAAAATCACGCACACAAACAGCAACCACCAAACATAATTCTTTTCATTGTGGATGATATGGGTTGGCAAGATACATCTGTACCTTTTGCTGAAGAAAAAACGCATTTCAACAGTACATACCAAACTCCAAATATGGAAAGATTAGCAAATCAAGGGATTAAGTTCACACAAGCGTACGCTACCCCCATTTGCTCGCCATCGAGGATTAGTCTTTTAACAGGAAGCAGTATGGCTCGCCATCGAGTAACTAACTGGACATTAGAGTATAACAAATCCACAGACGGAAAAGATGAAGAATTAGAATTCCCAAATTGGAATGTAAACGGGCTTGCCACAGAGCCTAACATCCCAAATACGTTTTACGCAACATCTCTTCCTGAAATTTTGCAACAAGCTAATTATCACACCATTCACGTGGGAAAAGCACATTTCGCTTCAATGGGAACTCCCGGTGCTGACCCGCTCAATGTAGGCTTTGACGTAAACGTCGCAGGACACGCCGCAGGCGGACTTCAATCGTATGAAGGAGAGGCTAATTTCGGAAATACCCCATACAAGTCAAGTTATTTTGCCGTACCTGGACTTCAAGAATTCTACGGAAAAGATATTTTCATAACAGAAGCTCTTACACAAAAGGCTTTAAAAATGTTGGACAAACGTCCCAAAAACAAACCCTTTTTTCTACATATGTCGCATTATGCCATTCACGTTCCCATTATGGGAGATAAGCGTTTTCTGCAAAAATATCTCGACAAAGGAATGCATCTTATTGAAGCTCAGTACGCCACTCTAATTGAAGGAATGGACAAAAGTCTCGGCGACATAATGGACTATTTGGAGAAAAATAAACTTGACAGAAACACAGTGATTATTTTTCTTTCTGATAATGGCGGATTAGACGCTTTGGGACGTGGGCTTTCTCCCAACAGTTGTAATGCTCCTTTATCCAGCGGAAAAGGAACGCTTCGCGAGGGAGGGATACGTATTCCTTTGATTATTTCATCTCATAATAAAAAAGTTAAGTCTAAAACTTTACACGAAAAAGTGATAATAGAAGACCTTTTCCCCACAATTTTGGAAATGGCACAACTGACCAATTACAAAACCATTCAAACCATTGACGGTAAAAGCCTATTACCTTTATTGTCAGGTAAAAAATCAAACTTTTTCAATGACAGAAGTCTGTTTTGGCACTTGCCCAATAAGTGGTTTGATACCAATATGGAACTCTCAATCGCCCCTTCAAGTGCCATTAGTAAAGGTGATTACAAACTAATTTACTACCATAACACACAGCAGAAAACTCTTTATAACTTAGCTGATGATATAGGAGAAAAGAATGATATTTCAGATAAAAATCCCGAAAAAGCACAAGAATTATCAAAAATTCTTTCGGATTACCTACGAAATGTAAATGCACAAATGCCAATAGATAAAAAAACAGGAAAACAAGTTCCTCTTCCTGATGAAAGTAACACAATAAATTAAAAAAACAATACAAAATATGTCAAATAATAAAGAAAATGCACTACGACTTCCTGCCGAACTGCTATACGCACACGAATTAGAAGCCCTCAAAGCAGAAGACAAAAACGAAGAAAAACCCTTTGGCTGGCAACTATCGCCCAAAGCTGTGCTCAAATTCATAGTCGGAGGAAAGGCAAACGGCGTTGATATAACTCCTAAGTACATTGGGCACAATCGCTTAGTTGAAATTGCTATCGCCACTTTGCTCACTGACCGCTCTCTTTTGCTTATCGGTGAACCCGGAACTGCCAAATCTTGGCTTTCCGAAAACCTTACTGCTGCCATTTGTGGTGACTCCAACAAAGTAATTCAAGGAACGGCAGGCACCAGTGAAGAACACATTCGTTATTCGTGGAATTATGCAATGTTGCTGGCAAATGGTCCTTCTAATGAAGCTCTTATTAAAAGCCCGATTTACAGAGCGATGGAAACAGGTTCCGTAGCCCGATTTGAAGAAATTTCACGATGTGCTTCAGAGGTTCAAGATGCCTTAATTTCAATTATGTCCGAAAAAACAATTGCAATTCCCGAACTCGGCAAAGAACTTTCTGCCCAACGCGGATTTTCCATTATTGCCACAGCAAATACACGCGACCGAGGCGTAAACGAAATGTCTTCTGCCTTAAAAAGACGCTTCAATATCATCGTGTTACCTTCTCCGGCAACGCTCGAAACCGAAGTATCCATCGTTACAAAACGTGTTGCGGAAATCTCTAACAATTATCAACTAAAAGCAAGTTTGCCAACTAACGAAGCTATTGAAAAAATTGTTACTATCTTCCGAGAATTGAGAAAAGGAATGACCTTGGATGAAAAACAAAAATTAAAATCTCCAAGTGGTGTTATCTCCACCGCAGAAGCTATATCACTCATCACCAACAGTATGGCTCTTGCCGGAAGTTTTGGAAGTGGTTCAGTAACAGATGAAGATTTAGCTTCAGGACTGCAAGGAGCTATCGTGAAAGATGAAGACAAAGACAAACTTGTTTGGAAAGAATATCTTGAAAATGTAATGAAAAAACGGGGTGCGTCGTGGCGAGAACTTTATAACCGATGTACAGAAATGAACGGGTAAAAACTGCTCTTTATTCAGAATTTTATATTTTTTAAAAGAAAATTATTTTCAATTGTAAATCATAATAAGTAATTCAATATGAATACTTTTGGAGTTCGCCATTTGTCGCCTGGAGCTTCTTTTCATCTTCTGAAATTTTTGGAAAAACACAAGCCAAAATGCATTTTGATTGAAGGTCCGTCCGATGCTACAAATCTAATCTCACATATTGCCGAAAAAGGTGTGAAACCGCCCATTGCGATGCTTGGTTACACTACAGAGTTGCCCATTGAAACTGTTTTGTATCCTTTTGCGAGTTATTCTCCCGAATATCAAGCCATTTGCTGGGGTGCAAAAAGAAAACTTGATGTGCGTTTTATTGACTTGCCTTCGGAAATTATGTTAAAACTCCGACAAGAACGCAATCAGGAAGAGGACAATGAAAAAATCGCAAATTATTATTCTTTTCACAACGGATTATACGACCAACTCGCCAAACGCTACGAAGAAACAGATTATGAAAGTTACTGGGAGAGAAACTTTGAACACAATTTAAATGAAGATATTTTTCGTCAGGGATTGGGCTATCAGTCTGAACAAATTCGGGAACTTGTCATAGAAAAAGAATATGAATCAGTTCCTTACGATTTCTCCTACAATCTGATTCGGGAATCTTATATGAAGCGAGAAATTGAAAAAGCACTAACTTCATACAAACCCGAAGAAGTTGTTGTGATTGTTGGGGCGTACCATCTGGCAGGTATCCATAGTGATTTGCCTGCTATGACTGATAATGAGCTTAAAAAGCTACCCCGAGCCACCTCCCAGCTTACTCTTATGCCCTACTCCTATTTGCGTTTGAGTAGCAGAACAGGCTACGGAGCAGGAAATAAAGCTCCGTATTACTTCGAGTTGATGTGGCAAGCTATGCAAAGTAATAATTTGCAGAATTTATCAGCTGTGTATCTTTCAAAAGTAGCGAAAGAACTCCGAGAAAAAGGTGACAATGCTTCGTCGGCGAGTGTTATCGAAGCTATCCGCTTGGCAAATGCCTTAACTGCAATGCGTGGAGGCACAATGCCTGTTCTGAAGGATTTACACGATGCTGTAACCACGTGCTTTGGTGGCGGAGAATTATCTCCTGTTGCGGAAGCCATTAATAAAGTGGATATTGGAACAGCTATCGGAAGTCTGCCAGAAGGTATTAGTCAAACACCAGTACAGGAGAATATGAATCAGGAACTAAAACGCCTGAAACTCACTCAGTACAAATCGGCTGTGGCTCAGGAATTAGCTCTTGACCTTCGTGAAAATCTGAAAGTAAAAACCAAAGAAGCTGCCTTTATTGACCTGAATCGTTCTATTTTCTTGCATCGTTTAAGAGTTTTAGGAATTCTTTTTGCGGAAGAACAAAGAACATCACAAGATAGTGCCACTTGGGCTGAAAAATGGATATTACAATGGTCTCCCGAAGTGGAAATCCAAATTGTGGAAGCTAACTTAAAAGGAGAAACCATTGAAATTGCAGCGGCTTTTCACTTAAAGGAATTGCTAAACGAATCTGATGATATATCAGTTGTAGCAACCATTGTCCGACAAGCGTGCGAATGCCATCTAACAAGCCTATTTGAAAATGCTCTTAGCACACTTCAGCGTTTACTTGTTGATTCAAACAGCTTTACGCAAATCGCAAATGCTGCACACGAATTGGCTGTACTGGTGCAATACGGTGACCTTCGGCAATTTGATTTGGAGCCTCTGAAACCTATTCTCCAACAACTGTTTTTGAGAGCTTCTCTTTTGCTTGTAGATGCCTCATCTTGTGATGATAAAGCCTCAACAAATGTACTACAAGCAATCAACACGATGGAATTTATTTCACAGCAACAATATGATTTGGTAGATGTTGAAACTTGGCAAAAAGAACTTTCACATCTTGCTTGGCGTGATGATTTGAATGCTCGGCTTTCAGGAGTTGCTTTCTCCATTTTGTTAGAACACAACTTAGCTTCGGAAGAAGATTGTGCCAAGGAAGTTTCCAGAAGGCTTTCTCCAGGAATTCCAGCCGATTTGGGAGCAAGTTGGTTCGAAGGGCTTTCGGGCAGAAATCGTTATGCTTTGCTTTCAAGAGTGTCGCTTTGGAAAGAACTTGACCTTTATGTACAACAATTGGATAATGATGAATTTCTCCGCTCGGTAGTATTTTTACGAAGAGCTTTTGCCGACTTTGAACCCAATCAGAAAAACAGCATTGCGGAACTTCTGGGCGACCTCTGGGGAACTGGTTCTGAAGCTACTGCCGAAGCTCTGCAAACCGAATTAACAGAAGATGAAACCTCAAAGCTGGATGAGTTAAACGACTTCGACTTTGATTTTTAATTTTTTTATCCTATATTTGTACTCTAACTTAAAAGATTAAGACTATGTCATTTACATTACCTAAATTACCGTATGCTTATGATGCTTTGGAGCCTCACATCGATGCTCGTACAATGGAAATCCATCACACCAAACATCATAACGCTTACACAACTAACTTAAACACAGCTATTTCCGGCACAAATTTGGAAGAAAAAACCATTGAAGAAATCCTTGAAAATTTGGATATGAACAATGGTGCGGTACGTAATAACGGAGGCGGTTTTTATAACCACAACCTATTTTGGGAAGTGATGTCTCCGGACGGAGGCGGAAAACCTACTGGGGATTTAGCTAAAGCCATTGACGAGAAATTCGGAAGTTTTGACGCTTTCAAGGAAGAATTTGCCAAAGCTGCGGCTACTCGTTTTGGTTCAGGATGGGCTTGGCTTTGTGTTCACAAAGGCGGAAAATTAGAAATTTGCTCTACTCCAAACCAAGACAATCCTTTGATGCCTAATACAGGATGCGAAGGAAGACCAATCCTTGGGTTGGACGTTTGGGAACACGCTTATTATCTGAATTATCAGAATCGTCGTCCTGATTACATTCAAGCATTTTTTAATGTAATTAATTGGGAAAAAGTAGCCGAATTATTCGCTAAACACAAATAATTCGAGAAATTATTATCAAAAAAGCTCAAAAATCTACCGATTTTTGAGCTTTTTTATTTTTCTGTTTTTTTTTCTTCTTTTAAGGCTTTTCTATGATTTTACCTCCTTTTCCAAAAACTTTGTGTATCAATTCTTTAAAGGTACTAAAATCAACCGAATAAGTAATACCCGCCCCTTGCGTGTAACCGATTCTGTCCAATAAATATTGTTGCCATTCGTTCTCTCTGAAGAAGAATTTCGCTGTTAAGTTTCCTGTTTCCGTCAAACGAAGTACAACTTCGGCGTTTCCTGCCACAGCCGTTCGAGTTACTCCACCAACAGGAATTCCTACCTTAGCATTTACCGAAGCCCATTCTGTAATCTGTGTAGAAAAAGTGAAGCCCAAACGGTCACTATTATTTATTTCTGAAGCACTGTCTATCGTTCCGGCTTCGTACGAAACCCCTAAATTTAGTTTATTGTCTTCATCTGAAAGTAGCTGATTGAAAAGCCCCGCAGCTGTTTCAAACAAGTTATGTGCAACCAAGCGATTATCCGTATTTCGCTCACTCATAAACGAACCTTGAGCCAATAACGAGAAAGCCTGCAATCGCTTACGGTCTTCATCTGCCATTCTGTAATTCAATTCGGAAACTAAACTCGGGTTACTATCCGGGAATGTGATATCAAATAGCGTTTCGGGTTGCATTAGTTCTCCTTCAAGTTTGATAATCACTTGTGTAGGAATTTTTCTGTTATATTGTGATGATTCCAACAACACTGACGGATTGGCATTCAAAGTATAAGCCGCTTTCAAATCACGCAAACTTGCCTTCAAAGGGTCACCACTCCAAGAAATAGAACCTCCGGGAAGAACTGTAAACCTTTTATCTATAATATTTTCAAATTTAAAATTGTAATAGCCTGAATATGTGATAAAGTCACCCCACATATTAAATTTTCCGTTGGTATTGATTTCAATAAGAAGCGTTCCTTCCCCACGACCAACAAGATTGCTACCTGTTTTCTTATCCATAATGATTTCAACCTCAGCGTTAGGCATCACATCCATATTGAACCTGAGTTCCAATCCTTTGACTGATTCCAAAGTGCGTTCTACCTTGATGTTTTTATTTCCCTTTTCAATAAAAGTTATGAATGAATCATCACCAACTCCTTCTGAATCAGGAAGCGGAATTTTAAACTGAGTGCCTTCCTCTGTTTTAGCATTTACCGATATAACAAGCTCATCTATAGCTCCTTTAACGGTAGCTTCTCCTTGTATGAATCCTGTTCCGTAGAAAAGTGCATCGTCTGTGTATTTCGTATTTAAAACCAAAAATCGCTTTCCTTGAGATTTCAGTGTTAAATCAAAAAACCAATCGGATAATTTATTATGACGTATGGAACCATCAAACAAAGCTTGGGTTTTGAAAGCTGTATCGGTAAGTGTCCAATTTTCAAGCTCAAAAGTTTGATTATTGACTTTTATCTTTGCATTATCCTGAAAATCAGCATTCAAATTCAAATACGTGATTCCCATTCCTCCTTTATGAATTGAAAGTTCTCCGTCCATTTTCGGATTTTCGATTTTCCCTTTTATATCAATCCCTCCTGAAAGCCAACCTCTTAAGTCGAATAAAATTCCTTCTGCAAACGGATTAAAAGGTGCTAAGTTAAAATCGTGAAATTTGGCTTTCAAATCCAATAAAGTTCCTTCTTTCCCGTCCAAATTTATTTTTCCTCCCATTTGGAAACCTCGCGTTTTTCCATTAACAAAATGAGCGGAAACATCGAAGGACGATAAATCATCATTCCCGAAAATGCTCGCTTCCAAATCACCATAATCGTATCCATTCAAACGAAAATACCGAATAAACAAATCAGATGACGGATAAAATAACTTACCTTTCTGAACCAGAGACAAATGCCCGTGCATCGTTCCCCTCAAATCCAACCCTTTCATTTCGGGCGTAATTTTTTCCAGCGAAACGTTATTAGCTACAATATGAATGTTTTTGTAATCGTTTTTGGTTACTATTCCACTCAAATTGATATGCTGATTGCGGTGAGCCATTCTGAAATTATCAATTTTGATAGTGTCAGCGGTACGATTGATGATAATTTTGTTTTGCTTATCAGAATTATCTCGATTGATAAACCAAGCACTTTCTTTGAAATTGAATAAGGATTTCTTCAATCCAATTATGGATTCTTGTTTTTCGTTAAGTGTATGATAGAAATTCAATTCGTAAACATCTTTCCCTGTGTCTCCTCCTTTGAATTCTGTTCGGAAGAAAAGCGTATCTTTAATTGTTGCGTTGATTAAGTTAAAATCACTTATGGTGTACATTCCCAAATCCACTTTTTCTACCTCGAAGAAGGCATTGTAAAGCGGATTTTTATTATCAATTCGCAAATCAACATTATCTATCTGATAATCATATGCATTAATATCAGGAGATTTTAATTGCATTTTAAAACTTCCTTCATCGGCAACTATTTTCCCTTTCAATATTGTATTTTTACCGATTTTGACTTTAGGAACAAAAACCTCAATTATCTTGTTATATATGTTAAAATTAAAATCAATATACTGATTTTCAGTTATTTTATAAGGCTTATAATGTGCGTAAATACTTCCAAAGGCATTCTGCAGAATTTTTTTAGCTTCTGCCATTTTGAATTTCCCTTCTACTTTTCCGCTGATAATATCGGGTGAATTGATAGTGATTTTCTTTACTCCTTCCTTTGAAATTGTGGAAGTTACCTCAAAATCATCAAAAGAAAATACATCGGCAGAATTGGTATATTGTGCATTTTTAAAGCTTATCGTACCAACAATATCATCCAAATTATTTCCCTGAATATCAAAGACAATGCTTCCCTTCAGCTTTGAAATTGAATCCGATTCCATAAACTTGAGAGCGTGCAAATCTGCTACGTCAATATTGGCTTGAAAATCAAATTTTGAATTATTCTTTGAAAAGTCCGCCAGACCACTAAAATTCATCTTCAGATTTATGTCATTGGCAGAAATTCTTCCGTTAAAAACCTTGTTTTTGAACTCTCCATCAACTGAAATATTTTTATAATCATATCCATTGTAATGAAATGATTCTGCTTTTCCGTATGCTTGCATTTTTAAAGAAGCCAAGTCAAATCCGCTTCCTTTTACAGTCATATGTGCGGTTAATTTACCAAAAGAACGGTCTGCAAGCAAAGCCCCGAAATCAAGCCCTTGCGTTGCTACCGTTCCCTTGTATATCATATCGTTAATATTTTCCAAATTGTCGAGCATTCCGTCAAGAGATGCATTTCCTTTGTTGGAACGTAATTCCAAATTTGCCTCCAAAGCCGAAGTTGTGTATAAAAGGTCACCGTGAACCGAAAACATTTCCAGACGCTGCACTTCAGATGGGATATTTTGCCCCAATTGCACAGGCATTAACGTCGCCAAATCATTGTAAATGGACTCCAAATAAACATCTTTTCCCTTTACAATAATTTTTTTCTGGTCATCAAGCAAATTTTTGAAATTAAAATTACCTTCGATAATGGTATTCTGATAAGCGATTTCGCCTTCAGATACTTTGAGGTCATTCAAAACCCCTTGAATTGATAAATTTTTAATATTCAGAGTTTTACCCACTCCAAATGCATTGTAAAAAGTATTCAAATCCGTAGTTTCCAAACTTGCTTTTGAAATCTTGGCATCAAAAAGAACCCTATTTTCAAAATCATCGAAACCATCTTCAGTAGGAAACAATTTTACATATCCTTCGAGTGATGATTTATCAGTTTCAAAAACTAAATTATCAACACTCATAAGTGAATCTGTGAAAGCAAAATTTGTTTCTAAGTTTTTCACATACAGATTTTTATCATACACAAAATTGGCTTTTTGAACATCAAAAAACACCTCCGAATCAAGAACTTTAAAATCTTTCAGGTTGATATTCAAATTTTCTACCTTAATAATAGAAGGGTCTTCTTTATTTTCGTCTGAAATGTAACAATTGCTATTTGTCAGATTAACGGACTTGGCTTTCATTATAAAGCCCCCAGAGCTTGGCTTACCCGAATCGAACTTGGAAACAAAGACATCCAAATTGGAAATTGTGTCTCCCTTATGAGTTTTCATATTGAAAATCAATCCATCAGCTTCAACCTTTCCAAAGTACAAATTCCCTTCTGTAAGTTGCCTGAAATTCAAAATGGAAGTCTGCAACTCTTTCGCGGCGATTAAAGTATCTTTTTTGAAATCGTTGATTAGCAATTGTTTTACGGCTACATTTCCGTTAATTTTTAAATGTACTTTTTCTATTTGTATATCTACATCGTAGTCTTTATTAAGCCAATTTACTACCTTTTTAGCTATAAACGTCTGAGTTACAGGTAAAGCCAAAAGCACAGCAATTACTCCCAAAATTAGGAGAGTAATCCATATAAATCGAAATAATATTTTACCAAATCTTTTGATTCTGAGCATCAAAAATTTCTTTTATCAATTATGTGTTAGAGACCGCAAATTTAGATTTATTCTTTAACAGGTACAAGTTTTTTTTTAAGTATTTGCAAATCTATTGATTAAGTTTTGAAATTTTTAAACCTTACAAGAAATTTGAATCCTCAGATGTAGAATACATTTAAGTTGTTATCGTCAAAAAGTCACAGAACTTTGGTTTTATTGACACATTTCTGGAAGAATAATAAAAATTCACTTCAATTCAAGATTTTGTTCTTTAATAAATTTTAAAATTTGTAAATCAGATATTTAGAACTTTTATGAATAAAAAAACAACAAAAAATAATGTAACAAATCATTTTCATAAAAGTTGATCCTTTTCCAGCTTATTAGTAAACAGAAAGACTCAAAAATATACAAGCGAAAAATTGGTTTTTAACTTTATATTTCGTACATTTGTGCTCCTTAATTTTTAAGGGTATAACAAAAAAACATCTAAAAAACTCAAAAATCACAAAAAAATACAACTAAAAAATATATTTAACAAAGAAATACGCAAAACAAAAACACAAAAAAACAAAGAATTATTAATTTAAAGACGTAGATATGATAAACTTATTAAGAAAATCTGGACGTACAGGTACGAGATGGATTTTGCTTGCGTTGCTTACACAAGGTTTTTGGACAGTCTCTGCCTCTGAAAAAATTGAGGCTACATCCACAAACATTCTTGTTCAACAGCAAACAAAAAAAGTCAGCGGTACTGTAGCCGATGCTTCTGGTGTTCCTCTACCAGGAGTTAGTGTTTTGGTAAAAGGCACAAGCGTTGGGGTGGCTACTGACTTCGATGGTAACTTTGAAATTAATGTTCCTGAGGACAAAACTGATTTGGTGTTCTCATACATCGGGTTCAAGGAACAAACTGTTAAAGTTACCAAATCGCAATCAGGTTTGAAAATTGTTCTGCAAGAAGAAGTTATGGAACTTGAAGGTACCGTGGTTACAGCCTTGGGTATCAAACGACAAGAAAAAGCCCTGAGCTACAACGTACAACAAGTAAAATCAGAAGAGCTTACTCGTGTAAAAGATGCTAACTTCGTAAACAGCCTTAACGGTAAAGTTGCTGGGGTTAATATCCAAAAGAGTTCTTCCGGGGTTGGAGGACAAACTAAAGTGGTAATGCGAGGAGCAAAATCTATTTTGGGGGGAAACAACGTTCTTTACGTAATTGATGGTGTTCCTATGGGAGAAAACACTAACAGAGAGCGTGGTGACCAAAGATTTGGAACGCCTGCTTCTTCAGAAGGAATTGCGGACTTCAACTCTGAAGATATCGAAAGTATTTCCGTGCTTACAGGTCCTTCGGCAGCAGCGTTGTATGGTGCTGCGGCTGCTAATGGTGTTATCTTGATTAACACTAAAAAAGGGAAAGAAGGAAAAATGAAAGTAAATCTTTCTTCTTCAGTGGAGTTTTCAAACCCACTTATTTTACCTGAATTCCAAAATACGTACGGAACGAGTGATTCATTCTTTTCTTGGGGAAATAAATTAGATACTCCTTCTTCTCTTGACCCTAAGAAATTTTTCAATGTAGGAACAACTTATAACAATGCATTGAATTTTTCTGTAGGAAATAAGCAAAATCAAACTTTTGTTTCTGCTTCTTCCATCACTTCGGAAGGTATCGTTTCTAACAACCAATACAGAAGACACAATGTGCTTATCCGTAACACGTCATCTTTCTTGGATGATAAGTTAGAATTGGATGTATCGGCAAGCTATGTTCGTCAATTTGAGAAGAATATGATTTCATTTGGAGAATATTTCAACCCAATAGTAGGTGTTTATTTATTCCCAAGAGGAGAAAACTTTGAATGGATGAAATCATTTGAATTGTACGATATAGAAAAAGGGTACAACGCTATCCAGAATCGTATCCCCGGAGATTTAGGAAAAGACGTTCAAAATCCTTATTGGATAATGTACAGAAATATTCGTCCAAAAGTAAGAGACCGTTATATGTTCTCAGGGCAGTTGAAGTACAACATCTTGAAAAACTTGAACATAGCCGGGCGTGTACGTTTGGATAATACGTATTCAAAATCAGAAGACAAACGATATGCAGGTACTTTGGGAGCTTTTGCGAAAGAAAAAGGACGATACGCATATTCACAAGGAACATTCAAGCAAAAATATGCAGACTTGATTATGAATTATAACACAAGTTTTGCAGATGATTTCAACTTGGTTGTGAACGCAGGTACTTCATTTGAGGATTATGACAATAAAGGCAAATCATACAGAGGTGAAATAAAACACATTGCCAACAAGTTCTTTATTGCTAACACTGATACAAGTACAGCGGTAGTTTCTGATGAAGGAGGAAACGACAGACGTAGAAATATTGCAGTTTTTGCATCTGCAGAATTAGGATGGAAATCAGCTCTTTACTTAACTCTTACAGGGCGTAATGACTGGGCTTCTCAGTTGGTAAACAGTGACGAAGAAAGCATATTCTATCCATCAGTAGGGGTTTCTGCTGTTATTACGGAGTTATTATCTCCCGAGACAAAAAACAAGTTATACCCATATTTAGGCTTTGCTAAGGTAAGAGCTTCATTTACAGAGGTAGGTTCTCCTATCAGCGTGACAGGAATTACTCCGGGAACAATTACCAAAAAAATTGAAGGAGGAAGCATAAAGGCAAATGATTTTTATCCATTAACAGCACCTTTAAAAGCTGAAAGAACTCGCTCTTATGAAGTAGGTATCAGCACAAAATGGTTGAAAAACAGACTTTCTTTAGATGTAACAGCCTACAAATCTAACACTTACAATCAGTTGTTGTTGGCCGGATTACCAAAAAGTTCTGGATATCAAACAATGTATGTTCAAGCAGGGAATGTGGAAAACAAAGGTTTGGAAATTGCCTTAGGATACAATCAGGAAGTGACAGATTTCAACTTTGGTACGAACGTCACTGCTACAGCAAACCAAAACAAGATTATCCGATTGGCTTCAGGAATTCCTAACCCGTTTGATGCTTCTTCTCCGATTGATATAACGGAAATGACCGTAGGTAATTTCTATTTAAGAGAAGGAGGTAGCATAGGAGATATTTATGCAAACGATTGGATTAAAAGAGACCAATACGGATTGGTTGATATTTCAAGCGGAACAATTGCTACTGAGGCAACTGAGCCTTATATGTTAGGGTCTGTAAATCCTGATTGGTTATTAGGATGGCAAGGAAACTTAGGATACAAAAATCTATCTTTAAATTTCTTGTTCAAAGCCAGATTAGGCGGAGTTGTAGTATCAAAAACTCAACAAGCTTTGGATTACTACGGGGTTTCAAAAGCAAGTGCCGATGCACGTGATTTAGGATATGCTCAATTAGGAAGCTTCAAAGTAGATCCAAGAGCTTACTACAATGCAATCAACACATTAGATGCTTATTATACTTATTCGGCTACGAATGTTCGTCTGCAAGAAGTGAGCCTTACATACAGTTTCCCTAAACAAGCATTGGGCAAAACATTCTCTGATTTGAGTATCTCATTGATAGGGAATAACTTATGGATGATTTATAACAAAGCCCCTTTCGATCCTGAATTGGCTTCAACTACAGGTACATTTGGTCAAGGATATGATTATTTTATGCTTCCAAGTTTAAGAAGCTACGGATTAAGTATAAAAATGGGATTTTAATTTAATAAAAGTAGAAAAATGAAAAAAATAATATTCGCATCTTTACTGCTTTCGGCTGCAGTTGGGTGTACATCTGATTTTGAGGAAATAAACACAAACGTTTATGGAGTTACAAAATCTGATGAGGCAAAAGACGGTATTTCATACGGAGCTCCTTTTGTGAAAATGCAACAATTGGTAATTCCTATAGGACCTCCTGAGGCAACCACCGGACCGGGTAATGCCCTACAAAATACCGATTTGATTTCATCAGGAAACTACATTGGTTATTTCGGAAATAACAACAACTGGGGATTCAGAATAGAACCTTCTTGGAACTTTGAAAAAGGCAGGATGAACTACGCATACGAGAATTTTTATTCTAATTTCTTCCAACAATGGGTTGAAGTAAAAAAAGCCCTTGGCGATTCGGAGGATTTGCGTGATAAACAGATAGTTGCATTAGCAGATATCTTAAAAGTAACTGCTTGGCTTAGAGCTACTGACGTTTTTGGTCCTATACCTTACACTTCGGCAGGAAACGGCGATATCAAACCTAAATTAGACAGCCAAAAAGAGGTTTATTATGCAATGCTTTCCGATTTGGAAAAGTCATTGGCAGTTATTAGCTCAGGCGGAAATATCCTTTCTTCTTATGACAATGTATATAACGGAGATTTATCAAAATGGGCGAAGTTTGCTAATTCTTTGATGTTGCGAATCGCTGTCAGAATGCATTTTAATGACCCACAAAAAGCCTCTGAATACGTGGCAAAAGCACTTACAGGAGGTGTAATGGCAGATGTTTCGGATGAGGCAAAAATGGGAAGCACAAGCAAAATGAAGTTATTAAACCCAATGATGGCTTCGGTAGAGGAATATGCTGAAACTCGTATGGGATTCACCATATGGTACTACTTAGCTGTATATGATGACCCTCGAATTGAAAAATATTTCACAAAAGGCGAATACAACGGAAGAGAGAGTTACTACGCCGTTGTTCCTACATCAGACAGAGCTAAACAAACAGGAGAAAATACAGCTGAATTTGCCTCTAAACCCAAAATTAACGAAAGTACGCCTGTTTACTGGATGCGTGCTTCCGAAATCCTATTCTTAAAAGCAGAAGCAGCTTTATATAGCTTAGGAGGATTAACTCCGACACAAGCTAAAGATTTTTACGAAGAGGGAGTGAAAATGTCGTTTGCAGAAAACGGGCTTCCTCTTGCTGATGCAGAAGCGTACTTGCAGAAAGAAGCTAAACATCAAGCCATTCCTGGAAATTGGTATGTTAGCTATACAGCAGATATTTCTGAAAACAACGTTTCTCCTAACTGGGAACACCGTTCAGGAAGTCGTACATTACAGGAACAACAGCTTCAAAAAATCATCACTCAGAAGTATTTGGCTATGTATCCTAACGCTGTGGAGGCTTGGACAGAGTACCGAAGAACAGGTTATCCGCTTATATTAAAATACAAAGACACAGACGCTCCTGCCAGAATTAACTGCCCTGATTGCTTTACCCCTGAGCGTTTCAAATATTCAGAAGATGAATACCTGAAAAACCCGAATTTAGCGGAATTGCCGTCGCTTTTGGGAGGAGAAGACCAAGGAGGAACAAAACTATGGTGGGTACGTCCTAACAGACCACAACAACGATAAAAGTTTAATAAAAAAAAAGTAATGATGAAACTACATAAAATAATTTTAGGAACACTTGTTACGGCGGTTTCTGCGGTAGGTTGCCAGAAATGGACAGAAACCGAGCGTATTACCTTTGACAATCAAAACGTGGATAAGGTAGTACACCTGATGGAAGCCGAAACAGAGGAGGACTTAAATCCTCACGTAAGAGAATATTACAAAAAAATCCGTGAGGAATACCGAAACAAACCCCGCGTGAAGGGATTTGGTTGGTTCGGGAATTGGTCAGGTAAGGGAGATAATCCTCAGAATTACCTACGAGCATTGCCTGATAGTGTTGATTTCGTGTCTCTTTGGGGAACACGAGGGGCTCTTTCCAGTGAACAGAAAAAAGACCTCAAATTCTTCCAAGACGTAAAAGGAGGAAAAGCCCTTTTGTGTTGGATTGTAGAAGACCTTGGTGGTCCATTAACTCCCGTTGGTAAAGAAAGAATGCAATATTGGGTAAATGAAAAAGGTGGAGGAAATTTCAATGAAGGAGTAAGAGCCTATGCAAATGCGATTGCTGACACTATTGAAAAATACAATCTTGATGGATTTGATATTGACTATGAGCCAGGATATGGGCACTATGGAGATTTAGCAAATGATGACACCATTGAAGGAGATCACCCAATGCAGATATTTATTGAGACACTTAGTGGCAGGCTTCGTCCGAAAGGAAGAATGCTTGTAATGGATGGAGAGCCTTATCTTCTTTCAACAGAGACTTCCAAACTAATTGACCATTACATCTATCAGGCATATTGGGAGTCAGGAACAAATTCCGTAATAAGAAAAATTACAATGCCTCATTTGGTTGACTGGGAAAGGAAAACCATCATTACTGTTGAGTTTGAGCAGGGTTGGAGAACGGGAGGCATCAGGTATTATTACAGTACCCATCCTGAAATCCAAAAAATTAGGGAAGGGAAACAAATTTTGGACTATTCCGTAATGGACTTGCCAAGCGGAAAACGTATAGGCGGTATCGGAACGTACCATATGGAGTACGATTATGCTAACAAACCAGAGTACAAATGGTTACGCAAGGCTTTGTATTACGGGAATCAAAAATATCCAGGTAATTTTCAATAATATTTAAAAATGAATTTACGTATGAAAAAAATAATATGGTGCCTCGGGCTACTGATGATTTCATCGTGCCAAGAAGAATTATACGAGGACGAAACAAAAAAATTCTTGACCGCTCAGGCTGTTTATTTGGAAACCAATGACCCTGTGCTTAAATATTCGTTAAAAGAGGCTCATTCTGAGGAGGTTGCTATATCGGTTCGTGCTGTAACGCCTTTGGATAGAGAGACAAGCATTTCCGTAATGGCTGCCGATAAGGCTCAGTTAGACAAGTATAACAGTAAAAACAATACGGAGTATACGCTTCTCCCAACTTCTATGTATTCTGTTTCAAATCAGGTTACAATGAAAAAAGGAGAGCTTGTAGGAAAAATCATTCTCAAAATTAATCAGGTTAATTTTGGAGATAAAGAAGCTTATGCTCTTCCTGTGAAAATCACATCAGGGAATCCTGCTTCGGTTCAAGGGCGTGATAATGCTATATTGATTATAGAAAAGGAATTGGAGCCGATTGTAACCAAAGTGTACCGTATGGGCGGATATGAAGCGAGCGTTTCCAATGCTTTTGGAGGTTCAGACATTTCAGTAGAGCAATGGACTTTGGAAGCAATGGTTAATCGTTCGAGATACAACGCTGCCAATCGCTCAATAGGCGGAACCAAGAGTGCTGACGGTAATCCTAAAAATGAGATATTTACCCGATTTGGGGACGTAACCATTGATCCTAATCAATTGCAGATAAAAACGGGAGCTTCGCAGATAGACATACCCAAAGATAAGTTTGCCGCAAAACCTGATGAATGGTACTCTTTGGCGTTTACCTACGACGGAAAAACAACACGAGTTTTCGTAAATGGAGAAGAGGTTGCCGCAAGGGAAATCCGTGACGGAGCATACACCCTCAACGGACTTTGGATAGGTGGAGCAAATGAACTGATAAGAGAGGTACGCTTCTGGAAAAGAGCCGTTCCAGCCAAAGAATTGAAGGAAAATTATTGGAAAGTGCTTGACCCCAAAAAAGCAGAAGGATTGTTGTTCTACTATCCGCTAAATGGTAAAAAATACGACCACGATACGGGCGAAATTACCGAAGATGAAAGCAAAATATGGGATTGGTCACCTACAAAAGCTCATATGAATAGACCTCAGAGCTCAAGATTTGATGATAATGGGGGGCAAAACTATATTTTCTATCCTCCTAAAAAATAATTAACTTTTTGTCAAGAGTTTAAAGCTACTGCAAACTTGATTTGGTTTGTAGTAGCTTTTTCTTTTTTATCTCTTTAGATATTTTATTTCACCAAAATACAATTGAAAGATTTATATTTTTCTACAAATCAATAAGTTTGTTTTTTGAAGATTTTTTCAAATTGGCAGAAAACCTAAAAAGGTTAAAAAATATTTATATGTATTTATGTTTGACAAAAATCATTAAGACATCTTTAACCATTTATTTAACAAATTATAATTCAAATAATTAAAACTGATATACAAGAAAAATATAGAATATTTTGATTGTTAATAATATCTTTTGAAATTAGTAATAATAAAATTTTCTCATAAAAATTTAAAAAAATATATATAAAAGATTGTTTTTTATTTTTAGATGCCGTACATTTGTTATCATATTTTTTTTAAGGGTTTCACAAAAAAAACAAAGAAAATCGCCTTGGAGTTAAAAACACAAATCTAAAAACCAAACAAAACTAACAATAATTCAAAACTTTAACAATAAAATTATTAATTTAAAGACGTAGATATGATAAACTTATTAAGAAAATCTGGACGTGCAGGTACGAGATGGATTTTGCTTGCGTTGCTTACACAAGGTTTTTGGACAGTCTCTGCCTCTGAAAAAATTGAGGCTACATCCACAGACATTCTTGTTCAACAGCAAACAAAAAAAGTCAGCGGTACCGTAACTGATGCTTCTGGTGTTCCTCTACCGGGAGTTAGTGTTTTGGTAAAAGGTACAAGCGTTGGAGTAGCTACCGACTTCGATGGTAACTTTGAAATCAATGTTCCTGAGGACAAAACCGACTTGGTGTTCTCATACATCGGGTTCAAAGAGCAAACTATCAAAGTTAGCAAATCACAATCAGGTTTGAAAATTGTTTTGCAAGAGGAAGTTATGGAACTTGAAGGTACTGTGGTTACAGCCTTGGGTATCAAACGACAAGAAAAAGCCCTGAGCTACAACGTACAACAAGTAAAATCAGATGACCTTACTAAGGTAAAAGAAACCAACATCGTAAATAGCCTTAACGGTAAGGTTGCCGGGGTAAACATCCAACGAAGCTCTTCAGGAGTTGGAGGTGCAACCAAAGTAGTAATGCGTGGTTTGAAATCATTGGACGGAAACAATGGGGTGCTTTACGTGATTGATGGGGTGCCTATGTTTAACAGACAAAAAGACGGAGCTGGTGCATTCGGTCGTCCTGCCGGAGGTGAAAGTATTGCCGACCTGAATCCGGAAGATGTTGAAAGTATCAACGTTCTTACAGGTCCTTCAGCGGCTGCCTTGTACGGTAGTGAAGCGGCAAACGGAGTTATCCTAATCAACACCAAAAAAGGTAAAGAAGGTAAGATGGAAGTAAATCTTTCAAGCAGTGTTGAACTTGTAACTCCAACTCTTCTGCCTGATTTACAAGACACTTACGGCAGTGTTGGACAAAAAAGCTGGGGTGCTAAGCTTGATGCCCCATCGGGTTACAATCCTGCGAAATTCTTCAATACGGGAACAAATATAACCAATGCAGTAACACTTTCTACAGGTACAAAACAAAATCAAACATTTGTTTCGATGGCACAAACCAATAGCGGTGGAGTTATCCCAAATAATGATTACTATCGTTACAATGTGAATGTAAGAAATACATCTTCTTTCTTAAATGACAAATTACATTTGGACGTTAGCGGAAGTTTCATACGTCAAGGAAATCGTAATATGATTTCAGGAGGTGGATATTTCAACCCTCTTGTGGCTCTTTATCTTATGCCAAGAAGTGTTGACTATCGTGATGTAGAAATTTACGAACGTTACAATGCTGAGCGTGGTATTTATGAAAAATATCAGCCATATCCTGAACAAGTAGGAAGCTACTTTTCTGAAAACCCTTATTGGGTAGTTAACCGAGAGCTATTCTTGTTTAACAAAAAACGTTATATGATGTCTGCATCATTAAAATATGATATTTTGGACTGGTTGAACATCACAGGACGTGTTCGTTTGGACAATGACTATGGCGTTAACGAAGAGAAATTCTATGCAAGTACAACTAACTTCTTGGTGGGTTGGGCTACTGAATTAGGTCCGCACAACAAAGGTAGATACTCAATCAACAACTCAAAAGATGAGCAAACCTATGCGGATATTATGTTAAATGCGAATAAGAGCTTTGGTGAGGATTTCAGCCTAACTGCCAACTTAGGAGCAAGTTACAATGACCGTTATAGCACCAGCGTTGGAGGTAGTGGAATTCTTATAAACGTTCCGAACCTTTTCTCAGCAGCGAATTTTGCATCACAACATTCCGGCGTGGGACAATCATACGGGCGTAATAAAAACGTAGCTATTTTTGCCAGTGCGGAGTTAGGATATAAAGGTATGCTTTACCTTTCATTAACAGGACGTAACGACTGGTCTTCACAGTTAGTCAATTCAAAAGAGCCTTCTTTCTTCTATCCATCAGTGGGGCTTTCAGGTGTGATTACAGAAATGACAAAACTTCCTGATTTTGTGGATTACCTTAAAGTCAGAGGTTCTTACACCGAAGTAGGGTCACCTATCAGCAAAACCGGTCTTACTCCCGGAACCATCACACATAGCTTGAATTCAAGTGGTTTAATTGCTAACAGAGTTTATCCTTATCCGGAATTTAAAGCTGAAAGAACTCGCTCTTTGGAATTTGGTTTGAATGGTAAATTTTTCAACAATTCACTTTCTCTTGATTTAACACTTTATAAATCAAATACATTTAACCAATTCTTTGAACAAGAATTATCAGCTTCGTCTGCTTATTCAAAATTCTATTTACAAGCAGGAAATGTTGAAAACAGAGGAGTTGAGTTGGCTTTAGGATTCAATAAAGAATTAGCGAAAGACTTTAACTGGAGTACTTCTTTAACATACTCTCGTAACGTTAACGAAATTAAAGAGTTAGTTCGTGGATATAAAAATCCTTTTACAGGAGAAATTTTCGACATCAAAGAGGTTAGAAAAGGCGGTTCCATCTTAAGAGAAGGTGGCAGTATGGCAGATATCGTAGTAAAAGGAGTTTTACTTCGTGATGTAAATGGTGATTTGATAGAAGAAGCTGCTCAATTCAAATTTGATACCACGCAAGAAATCAGATTAGGACGCTCAACACCTGATTTCCAATTAGGATGGAAACATTCGTTTGCATACAAAGGTTTTGACCTTAACGTACTGTTTAACGGTAGCTTCGGTGGTGTTGTTTTATCAGGAACACAACCATATTTAGATGCTTACGGAGTTTCCAAAATATCTGCTGATGCTCGTGATGCAGGTGGAGTTTGGGTAAATGGCAAGCAGTATGATACAGAAAAATACTACAATACCATACAAAACTTACCTGGCTACTACTCATACGATGCAACCAGCGTTCGTTTGCAAGAGGCTTCTCTTAACTATACTTTAGACGGAAAAGTAATCTCTGACAAAATAAAACGCATAACTTTTGGTATAATCGGTACGAATCTTTGGATGATTTACAACAAAGCTCCGTTTGACCCACAACTTACTTTTGGTGTAGGAACTTATGCTTCAACAGAGTTATTTATGACACCTGCGATGAAAACCTACGGAGCAAGTCTAAAAATTCAATTCTAATTTTAAAACGATACAAAAATGAAGATAGTACATAAAAATATTTTCTTGGCTGGATTGGCTATCGTGATGTCCACATCGTGTATCAAGGACTTTGAAGATGTCAATACAAATCAGCTGTACCCTACTGACGAACAAGCTGAAAAAGATGGTTTATCATCAGGAGGTTTATTCCCTAACCTTATGCAAAGACCTATTCCTACGGGAACAGGGGTAAATCCTGCAAATGATTACCAAGTGGTTCAAAATATGTCAACCGATAACTGGGTTGGGTATTTTTCGCCCGGACGTAATCACTGGGATAGCGGAAGAAACCAAACAAGCTATTATGTTAGTGATGGTAGAGCTAATGGAACATTTAACACCTTGATAGGTACTTTAATGAACCAGTTTTTCCGAATAAAAACGGCTTTGCATACAGTAGAGGTTGTGGACGGAAAACTCATTTTCAAAGAAAAAGATGAGCTTTCAAAAACAGCATATGCAGTTGCTCAGATTACCAAAATAATGGGAATACACAGAGCTACAGACCTTTTCGGACCTATCCCATACACGGATATGGAGCCGGGTAAACAACAAGCTAAATACGATTCGCAAGAAACTGTTTATCGCACTTTCTTAGCAGAATTGGACGCTGCCGTATCTCAACTTACTTCATACGGGGTTAATAATAAAATATTGGAAGAGTATGATCCTGTTTATCAAGGAAGTGTTGCTAAATGGGTAAAACTTGGAAATTCATTAATGCTCCGTTTGGCAATGCGTGTTCGTTATGCTGATGAAGCTTTAGCTAAAACTTACATCACAAAAGCAACCAGTCACTCTGGCGGGCTTATACAGCTTGTTGATGAATCAGCGAAACTTGCTTCCAATGGTAAATATATCCTGAACAACTCATTAGTTACAATGAAAGGATACGGAGAGTTAAAAATGGGTGCTACTATTTACTCTTATCTAAAAGGATATGATGACCCTCGTATTGAAAAATATTTCACCAAAGGAAAATCAACTTCGGAAGAAGATTTGTCAGACGATTATTACGCTGTTCGTTCAGGAATTGACCCAACTACAGGAACAGGAAAATATCAAAATTACTCTGAACCTACGGTAATCCTTGATACGCCAACCTATTGGTTGAGAGCCTCGGAAGTGTATTTCCTTTTGGCTGAGGCTGCTTTAGCAGAATATATTTCTGGTAGTGCCGAAGGTTTTTACAAAAAAGGAGTTCAAGTATCATTTGAAGAAAACGGACTTTCTGTATCAGAAGCTGATAAATACCTCGCTTCATCTGGTGTACCAACTTTTTATAACGACCCAAAAGACGCTAATTATAATGCTTTTCCTGTAAGCACTATTGACAAAAAATGGGACGAGGCAGCATCTAACGAAGAAAAACTTGAGCGTATCATCACTCAAAAATATCTTGCTATATATCCTAATGGTTTTGAAGCTTGGAGTGAATGGCGCAGAACAGGATATCCGCGTATGTTTAAAGTGCCTTTCAATTTAACCAACAAAGGAGCAAGAGATGTAACGGATAACGGAAAAGATTACGGGGTACGTCGTTTTCCTTTTCCTCAAAATGAATTTGAAAATAATAATGCCAACGTAAGTGCTGCCAGAGCCTTATTAGGAGGAGCTGATAATGCGGCAACTAATGTGTGGTGGGATAAAAAGTCAAAACAGTAAATTTAAAGATATGAAAAGATACATAACTATCGTTGCAGCGTCATTAGCATTAGTGGCTTGCGAGAAATGGACTGAAGCAGAATCGAATGCCGATAAGTTTGAAGAAGTGGCATTGGCTGATTTGCGTGAAAAACGAGACAATGCCAAGTGGCAGAAAGAAGCCGAAATAAGTGCAGAATCAAAAGAAATTATGGAGGCTTATTGGGCACAACTTCGTGAGTACAAGCGACGTGCTTGGCTTAATGGAGGAGATGAAGTAGGGCAAAAACCAATGTTCTATATGTGGTACGGCAGTGGTAGATGGCAGGCTACGCCTGGCATCGCTTCATCGTGGTTGCAAGCCATTCCAGACTCCGTGGCGTGTATTTCGCTTTGGGGAGGCTTCGGAAAAAGACCCGGAGAAATCCCTGATAATATGAAAAAAGATCTTGAAATTTTTCATAAAAAAGGGAGTGCTGTGCTTTTGTGTTGGCAAACTGGGGCGGTAGGTCAGGGACTTCCGGGTGACCCTGTTGAAAACACAGGAGGATGGACGGATTTTCGCAAAAAATATCCTTTTGCTACCGAATACGAAAGATGGTCTCAAATCTATGCCCGTGAACTGGCTCGTTTTATCATTGCTTGTGATTTTGATGGATATGACATTGACTGGGAGTTGACTTGCGGAGATCACGGTAAAGTAGAAAAAGAGGGACATAATTTATATGTTAAGGATAATAACTATGAAAATATTTCCAATTTTGTAAAGGAAATAGGAAAATATTTTGGACCTGTCGGTGAGAATTTTTATGTAAAAACCCAAGCTGAAAGAGAAGCTAACCTGAAAGCCTTATTTGAGTCAAGCACAGAGGGCTTTCATCCAAATGAAAGAGTTTTTATTGATGAGTTTAAACCGCACTTGCCCAAAAATTATTTAACCAAACGTTATTATTTATGTGCTGACCTTCCTTGTGGTTGGAATCCCGAAGTGTTTAACACTGACCAAGAGTTCAAAAAATATTTTGATAAACACTTTATGCAAGATTACGGAACAGTTGGTGTGGGTGGACACATCAAGCAGTTAGGAGGAGAATTTTATAATTCAACAAGTTTGGATATTCAAACTAAAAGACATACGCCTGGGTTTCAACATTTTTATGAAAAAGGTAGAGCCATCTACAATAAAGAAATTTGGGGATTTGGTTTCTATCACGGGGAGTTGGATTATGATAGCACACATAAAACTTCTGAAATAAAGAATTATTTACAACAGATAGGCGGGACGCGAAATTATCATAATCACGCAATTCTTCGGGAGATTATCCGAATTGCTGATCCTCGCGAGTCATACGCAAACTATGTGGAGTCTGAACCATTAATTGTAATACCTTAAACTTTTAAACAATGAAAAAAATAATTAGCAATATAGCACTTGCATTACTGCTTTTGGCAGGTGTGGGGTGTCAGGAAAAGCTGGATGAAAATGCACGTGGGTTTAGCAATTCAGCCTATATGTCAACGGGGTCGTCTGTTGTTGATATTGACCGTAAAACGGGCGGAGAGGCAGAAATAGAGCCTCGTCTTGCTTCGGTAGCAACCAAA
The DNA here is from genome assembly GCF_002302635.1 of Capnocytophaga stomatis. Lineage (NCBI taxonomy): Bacteria > Pseudomonadati > Bacteroidota > Flavobacteriia > Flavobacteriales > Flavobacteriaceae > Capnocytophaga > Capnocytophaga stomatis. Next base: position 599,422 of record NZ_CP022387.1, read on the forward strand.
GACGAAACCATAACGGTTTCGGTGAGTGATTTTCTCAAAAAGTACAACGAAAAAAATGCCACAGGCTATCGTGCATTGCCCGTGGAGAAGGTACGACTTTACGAGTTGGAAAATCCTTCCAATTCGTCAACTAACGGAACGCTTACGGTAAAAGTAAAAGAAGGGAAGGTTTCCTCAAAAATACGTGTAAAAATAGATACATTGGGTTCAAGAGCGTTTCCGTTGGGGAACAAGTATGCCGTTCCGCTGACAATCTCCTCTTCATCGGTTAAGGTGCTTTCTAATAAGGAAACGGTACTGACGCTTCAACGTCCGGTAATCGTTTCGGTGGCTCACGTAAAGGACGGGTATGCTCCAAAGATAATACTGGATAAGAGTTTGCCTGAAATGGAAGAGTTCAGTTTCCAAGTGTTTTTTATGTTTGATGAATTTAGAGCCTATTCGGGTAGAAACTACAATATGTCATTGGTGAACTACGGTTGGTACAGCCGTATTAATCAAACGGATATCAATTTAGCGGACAAACAGCGAGAGCTTTCCGTTGATGGAGTGCAATTAAAGACAGGTACTTGGTATCAGGTAACTTACGTGCGAACAAAAGATCACCGAACTAAAATATATCTTGATGGCAAACATATCCGCACGTTTATAATGCCTAATGTGGTGCTGAAAGGAGGGGCTACGGTAAGCATTTTCAACCCTCAAAAATCATATTCCGTGCCACATATCCTGCGGGAAGTACGCTTTTGGAACAGGGCTTTAACTGAGGCTCAAATTAATGCCGATTTGTATAGCCCGATAGATGCCAATACCGAAGGATTGATTGCCTATATCCCGATTGATAGTAAAGAAAACGGATACAAAGACATCACCAAATATGAAAACGTTGTGGAGTTTCACGAAGCTACTTCAAGAAGTAAATTTGGTATTCAAGACGGAAACAAATACCACAAGGTGGTGCCTTATGAACAGTACGGTATTGATAAGTGGTATGATAATGTGATATTCCCGTCACAAACATTACAACAAGTTGAACCTTAATATTAACTTACAGATGAAAAATATAATTAAAACAGTAATCGGCTTTGCTCTTGCAGGAAGTTTATTTTCTTGTGCGAAAGACGAGATAGAAGTGCTTAAAAATCTTGATACTTCGTGGGAGGTTGATAAAAGTATAAGAGACAAGGATTTGCGTAACCGTTTTGGGCTTGACCCTCGTTACAATTACGCTTTGTCAGAGGTTAATGAATTTGATTTCTCAATGCTCCATTTAGGTGATTTTCAAATTACAGGAGAAAGAACCAATGAGTTTGAAGTTAAAATTCTAAATCCCTTGGATAAAGACCTGACCGTAACGCTTAACTACGATGCGGCAATGTTCGAAAAGGTAAAAGAAAAGTACAGTGATTACGAATTAGGTGCAGAAAATGTAGTTAAAATTGCTGAAAAACAAAAAGTAATCCCCAGAGGAGAAACTTCTGTGAAATTTCGGTTGGCAGTTGATAACGATTCTCGTTTCGGCAAAAGTGTTGTTGTTCCTTTTTCTTTTACCACAAATGATGATAGTATCAAATTATTGGAAGGGAGAACACATTTCCTTGCCAAGGTTTTCAAAAAAGAAATTACGTACAACTATCCAAACCGAATTAACAAGTTCTTAATTTTAAGCAATCAAAGTTTATTTCCTCCTCGTGCTTCATTGAACATTGAGGCTTCGGATGTTGTTTCACAACCAATTGAGTTCTCAGTAGAAAGAGCAGATGGCAAGGGGCTTCCCAACCTAGCACCAGAGGGTGTTGAAGGACAGCTTCCCGCACCTATCAATATGGAAGGGGAGCAAGCAGGGGTGTTCGGGTTGACCCTTGATGTAAACTCCATTGAGGAGGGAAGTGTTTCACAGCTTCCGCTTCAAATTGTCGCTACAATGAACGGGCAAAGGTATGTACTGCCTAATACCATTACCCTTGTAATAGATACGTCCGTTCCAGCAGATGAAAATGTTGTTGCGGGCAAAAAAGAAAAAGGAAAAGCCATAGATAAAGAAGGTCTTGTGTTTACAGGAACACTTTTTCCGGAATTCTATGATGAAAATATTTTTGACGGGCAATACAAATTCGGAGTTCCCATATCAGGAGATGCAACTATGGAAATAACATTGCCATCGGCTAAAACAATTGGTTCGTTGAAATTTACAATTCCTACTCCACTGTATGCAGCCCGTTTTCAAGGTGGAGATGTTTATGCTGTTGATAATCAGGGCGAAGAGGTTATGTTAGGTTCGGTTGATTTTTCCAAAGAAGAAGGAAATTCTCTGATAGCACTTTTAAAAGTACCTGTCCACACTCAAAAACTGTTGATAAAAAATATTCAAAAAAGTGGAGGTAATTGGATTGAACTTTCAGAGATTGACCTTTATGAAGAATAGGTCAAAAGTAATTTTCATATATTAAAATAAAAAGGAAGCTGATTTGTTCGATCAGCTTTCTTTTTTACAAGAAACCTATGTAAAAATCTATAATATCTTTTAAAAAATTTAAACATTATATTCTTATTAGTTTTTGTATGATCTTAAATTTGACTATATGATATAAAATGGTGTTTAAAAATCTTTATTCTGTTTTTCATTTTTAAATCTCATAACCAACTTCAAGTAAGCTAATTATCATCCTTTCATTGTTTATTGGTAATTGTTTTATATTTTTGTTGCAGAATAAATTTCTCAAAATGACAAAAGCAAACGTTTACATATTAGCCATTGAGTCTTCCTGCGATGATACTTCTGCGGCGGTGCTTGAAAATGACAAAGTGCTTTCAAATGTTGTTGCAAATCAGGAAGTGCATAAGCAGTACGGCGGTATTGTTGAGCGTGAAACTTACGAAAAAATGGTCGGAAAAACTCTTGAAATGCTCAAGGAAGCCCTTCCTATTGACGGACTTTTTTTTGACATACACGGAGCGATGAGCGTACAAGGACTGGAAGACCCCGAAGGCGATTTAATCGTCCGAATTCGAGAAGTGATTGGTAATGATGTACTTGTATCGTCGTGTATGGATTTACACGGAAGCGTTTCTCCTCGATTGGCACAAAACATTGATATGATTACCTGCTATCGGCTTGCTCCACACGAGGACGCTATGATTTCAAAAAAACGAGCGTTGACCAATTTGCTATTCATCAAAAACGGAAGAAACCATAACTTACAACTACCCTAAAGGAGTGCATCCTACTAATAATGACGCTCTTTCAAAGATTATGACTCAAAAATATTTGGCTCAAAATCCGTGGCAACCCTTTGAAGTTACCAACGATTACCGCCGTACGGGCTTGCCTTTCTTTGAAAATCCTTATCTGGAGGGATTGTTACCGTTTATGCCTTTCTATACCGACCCTACGAAAGCGGACATCAGAAATGTGTACCGAAGAGTACGTTATCCTATTAGTTTGAAAACCAAAAACCCAACAGGATACGAACAAGCCCTGCAATTACTTGGCGGAGAGGACAAACCCGAAACACCGCTTATCTGGCAAAAAAAATAATCTTTTATCTTTAAATAAACATAACCCCATTAGCTTGAAACTAATGGGGTTATCTTTTTTCTAAACTTTTTTGAGATAGCATACAAGTCACTTACACTATCACTTAAAAGCTAACTAAATTAAATCATTGATTTTTTTATTTGTGTGTAAATCTCAAAAACTATGTGTTTAATCTTAATTTGAATGATTTTCAAAACAATACTTATGAGCTTCTCTTTTCCAATTCAATAGCTCGCTCTTCACTGATGCCTAACAAATTCGCTAAACGATTTAGTATTCTTCGCTCTCGTTCTGTTACGACAACATCTATAGTGAATGTTTTAAATTTTTCTAAATATTCTTTTTCCTCTTTGGATAAATCTCCTCGATTTATAACAATATTCTCTAATTGTTTAGCTCTTTCTACACTAATGTTTAAAGTTTTTCTCATTTCCTCAAGCATCTGTTGTTCTTGGACATCAATTACACCATCATCCTCAAGCATAAATTTTATTTCCTCAATATATTTGAGCTCAGTTTCTGTAAATGTATGTATCTGTGCTATAGCTTTTTCCTCTAATTCTTTAGCTCTTTCAGAACTAATTTTCAACATCTTGTACATCTCATCTAATCCTATACGCTCCTTATCATCAATAAGTCCGTCATCTTCAAGCATAAATTTAACTTCTTCAAGATATTGTTGCTCCTCATCACTTAATGAATTTTGAGAAATTTCTTTTATTTGCTTTTTCTCTTCCACAGGTACTACAACAACCTCATCAAAAGCTTCCATCGGTTTAAAAACCACATTAATTTTCCATTCTACTTCACTATTTGTTTCTATTTTTTGCTCATTTTCTTTTCTTCTTCCTCCTTTTATAGAAGTAAATAATAGATTTAGCTCGGCATTTATATCTGATATTTCAGAATTTGTAAGTACCTGACTTTGTGTTGAAGACATAAATTCACTATGCTCTAAAATGTTACCTGACATTCTTTGTTCAATAAGGCGTTGCCAACCTATTTCATTTGCCAACCACACTAAATTTTCAGGTACAAAGGGCTTTTTAGTTGGATTAAATGACTGGTTTCTTCCTATTTTTAATGTACTTTTTGATAAGTCACCTGCTCTCTTGTCATTCTCTGAATTAAACTTTACGGAATTTACCCTAAGACTTGCTTCTCCTTCCCACTTAGTATTACTGTGTGTCTGAGTATCTTTACTTTCTCCCCTACTATTTTCAATTGTAATGGAAGTTGCCCCCAAACATTGTAACAAATAACAATACTCATTGATTCTGTCATTAAGCAATTCATAATCATAATTTTCTATGGGTAAATAACTATCCGTTTTATACGGATGACATACGTAAGTATGGTCAATTTTAGGGTGGGTAATTGGGAAATGTATCTTAGGTAAATTCCCCATATTTAAAAGGGTTAAATGATTTGATTTAAAAAGAGATTCTGTTTTAGAGACTGTGATTATCTTACGGTCTTGATAATCTACTTTATTAAAATCATTTATAAAATTATTGTAACTCTTTTCTTTTTCTGTTTCACAAAAGGTCAAGGCTTCTCTGTTTTGTGTACTATCATCCTTATACATATTTGCAAGTTTATCATAAGAGTAAGCTGACGCATAACTATCCCCTTTCACTTTATAAACCTCTGCTTCTGTGATTAAATACCAAGACAAAAAACGCTTATACTCATCTGATTCTTTGTCCTTTATCCTTTCTAATTCTAACTTAAAAAGATCAAATAACTTAAATGCTTCATACTGATAATTAAGCTCTAATAATCCACAAATTTTATAGTAGTAGAATACTTCCGTAAATATACTTTCCTTAACCTCCTCTACTCTGTCTATTAATTTTTGATACTCTTTATTTTCTACAAGAGTCTTTAATTCATTCGACAGCTCATTATACCACTCTTCATTTTTCTCATATAACTTGCCATACCCTTGCAATACTTCATCTAGGAAAGGCTTTACTGTTTCTGTAATTCCGACACCTGTATATGTAAAATAAACATTAGGAATATTGATATAAGTACTATCTTCAACAGAATGGAAAACCAAACAATTAACTATGTTTACAACCGCAAAAGCTGGGTCATTGGGAACAAAATAAGCATTGGGATTATTATTTTCTATATCTAAATTGATGTTAGAGGTATAACCAATTTCCTCAATTTCACTCCAAGAAATAAATAAATGCCCATCCTCTTCTTTACCCCAAGCATCCGTTTGTATAATTCCCGCAAAGCTAACTCCCGATTCTAACACACAACAAGAAAAATGGTAAGTTCGTGTCGCTGTAAAGAAATCACCCTCTTTTACAATTGTTTGATAAAAAATAGCGTATATGGGCATATTCTTATCAATACCGTGCCAACCTCTAAATCTTGATTCTCTATCTTTTGATAAAACATTGCTCCCGCTTTCCTTCAAGGTGCCATCTAAATTTGTATAAATTTTCTTAGTTGTAATACCTGATTGTAACAAGTTGTCTAACTTGAATTTTTTAATTGCTTGTCTTATAACATTTTCCATACCAATAATTTTATTATTTATCTGCTTTTTTTCTAAATTTTCTTGTGATTGTATTCTTGCATAAAGTATTTGAGCTGCTTTTTCCTCATCTTCATTTGTTTCATTTAACAGAGCGTTACACTCACTTTCAGTTATACTTATAGGATAACCTGCTATTTTTTTAAAATAGTCCTGTATTAACAAAATTTGAAGTTCCAATAATTCTTTATCTTTTTCCATAAAACACTAATTTTTAAATGAAAAATTAAGATACAATTTTGTAAATCAGGTATATTATTCCCAAACCAATTAAAACCAAAACGCAGCCACATCCTTTCAGAGTGTCATCAAAACAACCTTTAGCACCATCTATTGTGTTGTCTATTGCAGTATCTATCTCTTTAGCTGTTTTCTCACTTTGCTTCCTTGATTCTATATCAGATGAGGTTACTTGTATTTTCCCTGCTTTTTTACTAAAAGACATATTTTTTATATTTTTAAAATTAACATTCTATTTACTTTTTTCCATTACAAGACAACCTTATCTATCCCCAGATAAGGTTGTCTATGATTTTACCCAATTTGGTCTGCTCGCAGTGCGGTTCTAAGATTTCCCCAAATTGATGATACATTTATTCCATAAATTCGGGAAAAAGCTGCAATAACATCAGCTCCTCCATTGGCAAAAACAGGATTGGTTGCTAAACGCGTAGGAACATCAACAGACATTCCTGACTCTACACGAATTCCGTTTGAAAAAACGGTTCTCGTAACTGTTACTCTATATAACGGCATAATTAATTGGTTTATAAAGGGATATTCCCTTTGGTTAATAATTCTTTATTTAATACATTGCAAAATTAAATTGGTGTTATGCCAAATCACAGCACATCTTTTAATTTTTTTCTTTTTAATCGTTATATTAATTGTATATAAGGATAATTCAGCCAAAGCAAAGGGTAGCTTATCCAAAATTTTAGCAAACCCAGCCCCTTTTTTGGGTATTTTTACCAAAATTTTGGCATACATATCCCTTTCAACCGCTACATTTACCATAATAAGGGGTAAACTAACTGTTAAAAAGGATATTATTACCTAACTTTCCGTTGGCGGAGTGGTTGGTGAGGGTTCTTGAGGTGGTGTTTGCTCCTTACTTCCTCTTTTGAAGTGCTTGCGAAGTTCGGCAAGAATGGTTACTGCACTCGGAATGTTCTGAGCAGCAAGGAATTTGATATACTTGTAGTACAACAACCCTACTACATAGTTATCCGTATCTGCCAGCGTGCGAGTATCGGTAAGCATCTCCAAAACACGGTTTACTTTTCGCAAAGGTTCGGTCATCTGTGAGCTAAGCCTGTAATCACGGTCAAACTCTGCCTTATCAATCGTAGCAGGCACTGTGTCAGGGGCTTGCTCCATATTGGCTTTTACCTTCTCGATAAACATTTTGTTGTAATCGGCAACATTTCCGTATTGGCGTCGCTCATCAGGCGTTAAGTTAACTGCCTTCTTTTCAAGTACTTCAATGATTGCATTTAGTGCATCATCAATTTTTTTCATCTCCTCAGATGAAAATTCAGTTGAGATTAAATTATTTTTGTTCATTGTGTAAAAATTTAAAAAATTAAACATTCAAAAATTACAAAAACAAAAAAATCAGAAGTAGCAGAACCTAAAAATTCTGTTACTTCTGATTTTCAAACAAAACAACATCCGCCCCACAAAGGAAGTGGATAACGTATTTTTAACCAAAAAATATGTGCTGTGCTGTGCTGTGCTGTGCTGTGCTGTGCTGTGCTAAGGCACATACAAATATACTGATTTTATGTAAATTACACAAGATTTCGTTTGCTTTTTTTTGCACATTTTCACAAAATTGATACCAAAAATGCATCTTTTGGGGGAGTGCCAAAAAGCAAATACCGCAAGGTATGTACTTGTATAATTTCATAGTAGTTGTAGTATTCTTTCAAGTTGCAAAAGTATATTAAATTTTTATAAAAACAAATATTATTTGGATTTCCGTCAGTTCGAGTAAATTGTATCGAAGTGACAGCGTAGTAAAATTTGTATCGAGAACTGCTCTCCTCGATACAATTTGCTTCACTTCGTTCACGCAAATCACTCGGAGTGACGAGCTATTTTCTGAAAATCATATGGAGAAATATTCAAACAGATGTTTTTTCTAAATCAAGATTATTTTAAACTCACGTCAGTTCGAGTAAATTGTATCGAAGTGACAGCGTAGTAAAATTTGTATCGAGAACTACTCTCCTCGATACAATTTGCTTCACTTCGTTTACGCAAATCACTCGGAGTGACAAGCTATTTTCTGAAAATCATATGGAGAAATATTCAAACAGATGTTTTTTCCAAATCAAGATTATTTTAAACTCACGTCAGTTCGAGTAAATTGTATCGAAGTGACAGCGTAGTAAAATTTGTATCGAGAACTGCTCTCCTCGATACAATTTGCTTCACTTCGTTCACGCAAATCACTCGGAGTGACGAAGTGTTTTCCTGAAAATCATATGGAGAAATATTTAAACAGATATTTTTTCCAAATCAAGATTATTTTAAACTCACGTCAGTTCGAGTAAATTGTATCGAAGTGACAGCGTAGTAAAATTTGTATCGAGAACTACTCTCCTTGATACAATTTGCTTCACTTCGTTCACGCAAATCACTCGGAGTGACGAAGTGTTTTCCTGAAGTTTTAAATCTTATAATCAATTTCTAACAAGCTAATTATTTTCCACTCATTGTTTATTGGTAATTGTTTTATATTTTTGTTGCAGAATAAATTTTTCAAAATGATAAAACCAAATGTTTATATATTAGCCATTGAATCTTCCTGTGATGATACCTCAGCAGCAGTGCTTGAAAATGACAAAGTGCTTTCAAATGTTGTTGCAAATCAGGAAGTTCACAAACAATATGGAGGTGTTGTACCTGAATTGGCATCACGAGCTCACCTCCAAAATATCGTTCCTGTGGTGGACAATGCTCTGAAAAAATCAGGAATCTCAAAAGAACAAATTTCAGCCATAGCCTTTACCCGAGGTCCTGGACTTATGGGGTCACTTTTGGTGGGAACTTCCTTTGCCAAATCTTTGGCGATGGGCTTGGGTATTCCACTTATTGAAGTGAATCATATGCAGGCACATATTTTGGCTCATTTTATTGATGAAGGCAACCCAAAACCGCAATTTCCTTTTCTGGCAATGACCATCAGTGGCGGACACACACAGATTGTAAAGGTAAACAGTTTCTTTTCAATGGAAATTTTGGGCGAAACCCTTGATGATGCTGTGGGCGAGGCTTTTGACAAAACGGCTAAAATTCTCGGTCTGCCCTACCCTGGCGGTCCGTTAATCGACAAATACGCCAAGGAAGGCAACCCAAAAGCCTTCCCCTTTCCAAAGCCACAAACCGAAGGGCTAAATTTCAGTTTTTCAGGACTTAAAACTGGTATTTTGTATTTCATTCAGAAGAAAACCCAAGAAAATCCAAATTTTATTACTGAAAATCTTGCAGATATTTGTGCTTCCGTGCAACATACCATTGTTGAAATTCTAATGAAAAAACTACAAAAAGCCGTTAAACAAACGGGCATCAAACAAATTGCCATCGGTGGAGGCGTTTCTGCAAATTCAGGAATACGCAATGCATTACTCACTCTGGGAGAAAAACACGGATGGACAACCTACATTCCTAAATTTCAGTATTGTACAGACAATGCGGCAATGATTGGCATCGTAGGATATTACAAATTCTTAGAAAATCAATTTACCGACCAACAAACCACCGCCAAAGCACGGCTTTCCCTTGAAAATTAATTTTCTGCGAAAAATAGGGCGATTTCCAATTTCTTGAAAATCGCCCTATTTTTGAATTCGTATTCAGCTTTTACAACCGTTCTTTTTCGTTTTCATCAACGCTCTTACCTTTGTATTTATTTTGGGTAGGATTAAATGTGTACCTCAAACCTATGTTAATACTCTGATTATTTCCATCTAAAAAACGTCTGTTGGTGATATAAGGATTTTGCACAACAACAGGAGCATTTGACGTATTGAAAACATCTTGTACTACTACCAAATATGTTTCTAAAGATTTATTAAAGAAAGTTCGCACAATAGCTATCCCAGAAAACATTGCAGATTTTTCACGATAAGTAACTGCTAAACTTCCTTTTGATTGATAATTTGCATAAATAAGCCCTAACCAATTGTCTGACAACATAAATTGATTCATCATTTCCACTGCAAAAATAGGTTCGTTAGTATAAAAAACATCTTTTCCGAATTGTTTTCCGAAGGTAACATCTAACTTAGGCATCCATTTTCCGATTTTATGTTGTACCGAAAGCATCAGTTTGAGGGCTTGAAAATCAGCATAGTTACGGATTGTTCGCTCAACAACATTCGGATTGGAAGCAAACAGCCTATAATCCTCATAATAAGCATCTTTTATAAATGAATAAATCAGTGAAGCCGAAATGCTTTTATAAGTCGCCAACAAACTGAACTCATCGTCAAGGCGGGGACGCAAATCAGGATTTCCACGATTGTACATAAATGGCGATTCGTAAGCAGCATAATCACTTAGTTCATAAAAGGCAGGTCGGCGGATTTTCTTGGTGTAACTGATTGCCATTTGCGTTTTATCCCAAGGAAAAGAAAGCGACACATTAGGTAGCCAATGCCCGTAAGTTCGGCTCTTTACATTGTCTTTTACGTGATTCTGGAAGTACTCAAAATCAGCATATTCATAGCGAACTCCTGCTTTTACATTTGCTTTCCCGATAGGACGCGAAAAACTAACAAACCCTGACGAACGAAGCTCTTTATTTTCAACAAATGAAGTTGTTAGCACGTTATCGGTATAATTCTCATCGCGTGTAAGTGTGCTAAATTCAGCTCCGTAGCTCAATATTGCTTTCTTCAGTTTTTGTGTAAAAGTAGTTTTGGTATGCAGCCAATTAGCTTGAGCATCGGAATGCGTATGAACGTTTTTTTGCGAATTTGCCAACAGATTCTTTTCCAAAATATCCGAAGTATGGTCGGAATAGGCTATGGAATAATCCACATCAGTATGAAGTTTGATTTTGTCGGAAAGTTGCCCCTCGTAGTACGCATTAATTTCTGTTTTTTTGTCTTGGTTAAAACGGTCATAATGATTAAGCCCTTTACTCAGAAGTGCTCCGTTTTGGAAAGTTTCGGTTTGCTGGTCGGTAAAAGTATGTCCCGCAAACGGACTGACATACGCCCACACGGTTGCTCCAACAGAATGTTTATCGTTAAACTCGTGATTTACGCCAAGTTTTCCGTGAATATTCTTTCCGTTGTTCTTTTGTACATCTTCTGTGCGTACTTTCCACTGATTAGAAGGCGTTTGCACGATAAGTTCCTGCCAATTATTACTACGCTTTGCTTGATGAAAACTTACATCAACACTTCCGAAAATATCCGTTTTTCCTGTACGGTAATTTAAATTTGTTCCTAAATTTTGCCAAATCCCTTTTTTAAATTCATTATTTTGATAGACACTTCCACTCAGCCCATCACCCTGCTTTTTCTTCAAAATAATACGAATGATAGCACCAATGTTATTATCGTATTCGGCTCCCGGTTGTGTTTCAAGTTCAATGCTTTGAATATCTTGTGGAGAAAGTCGGTCAATTTCACTAGTGTCATAAATCCTTCTCTTATTAATATAGAAAATAGGATTACTTTTACCAAAAACGTTATAACCGCCACCCGTATAAGAAGTAGATACTCCCGGCAAAAAGTTCAAAAGCATCTCCATTTTAGGTAAATCTTTCAAGGTGGAGCTCGCAATATCGGTAACCACAGCGGTTCCCTTTTGCTTCATAATAGGGCGAGAAACAGAAACCACCACTTCTCCCAACTCATTTACCGATTTTTCCAAAGAAATAACACCAAAATCATTTGTTTTTATGGGAATTACCTTTGTTTTGTACTCCAAATGAAGGATTTTCAGCATCAAGTCTTTGTGATTTGATGAATTGATAAGTTCAAAAACGCCTTCGTCATTACTGATAGCTCCTTTTACCAATGTGGAATCGGGTAAAGTTATCAAAATGATGTTTGCGTCGGAAACAACTCGCTTGGTAGTAGCATCAATAAGTTTCCCTTTGAATATATTTTGTCCAAAACTTAACGAACAAAATAATAGTAACACGGTTAAGATGGTTAAATTTTTCATTTTAAATACTTTTAAAAAAATTAATAAGTTAATTATTTTTCAATTTTAATAAGCCCATTTTCAGTCATTTTGGCACGTTTGCCACGGCTGATATTTATCCATCTTTTGGTTTGATAATCAAATACAGAAAGCTCTTCGCTGGGGCTGGTAATAACTTTTCCTTGTGGTAGGTGTAAAATCACTTCTACTCGCTGGTCTCTTATTTTAGGATTGATTCCCAGTGAGTATGTAGCAGGCATAATTATTTGGTTTCCATCTGTTTTCAAATTAAAAACAACTTGTTCGGCTTTGGCTTTGGCATCAATCAGGTTTCGCCCTCTTGATTTTTTCTTGATAATGGCATATGACTCATTTTCAGACGTTCCCTTTACGTAAAATCGGATATAATCACTTTTGGAAATCAGTTCATTATCATCTTTTAAAATTGGGCTACCAAAATTCAATATATCATACTCATAATGTCTGTAAGGTTGTTTTTCATACGATAGCGAAAGGGTGTCGGCTACCACAACAGGCACTCTTTCTTCGACAGCATTATAAGCCTGAAAATGCTTAAATGTGTCAATGGTTGCAATGCTCATACCTATCACTCCGAAAAAGAAACCGAAAACATTGAACAAAATCCACGCTCTCGGAACTTTATATCCGTTCTTTGAAAATAACTTCAAACACAATATCGTCATTACCGAAACAGGAAGCATAAGCAACATAAATCCAGTCAAATACGTAACCCAAAGCTGCCAATCTCCTTCCACTATAAACGAAAGATAATCCGTTATGGTGATGATGCCCAGACTGACTCCCCAACCTGCAACACCTACTCCAAAAAGAGCCAAAAGCAAAGACAAAAGAACAAAGAGTAAAATCAGCAGCACAAAACCAATGATAATGTATAAAATCCCTTTCAAAAACCCGCGTACGATATCCCAAACACTGAAATCCGATTTTTTATACACGAATTCCGTTTTTTGCTTTGGAGTGGTTTCATCGGTAAAATCACCTTCTGTATTATCTTCATTTTCAGAAGAATAGTCTTCTTCTGGTTCAAAAATGCTTTTTCTTTTATTCATTGACAGTAAGAGCGTTACGTACAGCAAAACAAGCATAAAACTAAACACCCCTTCAACAAATGGAATGGTTACCAATGTCAGCACAGCATACGCAATCCGAACGCCCGTAACGTCCCAACCGTAATGCCTGCACAGCCCTCCCAAAACCCCAAAAAGTTTTCGGTTGGCGTCGCTTCGTGCTAATTGTGAGCCGTTTCGCATTTTTATTTCCTTAATAGAAGAAATGGTATCGATGTTTACCGCTTTTCCGTGCATTGCCAATTTTTCAGCAGTGGTTTTCGCAGGCGGAATGATGAGTGCCAAAAGAGCATACATTGCCATCCACAGAAAAAATAGAATCGCATATTGTCCGCTTGAATAATAAAAGAGTTTTCCTAAAATGAAGGCAGGGAACACGAACACCCAAAGATAAGCAAGACGCAACCACGTTTTTTCAATTGCCAAATAATGTCCCAATCCCGCAAAAACGCCTGCTAACAATTTGTTTTCCAAATCTCTGTATAACTTTTTATGTCGGAAGAATTCAACTACTCGGTTTTGCTTTTGAGTTGTACCAAATTTTGTTTCTTGCTGAATTTCTTCGTCCTCATCAACGTACTGTTCAGGTCGTCCTAAAACGCCAATCAAGTAAGCAACATCTTGGCTTACAACCACTTCCCTACCCTTCATTTCGGATTTTAGCAGTTCCGCCATACGTTGCTCCACATCGTAAATAATTTCATCGGTATCGGAAGTATTTCCGAGTGATTTGCGTACTTCGTTCAAATATTTTGAAAGTTCTTGATAGGCTTTGTCTTCAATCAAAAATGAAAATCCGCCCAAACTGATATTGTGTGTCTTGTCCATAACTAAATAATTTTATTAACCATTGTTTGTAGTTCTTGCCACGATTTCACGATTTCTTGCAAAAAGATATGCCCGCTATCGGTCAGTACGTAATACTTTCGGGGAGGTCCCGAGGTGGATTCTTTCCAATTGTAGTCGAGCAGTTTTTCGTTTTTAAGCCGTGTCAAAAGCGGATACAATGTTCCCTCAACTACAATCATATCAGCCGATTTCAGAGCCTCAATAATGTCAGAAACATACGCCTCCTGATTTTTGCTGATAATGGAAAGAATACACATCTCCAGTATGCCTTTGCGCATCTGTGTTTTGGTTTTTTCTGTGTTTATCGTCTCCATATATAATAAGGTATTTTGTTAGGGCAAATATATAACAATAAATATTACTATGCAATACATAGTACTGTTTTTTTATAAATCAATTATCAAAATATCATTCAAGGAACAGACAGTACCAACTCAAAAACCTAAAAATGAAGTGATTATTATAATTTTAGAAGCCTTACATACGAAAAGAATATGGTAAAATTTAAAAAAAATGACCAAGGTTTTTAGAGAAAATATAGCAAAATATCGTGCTTTTTACTGATTCTTTTGTTAAAACCGAATCCATAAAACAACTATAAACAACTTATTATCAATAATATAACATATTAACATAATAAAATTAAATCATTTTTTCTTGTTTGTTAAAAATATTTGTTTAGTTTTGCCCCCACTAATTTTAATTTTATATCAAAGATGAAAAAGATTATTTTATCATTGGCTGCAGTTTTCGCTTTCGGAGCTGCTTCTGCACAAGAGTTAGTTTCTTCTAAGGGAGAAGAATATCTTCCAAAAGAAGGTGATTGGTCATTTGGTTTCAATGCAGGAAACGCTTTGAAATTCATCGGTAATGCTTTCAATAGCAATACTAACAATGAGTTTGGTGGTTCTGCTTTCGGAAAAAATGAAACTTTCGCTGTTCCTGGATTTGACAAAGGACACTCTTTCTTAGGTAAAAAAATGACAAGTGATAACACTGCTGACCGTTACACTGCTAACTTCATTTTCAATTATGCAAAACCAAAAGACGTTGATGCTACAACAGCTTTCGGACTTGCAGTAGGATACGGAAAAGAGTGGAGAAAAGGTTCTACACGTTTGCAAGGATTCTACGGAGCTGATGCTCTTTTAGGATTCGGAGTTCCTCAAAAAGACGCTTTCAGCTTTGCTCTTGGTGCTCAAGGGTTTGTAGGTGCTGAGTATTTCATTTTCCCTAAAGTTGCTTTGGGAGCTCAGTATTCTTACTCTGTTGGAATCGGTCACCAATCAAGTAAAGATGCAGCCGGAAACAAAACAAGCGTTTTTAGTTTCGGTTTTGGAGGGGAAAACGGAATTGGAGTAGCTTCATTGTTGTTCAACGTTTACTTCTAAGATTTAAACAATATTGTAATAAAAAAGGTCGGGTAATCCGACCTTTTTTGTTTATCATCAATATCTTTTTTACAGTTTTTATTACTTTTGCAAGGTAATTCTTTAAAAATGGGCATCGTTTTTCGGCAATCGGTAAAAAACATCTTAACCACGTATCTTGGTTTTGCTTTCGGAGCTATCAATACACTTTTTCTGTTCGTATATTTTCTTTCAAAAGAAGAATACGGATTGGTAGGCTACGTCACCTCCACCGCAACTATTCTTTCTCCGCTGATAGCTTTCGGTGTTCACAACACTTTTATTCGCTTTTACTCTTCCTATAAAGAATCTGAGGAATTATCAAAGTTCAATTTTATGCTTTTTGCCTTGCCCCTACTGATGATTTTACCTTTGAGTGTTGTGGGAATTCTGGCACACGAACAGATTGTAAAATGGCTTTCTGGTAAAAATGAAATTGTTGGTGATTATGTTTTTTTGATTTTTATCACTTCAATTGCGATGGCTTATTTTGAAATTTGCTATTCGTGGGCAAGAGTTCAGCTTAAAACAGTTTTCGGAAATTTTCTAAAAGAAGTTTTTCAGCGTATCGGAATTACGTTGCTTTTAATTCTGTTTTATTTCAACATTATTGATTTTAAGCAGTTTATGTATGGAGTTTTTGGAGTTTACTCATTACGAATGGCTCTTATGGCTCTTTCTGCTTTTCACATAAAACGCCCTACTTTTTACTTTGGTTTGCCAAAAAATAACAATGAGATTTTGAAATACAGTCTTTTTAGCATTTTGTCAGGGTCGGTAGCAAGTTTGCTAATGGATATTGATAAATTTATGATTAACCAATACTTGCCCATTTCACAAATAGCTATTTACAATGTGGCTATTTTCACCGCAACGGTTATCGCCATACCTTACCGAGCTATGTATCAGATTGTAAGCCCTTTAGTCGCTCAATTTCTCAACAAAAATGAAACTTCCCAGCTTGATGAACTCTACAAGAAAAGCACTGTAAACATCTATTTAACAAGCGTTATTATCTTCATTCTGATTATTTCCAACGCAAAGCAATTCTACACTTTACTTCCTGATAAAGAATACATTAACGGAATCACTGTACTAATTCTAATTTCTATTGTAAAACTTTTTGATGCTTTAGTAGGC
Organism: Capnocytophaga stomatis; assembly: GCF_002302635.1. Classification (NCBI taxonomy): domain Bacteria; kingdom Pseudomonadati; phylum Bacteroidota; class Flavobacteriia; order Flavobacteriales; family Flavobacteriaceae; genus Capnocytophaga; species Capnocytophaga stomatis. The sequence continues at coordinate 616,195 of NZ_CP022387.1, forward strand.
ATCAACAATGCTATTTTGTTTAATTCGGTTTATTACAGAACAGTTTTGTATTTTGGTGTATTTCTAACATTTTGCACTATCATACTGAATATCTGGCTAATACCGGAATATGGAATTAACGGCGCCGGACTTGCAACGTTATGTGCCTTTTCCGTTTATAACATTTTGAAGTTGTCGTTTATATATTCCAAATATAGACTAAGTCCTTTTTACTCAGAAACTTTGAAAATCACTTTATTCGGATTAATCACTGTGTTTGGCTTCTACTTTTGGGATTTTCCTTTCAATCCAATTTGGAATATCGTTTTAAAATCAGGTATCATTCTGATTTTCTGCGGTTTTGTACTTTGGAAATTCAAGCTTTCCGAAGATTTAACAATGATGTTCCGCAAAATCAAAAAATAAAAAAACTTTGGCCATACAAAACACATAACCAAAGTTTCAAAACATTACTGATTTACAGAAAATTATTTGCTATTTTTCAAATTTTCTTCCAAAAATTTATCTTGTTCCCAAAGCGTGTGTAGGACACTTTCTTTTGCTCTGTATCCGTGGCTTTCCAGCGGTAAAAGCACCATACGCACCGGAGCTCCCAAATTTTTGAGTGCTTGGAAATAACGTTCGGTTTGAAAAGTAAATGTTCCTGAGTTATTATCCGCCGCACCGTGAATTAACAACAATGGCTTTTTCATTTTATGAGCGTTCATAAATGGTGACATTGTGTTGTAAACTTCCGGAGAATCCCAATAATTTCTCTGTTCAGACTGAAAACCGAAAGGCGTTAGTGTACGGTTGTAAGCACCGCTTCTGGCAATTCCACAAACAAATAAATCAGAGTGAGTCAATAAGTTAGCTGTCATAAACGCTCCGTAAGAATGCCCTCCTACGGCTACTCTTTTACGGTCAATGTACCCTAATTTATCCAATGCATCAATTGCAGCCTCTCCGTTGGCTACCAATTGCTCAATGAAAGTATCGTTAGGTTCTTGAGTGTCTTCGCCTACAATTGGGAAAGCCGCATCGTCCAAAACAGCATAACCTTTTGTAACCCAATAGATAAACGACCCATAATGCGGATATGTAAATTCATTAGGATTTGCCGTACTTTGCCCGGCTGTGTCTTTACTTTTATATTCGCGAGGATACGCCCAAATGAGTAAAGGTAATTTTTCTTTCTTCTTAAAGTCGTAATTTTTAGGAAGATACAACGTTCCGCTAAGGGCAACACCATCTTTCCGAGTGTAGTTAATTACTTCTTTATGAATGCCTTTCAATGATTCAAACGGATTTTTGAAGAAAGTAAGCTGTGTGGCTTTCCCTTTTTTGTAATTTTTTATGTAGTAATTCGGATAATCCGTCGCTGATTGTATGCTAACGAGTAAATCACCTTTTTTAGTATCCAGAAGTTCGATGATTTCTTCTTGCTGATTTTTCAACTTTGATGTGTACAAACGATTCTTTTTCAAGGTTCTCAAATCCAACTCATCAAGGAAAGGAAACTGTCCTTCTTTAGTGTAACCATCTCCTAACCAATATGTTTTTCCATTTTGAATTTGAAGAACATATCTATTCCATTGATTTTTAATCATTTGAGGAAAACCTGGGTCGTTATAAACATCTTGTGAATTTCTGTCGATAATAACTTTTTGTGTATTTTCTTTCAAATTCAACAAAATAGTTTTCTGATTTCGTGTATCATACCAAGACTCGTACACCAATGTATTTTCCTCATCTCCCCAAATAACGGACTGAAAACGTTGTTTCAATTTTATTAAAGAAACCGGAGCTTGAGCAAAAGGAGCTTCCCACTGAAAAACCTCATCGCGGAAATCGGCTTCCTGATTTTGGTCTCCACCATCCAGAGCCTCAACAAAGTACAACGTATGTGGCTTATCCGCACGCCAAGTCATAAAGCGTTTTCCTTGGTACGTTGAAGAAAATCCTTTTGGCATATTTTCAATCAATGGCAAGCTATTCACTTTAGCAACTTCTTGTCTCTGAGCATCATAAACCTTTGATTCTCTCGGAAATCTGTGATAAGGAACGATGTACGAAAATGGTTTTTTAAGCTCAGTTATCAGCAAATATTTTCCATCAGGAGAAAAATTTTCGGAAAGATACATTCCCGCACCTTTGAAAGAATTTTCTTCTCCATTCAAATTTATTTTTTTAAGCTCGGAAGTAACCAAAACTTCAAAATTAAACTCGTCTATTTTATTTTTTAACAAATCTTGGTACGTTCTGTTTTGTGAAACTTTGCCGCTTCCCACTGAAACAATAGGACCTTTCGGAACACTTTTAGCTTCATTTTGCAACGCAGGACGATTGGCAATCAACGTTCTGACAAGCAAGTAAGAACCATCAGGAGACCAAGTGTAAGGCGTTCCAAAATTGGCATTCAACAAGGTAGAGCTCAGCTTTCTTGCCGTAGCAGTCTCTAAATCAAGTATCCATAGCTCCAAACCTTTTTCAGTTGTGTGAGTAAAGGACATTTTCTTTTCATCAGGAGAAAAACTCACGAAAGCAATTTTTGCATTTTCAGGCAAATTTTTCACTTGTTGAGCTTGTTTCGTTCCTACTTTTTGTACCTTCAAATTATTGATGTAAGTCAAACTACTTGAGGCATTTATATTCGGGTTCATACGCAAACCTCCCAAGCGGATTTCCTCTTGATTTAACTGCTCCAAACTTAAGTAGGTAGAACGATAGCTGAAAACCATCCACGTACGTTGGTTATTCATCATAACCGATGGAGCTCTTTCAAAATCAGCTAATTGCAAAATTTCTTCTGACGGTTTTTGATATGTCAGATTTTCTTGTGCTGTTAAGTAACTCATTGAAGAAACGAGCATTAATGAAATAATTTTTTTCATATCCTTGATTATTTTTTCCAATTCTTCAAAACATCAGCAGGAACACCATCTTTATGAAGCATTATAGCCGTAGTTTTGTAGGTAACGAAAGCTTTAGTCACGTACAAATATCCTTGATGGTCGTTGCTTACTCCCCACGAATTTTTCACGATGTAGTATTCTCTTCCGTTTTGGTCTTTAGCAAGCCCAACGATGTGCATTGCGTGGTCATCGGTAGTTTCATAATTATCAAATGCTTTCTGACGCATTTCTTTAGTGATATTTCTTTCTTTCATTGGAGGATTGTCGAACAATGTTTTTTGTTCTTCCATAGTCATTTCTTCCCAGTTTTTTTCGGGAACGAATGCCACTCCGTTTTTCCAACTGAAATAACGTTCACTCACGTCCGAAGCCCAAGCAATGGTAAACCCTTTTTTCAATGCATTGTCTATAATTTTTACAAAATCAGTCATTTGAACATTGTAAGCTTGGTCAAAACTCCAATTGTCAGGCACAGCCATCAGTACGTTTTTGTATTTTGGTTGGTCTTCATATGAAAGCATTTCGATATAGTCATCAGGATTGATGCCTACCACTTCTTTGGCAAAAGTTTGTGGTGTGTACTTTTTATTTCCGAATAAAAATGTTTCAGGAACTTCACCCAGATACGCATCAATGGCTGCGGTAAAGGCTTTTTCCCAATTCGGAGTCAGGTTTTTAATCTTAGGACGTTTTACCAATCCTTCCAAAAAACCTTTCAGAGCGGCTTGCATTTCAGAAAAGTTGTTGCGTGTAGTTCCGTAGTTCAAGCCCGAATAAATGTACTGGGGTACAGCTCCGTATTTTGCGTACATATTAATAATGTCGTGCAGTTCGCCTCCATCGCCGTAGTCCAAATTTCCGTGAAAGCGTACATATTGCTTGGCTTTTTCGATGTATGTGTTTCTCGCTGTAAAAATTTCAGCCAAATCCACAGGTTTTTTCCCCATTCGGCTCATCTCACTTTCCAAGAAAGAAGCCCCAGCATAGCTCCAACACGTGCCACTACTTCCTTGGTCTTTCACTTCCATTCGTTCCAGATTAATCACGGGTGTAAACTTAAATCCCGACTTTTCACTCTGATTTCCAGCTACTGCGTTAATCAGATTGTCTTGTCCCGAAACTGTAAAAAAAGTTCCGAAAGCAATAAATAATGCTATTTTTTTCATTTGAAATTAAATTTATTTTTTATCCCACAAATATAGAAGATAATGTTGAAAAATTCAAAGAATTAAAGTAATAACTGCATTTAGCCCTAAACCTTTACTGTGAAATATAAAAATCAACAGCCGTTTGCTGTCCAAAATTTTTAATCTTGTTAAACTGAAAAGAAATTTTATAAATCCGAGTGCATATTGAACAAAAACCGCAACGGCTCCGAATATATTTTTTCCTGTTGAAAAGCATTTTATTCAAATTTTTATTTACATTTGTCTTTTACATATTTTAATATAATATTTTTATGTTTAAATATTTTTTAACCCTCGAATGGAAATCTTTCACGCGTTCGGCAAGTTTTGGGAGAAGCCTTGCTTTGAAGATTTTTATGGCTTTTGTCGCTATTTACTTTCTGAGTGCCGCTCTTTTAATAGGAATCACCATTTATCCTGTTTTGAAAGAGACTTTTCCACAACAACAACCAATGCACGTTTTTAACAATTTTATTGCGATTTGGCTTTTGTGGGAATTAACAATTCGTTTTATGTTTCAATCGTTGCCTGTTATGAACATTAAACCTTTGTTAATAAACAATATACATCGCAATAAAATCATTCACTACGTACTTGCAAAAACCATTTTTTCTCCTTTTAATCTGTTTGCACCTTTAATTTTTATTCCGTTTGGAATATGGGTTATTTTTTCAGAAGATTATTCGTTTCTAACCGTTTTTTGTTGGTGGATTGCAATGTTTGCACTGGTTTTTTTAGCAAATTTCACAAATTTCATTTTGATTAAAAAATTTGGTGAAAATCTAAAAGATTTACTTCCTTATGCAAGAAGCATTCTGATTCTCATAGCTTTAGAATATTTCAACATATTTAGCACCACGAAATTTATTGGAAAATCATTCAATTTATTGCTTGATTATCCTTTTTTGGCTGTTATTCCTATAATATCAACTTTAGGAATTTACACACTGAATTTCAATAACTTATCAAAAACTTTATATCTGGATTCCGCCCTAAAAGGAAAAACCGAGAAAGTCAGTACATCAAACTTTGAATGGCTAAAACGATTTGGAAATATTGCTCCTTTCTTACAACTTGACTTAAAACTCATTTGGCGTAACAAACGCACCAAATCTGTTTTTTGGACTTGCCTGATTTTCGTGTTTTATGGCTTGATATTTTATCCAAATCCATCTTTTAAAGATACGCAATATTTTTATGTTTTTGTTGGCATTTTCGTAACGGGAACATTTTTGATTAATTTCGGACAATTCGTACCCGCCTGGGACAGTGCATATTATTCGATGCTAATGTCACAAAACATCTCATTAAAGCAATATTTAAACTCAAAGGCTGTATTGTTCTATTTTTCAATTATTATTGCATTTATCATTTCAACTCCTTACATTTATTTCGGCAAACATATTTTTCTAATCAACACATCTTGTGCTCTTTACAATATTGGAATTGGAGTTCCTTCCGTTCTTTTCTTAGGAGCTTATAACAAAAAACGTATCGATTTGGATAAACGTGGTTTTGGAAATTATCAAGGTACAGGAATGGCACAGTGGATTGTTTCGTTACCTATACTACTCATTCCCATAATTTTATGGCTTGTTGTTAGTATTTTCTTTGATAATACGATTGCTTCCATAGTTCTTGGTTTGATAGGAATCATAGGTCTGGTTTTCAGAAATTATTTTATGAACATCATTGTAAAGAAATATAAATCAAGAAAATACATCGCCATAAGCGGATTCAAAGAAATTCAGTAAGTTAGAATAGAATCAACCTTTAATTATCATCTCATAAAAATTACAAAATATGATTGAAGTAAAAAATCTTAGCAAAACATACGGTGGCACAACTGTACTCAACATTCCTGATTTGACCATAAAAAAAGGAGAAAGTTTTGGTCTTGTTGGGAACAACGGTGCCGGAAAAACAACTTTTTTCAGTTTATTGCTCGACCTTATTCAGCCCACAACTGGCAATATTACAAATAATGGAATTCAGGTCAATATCAGTGAAAATTGGAAACCATTCACATCAGCTTTTATTGATGAAAGTTTCCTAATCGGATACTTAACCGCAGAAGAATATTTTTATTTCATAGGAGAAATTCGCGGGCAAAATAAAGCAGATATTGACAACCATATCCAAAAATACAGCGATTTTTTTAACGACGAAATTTTAGGAAAACAAAAATATTTGAGAGATTTATCCAAAGGAAATCAGAAAAAAGTAGGAATAATCGCTTCTCTCATCGGGAATCCTCAGGTTATCATTCTTGATGAACCTTTCGCTAATTTAGATCCTACCACTCAAATTCGACTTAAAAAAATGATTAAAGAATTAACTGAAAATAAAGAAGTTACAATCCTTATTTCGAGCCACGATTTACTGCATACCGTAGAAGTTTCAGACCGAATTGTAGTTTTAAACAAAGGGCTAATTGTTAAAGATATCCAAACTTCTGAAGAAACACTCAAAGAATTGGAAACTTTTTTCAAAATTGACTAAAAACCAAAAAACACCTACAAAACAAATACTTGTAGGTGTTTTTTTGATATTAACTAAATAATACTCTTATTCGTTTTCTGTTTTTTCTTCTGATTTTTCAACAGGTTTCTCAGCTGGTTTTTCAACTTTCTGAATTTCAGCAGCAACCTCAAACGGGAAATCGACAACAACCTCTCTGTGCAAACGGATAGAAGCTGTATATTTTCCTGTTCTTTTGATTGTATTACCTGCAATTGTGATAAATTTCTTATCAATTGCGTGACCTGCTTTTGCTAATTCTTCTGCTAAGTCAGAATTATTGATTGATCCAAACAATTTATCTCCTGAACCTACTTTTGCAATGATTTTCATTGTCAAAGCACCTAATGATTTAGCTACTTTTTTAGCCTCATCAACGATATGTTGCTCTTTGTAAGCTCTTTGTTTCAAGTTCTCAGCCAATACTTTTTTAGCCGATGGAGTAGCTAAAATTGCGAATCCTTGTGGTATTAAGTAATTGCGAGCGTAACCATTTTTCACTGTTACGACATCGTCTTTAAAACCTAAGTTTTGTACGTCTTGTTTTAATATAATCTCCATAGTATCTACTCCTTTTTATTATTTTAATAAATCTGCTACGTAAGGCATTAATGCTAAGTGACGTGCTCTTTTCACAGCAACAGCAACTTTACGTTGATATTTCAAAGAAGTTCCTGTAAGTCTTCTTGGTAACAATTTACCTTGTTCGTTCACAAATTTCAACAAGAAATCAGCATCTTTGTAATCGATGTACTTGATTCCTGATTTTTTAAAGCGACAGTATTTTTTTTGTTTTGAAGTGTCTATGTTTAATGGAGTTAAATACTTAATTTCTCCATCTTTTTTTCCTTTTGCTTGTTGTTCGATTGACATTTCCTTACGCTTTTTTAGTGTTCAACTTTACTCTTCTTTTTTCAGCCCACGCAACAGCGTGTTTGTCCAATTTCACTGTTAAATAACGCATTACACGCTCGTCACGTCTGAATTCCAATTCAAAAGCATCAATAACTTCACCAGCTACTTTGAACTCAAACAAGTGATAGAAACCACTTTTTTTGTTTTGGATAGGGTAAGCCAATTTTTTCAAGCCCCAATTCTCTTTTGCTACAAATTCTGCTCCCCTTGCTGTAAGAAAATTTTCAAACTTTTCTACTGCTTCCTTTATCTGTTGTTCAGATAAAACGGGATTCAAAATGAAAACAGTTTCGTAATGATTCATAAGTTTATTATTATATATTAAAAATTCAAGGGGCAAAAGTAATACTTTTTTCTGAAACTACAAAGTTTTCCGTTGCTTTATCTTCTTTTTCCAAAAATCATATATTCAATAATTTCTTTTTCGTGAGGTTTTCGTTTCAATAAAAAACTATCTATCAATTCTTTATATTCTTCTTTCATTTGTTTTGAAATATTTTTGAAAGGTTTTTGAAATTGCCCCGACAAAGCTCCTTTACAAATAATAGGTAACGATTTTTCTGTAATTCCCCACTTTTCAATAAATGCCTCCAGAAAATCATAATGCACCAACTGATGTTCATCATCAACCACATCAAGATATTTTTTTACTAACGGAAAATATTTTTCGCTTTGCAATCCTAAGCCAAAAACGACATAAGAACCTGGCATACAACTTTTTTCACCTTCCTCAACATCTTCATACCATTCAAACTCTTTCATTGCTGTTTGAGCGTATTGTTCTAACTTCGGATACAATTCGGCAAATTGAAGAGCTTGAGCAAAAAATCGGTGTGTGGCAGACTTGGCAAGCCCCTTAATCGGCAAAAATTTCTTCTCTCCTTTGGACGAAAACTTGATGTAATAACTCTCTGAAAATCCTCCTTTTAGCAATTTAATCAAAAAATCAAGTGCTTTGCCATAACTATCAGCAGTTTCGTTTTTCAATTTAATTTCCACTTGTGCAAATACATCGTTAGCTTTGCATTCCAAGTCTGTATCCTTAAAATAAATGAGTGAATCGGGAAGCGTTCCTGTTCCTTTTTTGAGATACATTTGAGCTTTTACCGAACCAAAATCTTTAGCTGCACGTTGCAATTCTTGCTGAGCAAACTGAACATAACCGTCTTTATGTTTTATTTTCAAATATGCCTGATACACATAAAGTTCCAGCTTATTTTCATTTATGTTTTCAAACGAAAAATCTTTTTTCAGTACATATTCCTTACTCCAATCATTGCCCACTACATCACAATACAGAGGTAAAAATTCCTTTTCCGACCATTCTCTTAAATTAAAAATGATACTACTTTTAAAATCGGAAAAAAGAGATTTATTTTCAGAAAGTTGCATTATTCCAAATAATTTTTCAATGATTTCTATGGTTTCACTTTCCGAACATTCCATCAAACCAAAATCAGTTAAATGATCACAGAGAACTCTAACTTCACGTTCGTTTTTTACCTTTATTTTTGATTCAAAAACTAACTTTTGAATATAATCTTTCAGTACATTTTGAAGTTCTGTTTTACGATTGATGTCCTCAAAATAGAAAGTTTCAGAATAAATTCGGTCAGCTAAAAGTAAAGGTTTTCCGTTTACATCATTCATTTTGCTTTCAAAGTCCAAAATCAATCTTAATTTATATTGAAAAAGAGGTTGATTTGTTGAATCCAAGAAAAAATGTTGTACTTTTTCCGCAATTTCTTTTGCAATAATAGCAAAATCAGCTTTAAAAATGCTATCTAATTCGGAAATTTTCAATTTATGTTCATAAGAATCCCAACTAAAATCATAAAGCGAATATTTAACTTCGTTTTTTAAGACTGAAATTCGCAAATAATCAAAATATCCTTCCTGAATACGACACTTTGAATATGGTTTTTCACCTTTGTATTGATTCTTCTTTGCTTCGAAGACAAATTTCACACCATCAAATATTTGCTTTACAATATTTTTTTGTTGTTCTTGATTCATAAAATTTTAATTTTTAAGGTAAACTACTTTTTTGGTTTGAAAAAATTCTTCCGAAAAAAAATCAGATATTTCGTACAAATGTACATTTTTAAAAGAGGCCAACTCCTCAGTTAAATCGCCTCCTTTCAAGTATAAAATCCCATTATCCAACGAATGTTTCGAACTTTTCTTTATCTTTCCTTTCACCCACTTCACAAATTCAGGCATTTGCGTCACAGCCCTACTTACAACAAAATCAAACTTTTTATCGATTTGCTCCACACGACTATTAATTGACGTAACATTATCAATATCAAGCTCTTTACAAACTTCTTCCACTACTTTTATTTTCTTCCCGATAGAATCAACCAAAGTAAATTTTGTCTGCGGAAACAGAATCGCCAACGGAACTCCCGGAAAACCGCCTCCCGTTCCCACATCAAGAACTTCACTATCAGGAAGAAAGGGCATTACCTTTGCTATTGCCAACGAATGCAAAACGTGTCGCTCGTAAAATAAGTCCATATCCTTTCTGGAAATCACATTTATTTTGGCATTCCACTGCTCATACACAGGTTTCAATTTTTCAAACTGAGCGATTTGTTTTTCTGTTAAGTTCTTGAAATATTTGCTGATAAGTTCCATTTGATTTATTTTAAAAAAGAAGAATATAATTTGGCAAAAGATTTCGTGTTTTTGATTTTTCTTACCTAAATTATTTCTGCAAAAAACTAAACGCAAAAGTATTAATTTTTTGATATGTTTTTAAATAAATACTTTAAAAAATTACGTAACTTTGCGACTTTAAGACTAATATTTTAAATTATGCAACAATTTTTATCTGACCGAATTAACAATATGGAAACCTCTGCCACATTGGCTATGGCGGCAAAGACACGTGAGCTGAAATCGCAAGGAAAAGACATCATCGGGCTAAGTTTGGGCGAACCCGATTTTAATATTCCTGACTTCATTAAAGAAGCTGCTATTAAGGCTATTAACCAAAATTACAGCAAATATTCTCCCGTGGATGGATATGCTGATTTGAAAGAAGCTATTTGTGAGAAATTCAAACGTGATAACAATTTGATTTACAAGCCTTCACAAATCAGTGTTTCAACCGGAGCAAAACAATGCTTGGCGAATGTAGCTTTGGTAATGATAAATGCCGGCGATGAGGTGATTTTTCCGGCACCTTACTGGGTAAGTTATAAAGATATCGTAAAAATTGCAGAAGGCGTTCCGGTTGAAGTTCATACTACCATCGAAAATGATTTTAAAATCACTCCGGAACAACTTGAGGCAGCCATCACACCAAAAACAAAAATGGTTTGGTTCAATTCGCCTTGTAATCCAAGTGGTTCGGTATATAGTCGGGAAGAATTGGAAGGCTTAGCAAAAGTACTTCGAAAATACCCAAATATTTTTATCCTTTCTGATGAAATTTACGAACATATCAATTTTGTAGGAAATCATACAAGTTTCGCTGAAATTGACGGGATGTACGACAGAACCATCACTGTTAATGGCGTATCGAAAGCATTTGCTATGACAGGATGGCGTATCGGTTACATTGGTGCTCCCGAATGGATTGCCAAAGCGTGTACGAAAATGCAAGGACAAATTACCAGCGGAGCAAATTCCATCGCTCAACGGGCTACAATTGCTGCTGTAAAAGCTCCTGTAAGCAAAATTCAATATATGATTGATGAATTTAAAAAACGTCGTGATTTGGTTTTAGATTTGCTGAGCGATGTAAAAGGATTCAAATTAAATGTTCCTGAAGGAGCTTTCTACGTTTTTCCTGATATTTCATATTTCTTCGGAAAAACATTACGCGGAAAAGCTATCAATTCTGCCTCCGATTTTTCACTTTATTTACTGGAAGAAGCCGGAGTGGCAACCGTTACAGGCGAGGCTTTCGGAGATGATAAATGCATCCGAATTTCGTACGCTGCTTCTGAAAAAGAACTTCGTGAGGCTATAAAACGAATTAAAGAAGTTTGTTCCTAAACAAAAAACCCTAATAATCAGTATTATTAAGAACACGAAAAATCACTTTGTTTCTGTTTTAGAAAATAAAAACGATTAAAAATTTGTAATTTAAAAAAGTTGTGCTATATTTGCACCCGCAATAAAGCACTAAGGGTTCTTAGCTCAGCTGGTTCAGAGCATCTGCCTTACAAGCAGAGGGTCACTGGTTCGAATCCAGTAGGACCCACTTAGTCGAATTTTTTCATATCATTGGGGTTCTTAGCTCAGCTGGTTCAGAGCATCTGCCTTACAAGCAGAGGGTCACTGGTTCGAATCCAGTAGGACCCACTTGATTAGAATTTTTTTAATGTTATTCTTTAGGGTTCTTAGCTCAGCTGGTTCAGAGCATCTGCCTTACAAGCAGAGGGTCACTGGTTCGAATCCAGTAGGACCCACAAAAGCTTCAAAGTTTCATACTTTGGAGTTTTTTTATTTCAGTATCTTTCCCTATTTATCTTTCCGATTATCAAAAATTAAACTTTTCTTAGGAAATATGCGTCCAGATATTTTTATGTTTATGTAATTGATATAGCGTATAAGCCACCATTCTATTTTCTGGTTTCTCTAAATTAGCATCGGATTTCAGCAAATCAATTGCCTGATAACGAGCGATTTTAAGTAAATCTTGATCTTTTACAATATCGGCAATCTTCAAGGATAAAACTCCACTTTGTTGAGTTCCCATCAAATCTCCCGGCCCTCTCAACTTTAAATCTACCTCAGCAATTTCAAATCCGTCATTCGTATTAACCATCGTTTCTATTCGAGTACGTGTATCACTTCCTAACTTATTGCCAGTCATCAATATACAATAACTTTGCTCACTTCCTCTTCCTACACGTCCACGCAATTGGTGCAATTGTGAAAGCCCAAAACGTTCCGCACTTTCTATAACCATCACCGAAGCATTTGGCACGTTTACTCCCACTTCAATCACTGTTGTCGCAACCATTATTTGAGTTTCACCTTTTACAAACTTTTCCATTTCAGCATCTTTTTCGGCTGGCTTCAATTTCCCGTGAACTATTGAAACTCTGTATTTTGGCAACGGAAAGCTACTCGAAATATATTCATAACCTTCATTAAGATTTTTAAAATCAAGCACTTCCGATTCTTCAATCAAAGGATATACCACATAAGCTTGCCTGCCTTTGTCAATCTCACTTTTAACAAATTCGTACACCTTTGTTCTGTTATTTTCAAATTGATGAATCGTTTTTATTGCCTTTCTGCCTGGTGGCAACTCATCAATCACCGAAATATCCAAATCGCCATACACGCTCATTGCCAGCGTTCGAGGAATTGGCGTGGCGGTCATTACCAAAATATGCGGCGGAATGTGATTTTTCCTCCAAAGTTTTGAGCGTTGTGCTACTCCAAAGCGATGCTGTTCGTCAATAATTGCTAAGCCTAAATTATTGAAAATCACCTTATCTTCTAAAACAGCGT